>NZ_JAAVSC010000023.1 GCF_012641095.1 Lactobacillus sp. HBUAS51381
TTCAAAATGCTTAAGTTACTGAACCGCCGTATACGGAACCGTACGTACGGTGGTGTGAGAGGTCGGTAGCCGAACTAATCGGCTACCTCCTACTCGATCCAAAAAATTGACCCAGTGAGGAGTGGATGCTATGGGAGAATTTACAAGTCCGGCCGCCAGGGAACAAGCCATCGAGAAGGCCCACCAGGCGTTTTCAGCCGGGAAATGGTCAACGGCTACTGAATTGTTTGAGAAGCTCTATACCGACCAGCAAACGGCCGAATTTAACCGTTATTTGGTGGCGAGCCTCTACCATGATGAAAAGTATCTGGCTGCCGAGCAGTATGCGGCCGAACAGGATACGGTTTATTTAGCTTCGGCTGAGACGTTTCAATTGCGGCTAGATGTAGCGCTGAAGAATCAGCAGTTTATCTTTGCCCGAGAGTTTTGCGAACTTCCATCTGCACAGGCTTGGCGCGAGACCGGCATCACCCAGATTACGGCCGCAGAAGAAGCTGCCCGACAGACCCTGGGTGAAACACAACGGGTACGGGCCAAGCAATTCTATCATCTGGGGGACGTTTCCTTTGGTGAGCAACGACAACGACTGGAGCAGGCCCGCCAACTACCACTTAAGGAATTCATGCAGGGCATTCAGTATTTATTAGTTGATCCGTTCTTGCATCCCTTAATGCGGGCCACCTTGCTGGAAGAGCTGTTGCGGCTACGGACAACGCAGACTGTGCAGGTTCACTGGCTGGACGATCAGACCTACGTGGTAGATACCAGTCAGTTGCAGCCGGTTGGGGCAAGTTCGGCGGCGCAGCAAATCCAACGGTATTTACATGAAAATTTAGCCCAACAAGATCCGATGCTTATGGCTAACATTTCCCAAACAATTACGTTACAATTGATGATGTTGTACCCGTTTATTGACAAAATCATTAAGAATCCGGTCGCTTGGGTTCGACTCGTGGCGCGACAATCGGTGACAGATCAGGCCGATGACGCAGAATTAGAAGAAATTAATGTGTGGCAACACCGCTTAAATCGCTACATGGCGGCTTTATTTGGTTCAATTGACGATAAAAATCATGAAAAACCGTAAATTCGGCAAGATTTTAGTTTACAAATAATTCTACAGCATATATACTGGTCAAGGATTCTTTTTTGGGAGGGTTCCAGCTTTCCCTTTCTGAAAAGAAGTAGTATAATTTTACGCAAAGGGTGATTAATTTTCGTCTGAAAAGTGGTCATCCTTGCGATAAAATACAGGAGGGTTTCATTAATGGCTGAAAAAGAACATTATGAAAGAACTAAACCCCATGTAAATATTGGTACTATTGGCCATATTGACCATGGGAAAACGACGTTAACTGCTGCAATCACTAAGGTACTTGCTGACAAAGGTTTAGCCAAGGCCGAAGATTACGCTGATATCGATGCTGCTCCAGAAGAACGTGAACGTGGTATCACGATCAACACTGCCCACGTTGAATACGAAACTGAAAAGCGTCACTATGCGCATATCGATGCCCCAGGACATGCTGACTACATCAAGAACATGATCACTGGTGCTGCCCAAATGGACGGTGCTATCTTGGTTGTTGCCGCTACTGATGGCCCTATGCCACAAACGCGTGAACACATTTTGCTTGCTCGCCAAGTTGGTGTTAACTACATCGTTGTCTTCTTAAACAAGACCGACTTAGTTGATGACGACGAATTGGTCGACTTAGTTGAAATGGAAGTTCGTGAACTGTTGTCCGAATACGATTACCCTGGTGACGATATTCCTGTTGTTCGTGGTTCCGCTTTGAAGGCTCTTGAAGGCGACGAAGAACAAACTAAGGTTATCCTTCACTTGATGGACATCGTTGATGACTACATCCCAACTCCAGAACGTGAAAACGACAAGCCTTTCTTAATGCCTGTTGAAGACGTCTTCACGATCACTGGTCGTGGGACTGTTGCTTCCGGTCGTATCGACCGTGGGATGGTTAAGGTTGGTGACGAAGTTGAAATCGTTGGTTTACATGACGACGTATTGAAGACGACCGTTACTGGTCTTGAAATGTTCCGTAAGACGTTGGACCTTGGTGAAGCCGGGGATAACGTTGGTGCCTTACTTCGTGGGATCAACCGTGAACAAGTTGTTCGTGGTCAAGTTCTGGCTAAGCCAGGTTCGATCCAAACGCACGAAAAGTTCAAGGGTGAAGTCTACATCTTGAGCAAAGAGGAAGGTGGCCGTCATACGCCATTCTTCTCAAACTACCGTCCACAATTCTACTTCCACACCACTGATATCACTGGTGTTATCGAATTGCCAGATGGCGTTGAAATGGTTATGCCTGGTGACAACGTGACGTTCACTGTTGAACTGATCCAACCAGCTGCCATTGAAAAGGGTACGAAGTTTACTGTTCGTGAAGGTGGCCACACTGTTGGTGCCGGTACCGTTACGGAAATCGACGACTAATTAAAGTTATTTAATTAGTGTACCTTGAATGAAGGACTGAAAAGGTTAACTTTTCGGTCCTTTTTTCGTACCTTAATCATGAGGCCGGTTGACCGACTGATCCGTGAATAACCGCAATGACTTGGTGACACGACTGTTAGCCACATTTGCGTTAATTTTGTCGGGGTCTGGCCGTGAGCTGGCGCGAAATATTCGGTAGCGCTTTACTTTTGTGGGACTTTCTCGGAAAACTTCCAGGAAAGCCGCGTCATTCACGGCATTTCAACAAAAAATCATTTTACAATTCGGAAAGCATAAGGTACACTTATACAGTATGCAATTGATAGAATTGTAAATAGTAATATCTTTCATTTCGGAGGGAAAATAATGGCTGCAAAATGGGAAAAAAAGGGCTCTAATCAAGGCGAATTAACCTTTGAAATTGCTCCTGATATGATCAAAGATGGTCTGGACAAGGCCTTCAAGCGTACTAAGAAGAACTTAGCCGTACCTGGTTTCCGTAAGGGCCGGGTACCCCGTCAAATCTTCGACCAAATGTACGGTGAAGAAGCATTGTACCAAGATGCTTTAAACATTGTGTTACCAGATGCTTACGAACAAGCTATCAAGGACGCTGATATCGAACCAGTCGACCAACCTCAAGTGGATGTTGAATCCATGGACAAGGGTAAGGCTTGGGTGCTGAAGGCCGTTGTTACGGTTAAGCCAGACGTTAAGCTGGGCGACTACAAGGGCCTTAGCGTAACGAAGCAAAACACGCGGGTTTACCAAAAGGACATCGACGCCGAATTAGAAAAGCAACGTCAACAACAAGCCGAATTAGTGCTTAAGGAAGACGAAGCTGCTGCTAAGGGCGACACAGTTGTGATTGACTTCGACGGTTACGTTGATGGCAAGCAATTCGATGGCGGTAAGGCTGACAACTACTCCCTGGAATTGGGCTCTAACTCCTTCATCCCTGGCTTCGAAGACCAATTGGTTGGTCACAAGGCTGGCGAAAATGTTGACGTTAAGGTTACTTTCCCTAAGGACTACCAAGCCGAAGACTTACGTGACAAGGAAGCCACTTTCAAGGTTACCATCCACGAAGTTAAGGAAAAGCAATTACCAGAATTGGACGATGAATTCGCTAAGGACGTTGACGAAGAAGTTGACAGCTTAGAAGAATTACAAGCCAAGACGAAGGACAGCTTGAAGGAACAAAAGACCCAAGCTGCTCACGATGCCATTGAAGACGAAGCTATCAGCGAAGCCGTTGACAACGCTGAAATCGCCGACATCCCAGAAGCTATGCTGAAGGATGACATCAACCGTCAAATGGACCAATACTTGGCTAACATGCAACAACAAGGTATCGAACCTAAGATGTACTTCCAATTGACTGGAACGACCGAAGACGACCTACGGAAGCAATTCACCGATGGTGCCGAAAAGCGGGTTAAGACCAACCTGGTTCTCGAAGCCGTTGTTGCTGCTGAAAAGATCGAACCTTCAGAAGATGAAATCAATGCTGAAGTGAAAGACTTAGCCGGTCAATATGGCATGGAAGAAAGTGCTGTTCGCAGTGCCCTTTCCGATGACATGTTGAAGCATGACATTGCGATCAAGAGTGCCGTTGACTTGATTGCTGATTCTGCAAAGCAAGACAAGAAGAAGGACGACGACAAGGACTAGTTCTTTGTCGACGTGCTTGACCGGGACGACAGTCGCTGTTGTTCCGGTTTTTCTTTAGAATCAGGTTTTTGCCTGCTCGTGCGAGGCAAATTGATTCTCTCGTACGCGTATCTGTGGTATAGTACACGATTGATAGGGAAAACCTGGTTAGTTCGACAGGTTTACTGACCAAAAAAGAAATTTTAATGAGTTAGGCTTAAGCCTGGAGAGAAAGGGTGAAGTTTATTGTTTGAAAACACCGAAACAAATGGCCCAGTCACGTGCTCTTTCTGTGGAAAATCGCAGGATCAAGTGAAGAAGATCGTTGCTGGCCCAGGTGTTTACATCTGTAATGAATGTATTGACCTCTGCAAGGAAATTATTGATGAAGAATTCAACCAAGACAGCGCGCAAGAAACCTTAGAAGTGCCGACACCTGCTGACATCGTCAATACGCTTGATCAATACGTTATTGGTCAAAATGAAGCGAAGCGGACCCTGTCCGTTGCCGTTTACAACCACTACAAGCGGGTCAATGAAATGGCGCAAGCCGACGATGATGGTCCCGAACTGCAGAAGAGTAACATTGCGGTGATTGGACCAACCGGTTCTGGGAAGACTTATCTGGCGCAAAGCCTGGCTAAGATTCTCAACGTGCCGTTTGCCATTGCCGATGCCACGACCTTGACTGAAGCTGGTTACGTGGGTGAAGATGTTGAAAACATCCTACTGAAGCTCTTGCAGAATGCCGATTACGATGTAGATCGTGCCGAAAAGGGGATTATCTACATTGATGAAATCGATAAAATTGCCAAGAAGTCCGAGAATGTTTCCATTACGCGAGACGTTTCCGGTGAAGGGGTACAACAAGCCCTCTTGAAGATCTTGGAAGGCACCATTGCCAACGTGCCGCCTCAGGGTGGACGTAAGCATCCCCAACAAGAGTTCATTCAAATTGATACCACGAACATCTTATTCATTGTTGGTGGGGCTTTTGATGGGATTGACGGCATCGTTAAGCGGCGTCTGGGTGACCAAACGATCGGTTTTGGGGCCGACACCAAGGAACAAAACGTGCTGGCCTCTGGCGATAGCCTGATGCAACACGTGATTCCTGAAGACTTACTGCAATTCGGCTTGATTCCAGAATTTATTGGGCGGTTGCCAATTTTGACGGCGCTCGAGAAGCTGGATGAAAATGATCTAGTACGGATCTTAACGGAACCGAAGAATGCCTTGGTTAAGCAATACGAAAAACTGTTGTCGCTCGATGATGTTCAGCTGGAATTCCAGCCGGCTGCACTCCGTGAGATGGCGAAATTAGCCATTGCGCGGAACACAGGTGCCCGGGGATTGCGGTCAATCATTGAAGATGTGATGCGTGACATCATGTTCGACCTGCCAAGTCGTGACGACGTGGCGAAGGTTGTGATTACGGCGCAGACCGTGACGGATCATGCAGAACCGGAAGTTATCTTAAAGGATCAAAAAGCATCATAATAACCACACAGTGTGGTTTTACGGCTAGCCTACGGGTTGGCCGTTTTTTTATGGGGTGGTAAAGACGGGCGGTGCCGGGCGTTAACCGCTTCATCGGCAAACGCGCGACCGAGAAAGTCCCCAGTCAGCTGACGTTCTGTGTTAAAATGGTGAAAGATATTTGGAGAGGATGGCATTAACCAATGGAAGTCAATCACGTGGAATTAGTCATGAGTGCGGTTGACCCCGCACAGTACCCAACGACGGGGTATCCAGAAATTGCGTTAGTTGGCCGGTCAAATGTGGGGAAGTCTTCATTGACCAACGTCTTAATTAATCGGCGGTCGTACGCACGGACGTCAAGCCAACCCGGCAAAACGCAGACACTGAATTTTTATAATGTTGAAGACCAACTCTACTTCGTCGATGTCCCTGGCTATGGTTACGCCAAGGTTTCCAAGACGGAGCGTGAGAAATGGGGGCAGATGATCGAGACGTATCTGACCCAACGCGACCAACTCAAGGGGGTCGTTTCGCTAGTTGATGCGCGGCACGCACCGACGGAAGACGATATTCAAATGTACCAGTATTTAGCTTATTTCAACCTGCCTACGTTGATTGTGGCTACGAAGAGCGACAAGATTGCGCGTGGCAAGTGGAATCAGGCCGTGAGCCAGATCAAGAAGTCCATGGCGCTGCCAAATACCGATAACATTATTATGTTCTCGGCACCCAAAAAGATTGGGAAGGATGCCGTCTGGAATTGGATCGAACAACAAGCCTTTGGGGGGAAATAACATGGAATTTAATGATTATCAAAAAGCCGCGAACCGGACGCTCTACGGGAACGAACAGGTCCTCACAAATTGTGCACTGGGCTTAGCGGGTGAATCGGGACAGGTCGTTGATCTGGTCAAGAACTATACCTTTCACGGTCAAGACATGGATCATGAGGCGATTGTGAAGGAAATGGGCGACGTGCTCTGGTACTTAAGCCAGATTGCCCAGTGGGCCGATATTGATTTTGATGAGGTCGCTCAAGATAACATTAACCGTTTAAACGAACGGTACCCACACGGCTTTCAACCGGAACGGTAGTCAAGGCTGTGTGTAACCGAAATTTTGGTAAAATAAAAGGACCCACGGCATGGTTACCGTGAGTCCTTTCATTTATGACGTTAGTCCTGACTGTGATCCTGTTCGTGTTTAGATTTATCAGATTTGATCAAGCCTTTTGCACGCTTGTTATCCTTATGGGCATCGTCACGCTTCAAAAATTTGTCGCGTTTCACGTCCGTCGGGTCCATCTCAGCAAATTTACCGAACATGGAGTCAAGGTCATCCTGGCGTTTTACTTTAAGAGCCATTCAAGCCACCTCCTTGTCTTTAGCAGTATCATAGCAGAATTACGTGGCTTTGTCATTTATCAGAACGACGCTTGCCAAAAATCAAATAAAATCCGGGTGATTTGTGCGTGGCCGGGATAATCCGCTGAGCGGCGTTGTAGCGGGGTAAATTGCTTGCACCAAACAGATATTCGGCTTATACTTTATTAGCTAATTCGAGAAATGAACGGGAGGTTAGGCCCTTGGCATCGGAATATTTGGAACATAAACTGGCGTTATTGCCGGGCCTTCCCGGCTGTTATTTGATGAAGAATCTCAACAGCCAGATTATTTACGTGGGGAAGGCTAAAAATCTGAAGAACCGGGTGCGGTCCTACTTTAAGAGTAGTCACACCGGGAAGACGGCGCAGTTGGTCAGTGAAATTGTGGACTTTGAGACCATCATTACGTCGACGGATAAAGAAGCGTTTCTCCTCGAAATCACGCTGATTCAAAAGCATCAGCCGTACTTTAATATCAAGCTGAAGCGGGGGACCGGTTATCCCTATATCAAGATTACCAAGGAACGCGATCCCCAGTTGTTGCTGGTTAACGATGTGAAGAAGGATGGGGCCTATTACTTTGGTCCATATCCGAACGTCTATGCCGCGGAAGAAACGATTCACTTCCTGCAGAAGGTCTATCCGTTGCGGCGGTGTACGGGATATCAGGGACGACCATGCCTGTATTACCATATGGGCCAGTGCTTAGGCGCTTGTTTCAGGGAAGTCCCACAGGCGGAATATGATGAGCAGATTAAGAAGATCAAGTCCTTTCTCAATGGCAATGTGGGTCACGCCGAGAAGGAACTATCCGATCGGATGACCGCGGCGGCGGCCGACATGGCTTACGAACGCGCGGCCGATTTGCGTGATCAGATTCGCTACATTGAAGCGACGGTGGAAAAACAGAAGATTATTTCTAACGATAGCACGCCGCGAGATATCTTTAATTGTTATTTGGATAAGGGCTGGCTGTCGATTCAGGTCTTCTTCATCCGGCAGGCGCGGTTGATGAAGCGTGAGAAGCGGCTCTTTCCGATCGTCAGCACGGCCGAGGAGGAGCTGGCGAGCTTCATCGTCCAGTTTTATCAACGCAAGAATACGGTCCTCCCACGAGAGATTCTGGTGCCGTCGAGCATCGATGGGGCGGCCATTGAATCGATCCTCCACGTGCCCGTTAGAACGCCGCAGCGGGGCACCAAGCGGGATTTGCTAGACATGGCCGGGAAGAACGCCCGACTGGTCTTAGAAGAGAAGTTTCGGCTACTGGAACTCGATGAAGGCAAGACGACGGGTGCCATGAAGGAAATCACGGATGCGTTGGGGATTGCGCCGGGGCACAAGATCGAAGCGTTTGACCATTCCCACATTCAGGGGGCTGATTTAGTCTCGGCAATGGTGGTCTTCGTTGATGGTCAACCCAATAAGAAGTTGTACCGGAAGTATAAATTACGGACGGTGGATCACGCCGACGAAACAGCCAGTACCTTAGAGGTCATTCGACGCCGGTACGGGCGATTGCTCAAGGAACACGCGCAGATGCCAGACCTCATCTTGATGGATGGGGGCGACATTCAGATGAATGCCGTCAAGGAAGTGTTGGCCGACGAGTTCGACCTACACATTCCAGTGGCGGGGATGGTGAAAAACGACCATCATAAGACCGCTGACCTCCTGTTTGGTCCCGACGATCACCACGTGCATTTGGATCCGAAGAGTCAAGGCTTTTATCTGGTTCAGCGGATTCAAGACGAGGTGCACCGGTTCGCGATTACCTTCCATCGTCAGGTTCACAGCAAGCATTCACTGAGTTCACGGCTTGACCGGATTCCCGGCGTAGGCCCCAAGACGCGCAACAAACTTCTCCGGAAATTCGGATCAACCAAGAAGATCGGGGAAGCCAGTGTGGATGATTTGCGGGCGCTAGGAATCAGTGAAACGGTGGCCCAGACGATTCGGTTGACCTTGCAAGCGGAGACGGCAGAAATTAAAAGTCCGCGAACGCCAACCAAACTTTGACGTGGCGGCCGTTTGCCGGTATACTGGCTAGCAGGATACTTACGAAGAAGGCAGCACGGGCTGGCTTAGAAAACGAGGAATATAAAATATGTTTGTAGATCAAGTTAAAATTAGTGTTAAGGCCGGTAAGGGTGGCGACGGGATGGTTGCCTTCCGCCGGGAAAAATTTGTGCCCAACGGTGGTCCAGCCGGCGGTGACGGTGGTCGCGGTGGAAACATCGTCTTTGCCGTTGACGAAGGTCTGCGGACCCTGATGGACTTTCGCTACCAGCGGAAGTTCAAGGCCAAGAGCGGTGGCAACGGGGCAATCAAGTCGATGACGGGTCGCGGTGCCGCGGACACCATCATCAGTGTGCCACAAGGAACCACGATTTATAACGACGAGACCGGTGCCGTCATTGCCGACCTGGTGGCCAGTGATGACTCCGCCATTGTAGCCAAGGGTGGCCGTGGGGGTCGAGGCAACATTCATTTTGCTTCACCGAAGAACCCGGCACCGGAAATCGCCGAAAACGGGGAACCCGGTCAAGAGTTCGAGATTCGCCTGGAATTGAAGGTTTTGGCCGATGTCGGGCTGGTTGGCTTCCCATCCGTGGGGAAATCAACGTTGTTGTCCACGGTGACGAGTGCCAAACCGAAGATTGCCGAATACCACTTCACCACGTTGGTCCCTAACCTGGGCATGGTTCGGTTGCCGGATGGGCGTGACTTCGTGATGGCCGATCTACCTGGTCTGATCGAGGGCGCCGCAAACGGTGTGGGCCTGGGCTTCCAGTTCCTGCGCCACGTTGAACGGACGCGGGTCATCCTGCATCTGATCGACATGAGTGGACTAGAGGGCCGCGATCCGTACGAGGACTTTGAGAAAATCAACGAAGAACTCAAAATGTACGATCCAGATATTCTGAAACGGCCGCAGATTGTGGTCGCCAACAAGATGGATATGCCGGATTCCGCCGATAATTTGGCGAAGTTCAAGGAAGACTTAAAGCAAGATCAGCTGTTGGCCACGGCACCCGAAGTTTACGCCGTGTCAGCGCTGACTCATGATGGCTTAACGCCACTGCTACAACGGACGGCGGATATCTTGGCCGCAACGCCGAAGTTCCCAGTCAAGCAAGAAGAAGTGGTTGAGAAGGCCGAATACGACTTTAAGCCGGAACCGGAGTTCGAAGTCACGCAGGATGCCGATGGCACGTGGGTTCTGACCGGAGATAAGCTCCTGAAGCTGTTCCGGATGACGGATATCAACCACGATGAAAGCCTGCTGCGGTTCACGCGTCAGATGCGTGGCATGGGCGTCGACAATAGTTTGCGCGACCATGGGGCTAAGAACGGTGATCTAGTCAAGATCGACGACTTCACCTTCGAATACATGGCCTAAGGCACGCTGCCAATCGGTCGGCTCAGTGACGCCTTGCTAGTCGCGCTGAGTACTCTTAAACGATAATCAAAAAACCGTGATTCCCGCAACTTGTTTCGACGGGAATCACGGTTTAATTTTGGCTTGGCCTTGGAACGGGCTATAGCGTGAGCTTGAGCCAACGGGTGGGGGTGACCACCTGTTTCTTGTCGGCGAAGGCCCCGGCAAACTTAATCTTGACGGTCTTTAGCGTGGGCTTGGTGTTCTGACTAGCCAGACCCGTGGCAAACGTGGCCAGTTTACCGTTGGCGGGGATAGTCTTGCCCGCGCTGGCGTCGCTGAGTTGGTTGGCCGCATTTAGTTGGTGCTTGCTGTCGAGTCGGATGGCTTGAATGCCATCGGTGGCGAGAGCCTGCTTTCCGTGGTTATAAATGGTAAACTTGACTTGGAGGGTGTAGTACGGACTCTTAATCTGTGCCAGATTCAGGGCCTGGGCCGCCATACGCTTGGCCGCTGCGGTCTTAGCCGTGTTCTTGATGAGCCGTACCGTGGTGACCTTGTAAGTGAGTTGCCCCGATTTAACGGTGGTCTTGGGATGACTAACCTTGGCCAGCGTAAGTTGCGTGCCGACCTTGTCAAACGTGTATTGGCCAGCCTTTTTAAGATTGCCGGACTTGACGTAGTGCCGATTCCGGGTTTGCTTGGCCTGAGGCCGGTAGGTTTGCGCTTCCTCTTTCTTCGAGGATGAGGAGGCCGTGACGGCCGCGTCGGGTTCCTTAGCGCTGTAGCGACTGGACTGACTGCTACTGTCCTTGAAGCTGGCCGTACTCTGGTGGCTATTGGACTGGCAGCCGGCTAAGCCCAGGGTCAAGAGACCCACGCCCATAAGTAATGATGCCTTGATGTAACGCATGATAAAACTCCTTTCAACCGAATAAGATTTGGTGCGGCACGAGTCGGTAGCCATAAAGCCGTTGCGGTGGGTTTTGGGCCACAAACAGGCTGACCTGCTGATCGACTTGTTGGCTACGGGTGCGTAGTTGGTCCAGCGTCAAGGGCCGTCCTGTGCCGATGATGAGGTAGAGCTGGTGGTGCTGGGTTTTGAGGTCAACCACCGGGGCTTGCTGGCCGTTGTGCTCCCAGTACAGGCGCAGTGCGGGATGCAAGTCGATGGTTGAGAGGTTAAAGTCAATGAGCCGCATGTAAGGGTCCCCCAATCAAAAGCTTACGTCAATTATACCGAATTTGGGAGGAGAACCCTAGCGTTAATCCCATTTGACATAGGCTGGCCAGCTTTGAGAGTTGCGATTTCAGCCAAAATCCCCTAAAATAGTGGACGGACTTTAATTATAGAATAGGAACGAAAAAAATATGGAAATTCAATTTTTAGGGACGGGCGCCGGATCACCCGGGAAGTTTCGGAATGTGACCAGTACGGCGTTGCGCTTACTCGATGAGCGTAATTCAGTGTGGCTGTTCGACGTGGGTGAAGCCACCCAGCATCAAATTTTGCGGACCACGTTAAAACCGCGAAAAATCGATAAAATCTTTATTACCCACCTGCATGGGGACCACATATTCGGCCTGCCGGGATTGCTCAGTAGTCGGTCCTTTCAGGGCGGGAATGAACCCCTGACCATCTATGGCCCCAAGGGTATCCGGGACTTCGTAGAGGTCAGTATGCGCGTCTCAGAGACGAAGCTATCATACCGGATTCACTACCGCGAGCTATCGGCCGATGGCATGATCTTTGAGGACAATAAGTTTCGGGTCTACGCCCAACATCTGGATCACCGGATCGAGTGTTTTGGGTACCGGGTCGTGGAGAAGGATCACCCCGGCGAATTAATGGTCGATAAGTTACGCGCGGCACAGATTCCATCGGGACCGGTCTACGGCGAATTGAAGGCGGGAAAGACCGTCACCTTACCGGATGGCCGGACCGTCAATGGCCAGGACTTCCTGGGACCAAGCCAGCCGGGACGGATCGTCGCTTTCTTAGGAGATACCCGCCAAACGCCAAACGCCGCGCGGCTGACGCAGGACGCGGACGTCTTGGTTCACGAGAGCACCTTTGCCAAGGGTGAGAGCAAGTTGGCACGGTCCTACTACCATTCAACGAATATTCAGGCGGCAGAGCTGGCCAAGCGGACCAATGTTAAAATGCTGCTGTTGAACCATATTTCCGCGCGTTACACCGGGAAATTAGCCTTAGAATTACAGCATCAGGCGCGGGAAGTGTTTAAGAATACGCGTGTCGTCAAGGATTTTGATGAGATTAACGTGCCGTTTCAGAAGATTAAGTAGGAGGATGTCTAGCAATGAAAAATCAGTGGCGAATCGTCTTAACCATTTTACTGGTCATTATCGTGGCCGTCTTTGCCATCTTAAATGTGGAGAGTGTGCCGGTTTCCTTTGGCTTCACGACTGTTCACTGGCCGCTGATTTTAATCTTGCTGGTGTCCATCTTGATTGGGGCCGTGCTGATGATCTTGTTTTCAACCATCACGGTTTTCCAGCATAATCGGGCCTACAAGGATCTGGAGCGGACGAGTCAAGAACAGATTTCCGCTTTGGAACACGAGAAGGATAGTCTGACTAAGCGTTTGCAGAACTCCAGAAGCAAACAGGTCACGGGACAACAAGCGCAACAGCTCCAAGACTTAGAAAAAGAAAATGCCGACTTAAAGGCCAAATTGGCCGAGAAGCCGACGCACTAACCGATAGATAGCTGAAGGTTGAAAGATAGAAAACGGCTAGAATCCTTGGTGTGACAAGGATAACAACTATTATAATATGATAGGTGCGTGCTGGCCGCCTTACCGTTCGCCAAATTTGGTCTGGAACGCTGTGGGAGGGACCGGGAAAAGCCAAAGTGCTGTCTTTTCCCTCGCTTTGAGCCGTCAGACCGTGTCTCAAAGACGCCATTTACCAAGAAAAATCGCTTGGTAAATCCCACGGCTGAGACCAAGTTTGACTCACTCACGGCTACATGAAATATATCCAATTAAACTGGCGAAACGTTGCCACTCCAGCAATGTCACTACACGTTTAGTGGTTTTCAACTATTGTAACCGGAGGCAGTCAGAGATGTAGGCAGCCGTGACAGCGGTGTTAGCTGATTTTCAGCTTACAGCGCGGGACGCGTTTGGAGACTGGCGATTTTGGTCAGGCTTCAAACCGAGCCGGAGGACCGCTTCTCAGGCCGCAGGCGGTCCCCACAGCACCGGAATCTCTGGCAGCCGCAGGTGGTCGGCGACGATTAATTTTATGGCGATAAGCCTTGCTAGCTGGGGACTGGAACGTGGTCGTGAACTTTCAACCTTTAGATAGATAGTTAGTCAATAGATTCGAAGGTAAAGGAGTCTGAGATTTTTCGATCCCAGGCTCTTCTCCCGTTTAGAAAGGATGATTTGCTGGTGATTGCCGCACAGTACCAATGGAATATCAAGAACGTTGATCAACCGTCAGCCGAGGCGCAGCAGCTGGCGAAAGAGGAAGCCATTTCGCCTATTGTTGCCCAGATCTTATGGAATCGGGGGTATCAGACACCAACGGCCGCGCATGACTTCTTGAATCCGGGACCGGAGCAACTGCATGATCCCAACCTGCTGCACGACATGCAAAAGGGCGTGGCCCGGATCGAAGAAGCCATTGGCAGTGACCAACAGATTACGATCTACGGGGACTACGATGCCGATGGGGTGACGAGCACGTCAATCCTGTACGAGACGCTCAATGAGATGGGCGCTAAGGTGAACTACTATATCCCCAATCGATTTACTGACGGCTATGGTCCCAACGTGGCGGCCTTTCAGAAATTAATCGCGGCCGGCACACAGCTATTCGTGACGGTGGATAACGGGGTAGCCGGGAACGCAGCAATTGCGGCGGCCAACGAAGCGGGGGTCGATGTGGTGGTGACCGATCACCACGAACTACCCGCGGAGTTGCCCGCGGCTTACGCCATCATCCATCCGCGCTATCCGGGGGCCGAGTACCCATTTGGCGGCTTGTCAGGCGCTGGTGTGGCTTTCAAAGTGGCCCAGGCGTTGCGTGAGGAGATTCCTCAAGACGTCTTAGACTTGGCGGCCATTGGGACGGTGGCGGATTTAGTGCCCTTAGTCGATGAGAATCGGGTCTTGGTCTACTTTGGTCTCCAACTGTTGAAGCAAGACGAACGACCGGGATTGCAGGCGTTGATGAGTGGCGCTGGGATTAAGCCCGAGGAATTGACGGAACAATCGATTGGCTTCGGCATTGCCCCCCGTTTAAACGCTTTAGGTCGACTCAAGGATGCGGCTCCGGCCGTGGCCTTACTGACCACGCCCGATTACACGGTCGCTCAAGATTTAGCGAAGCAAACGGAGGAACAGAACCGTCAGCGGCAAGAATTGGTCCAACAGATTAGCCAGTCCGCACTGGCCCAGGCTGAGGATGCTGATCATCGCGATCGCGCGGTCCTGATCATCAGTGGTCATGATTGGCACGAGGGTGTTCTTGGGATTGTGGCCAGTAAGGTCGTCGAGACCACGGGGAAACCCGCGATCGTTCTGAACGTCAACGCGGATGGCCGGGCCAAAGGGTCTGGTCGTAGTGTGCCAGCATTTAACCTGTTTGCTGCCTTAGACCCGCATAGAGACCTGATGACGGCATTTGGCGGTCATCACATGGCAGTCGGCTTAACGGTGCCTAGCGACCAGCTGGGGGCGTTAGCTGACGCTGTGGATCAAGAGGCAGCTAAACAACAGTTGGCGGAAAGTGGACCGACCGAAGTGCCCGTTGCGGCGGCACTTGACGTTGCGGCGGTTACGCCCACACTGTATCAGGAGTTGACAAAGTTGGCACCGTTTGGGACGGATAATAGCCAACCGCTGTTTGCTTTTGAAGCGGCGACGTTAACCCAAATTAAGGCAATTGGTAAGGACGGGTCCCACCTGAAATTTCAACTGCAGGAGGGCACGCATCAGCTCAATGCCATTCAGTTCGGCGCGGGTCGCTACGTCGATGCGTTGACGGCGGCTCCGAACGATGCGGCTGTGCTGGGTGCCATTGCGGATAACGTCTGGCAGGGTCGGCATTCCTTGCAGTTGATGGTGAAGGATTTAAAATTAACTGAAAATCCGATTCAAGATCAACGAACGGTCCAGCTTCACCAGGCCATGTTCCAGCAGGCTGGGACCTACGTGTTCTTTCACCAGAATATGTTCCGCCAGTTAGCTAACCAACTGCCGGAAACGGCGACGCCACTGCTCTACGATGGTAGTGCCGTGACGCAATTACCCGCGGGATCGACTGTGTTCATTGTCGATTGCCCCGATGCCACGACGGATCTGGAAACAGTCTTACGGCAGCTACAACCCGCCAAGGTGACGGTTTATCTTTATAAGAAAGAAAGTCTTTCGCAATTAGGGATGCCAACTCGCGCGCAATATGCTAAACTATTTAAGTTCGTTGCAACACATCAACAAGTAGATGTGGGGCACCAACTGACGCAGCTTGCAGCTTTCTTGCAGATTCCACGAACTCAGTTAATCTTCATGATTCAGGTCTTCTTCGAATGCGGATTTATCACGATCGACCACGGGTTGATGGCTGGTGTGGTACATCCGGCACACAAGGATCTGACGACGGCCCCGAGTTACCAGCTTCGACAACAGCAGATGCAGACGGAAACTGAGCTGTTGGCCTGTTCGACTGCGGTGTTAACGAAGCGCCTCGCCCCATTGATATAAAATAAAGGAGCTACTTCAATTATGGCCACTGATTTTACAAAATATATTGCTTCCGTTCCGGACTACCCAGAAAAGGGGATTATGTTCCGGGATATCTCCCCATTAATGGCGGACGGTGACGCCTTCCATGCCGCAACCGACGAGATCGTCGCCTACGCTCAGGATAAGGGCGTTGAAATGGTCGTTGGTCCCGAGGCCCGTGGGTTCATCGTGGGTTGCCCCGTGGCTTACCAGATGAACATTGGGTTTGCCCCCGCACGTAAACAAGGAAAGCTTCCTCGGCCAACGGTCAAGGCGTCCTATGACTTGGAATACGGCACTTCCGCCTTGTACCTGCACAAGGACGCCATCAAACCGGGCCAAAAGGTGCTGGTTACCGATGACTTGCTGGCTACGGGTGGCACGATTGGTGCGACGATTCAATTAGTCGAAGACCTCGGTGGTATCGTGGTCGGCACGGCCTTCCTGATTGAATTGAAGGACCTGCACGGTCGCGACAAGCTGAAGGGTTACGATATCTTTAGCTTAATGACCTACTAATTTCAAATGATGACAAAAACGCGCTCCACCGAAAAATCGGCGGGGCGCGTTTTCTATTGCCTCAGAATGTTAGTTAGCAATCATGCCACGACGGTGCACAATGAAGCCGGTCGTGGTCAATACGGCGGCTAAGAGGGCCATTACCCAAATAACCGGAACCCAAGATTGACTGAATTGTTGAAGATAACCGAAGAGAATGGGACCAATCGCCGCTAATAAGTAACCGGCCGACTGGGCCATGCCGGAGATGGCCGCCGTTTGATAGGGGTTGGTCGTCTTTTCCGTGAAAAACATGATGGCGAGGTTGAAGGCCACGCCCGATCCTAATCCGGTAATCAAGCATACAATCGTGAGAAACGGAATCGACTTCGTATCAATCAACCAAGTCAGTGGTGCGACAACGTAGCCGAGGGTCATGATGCCCAGCAGGAAGGAAACGCCGTGACGCTTGTTAAAGAGCAAGGGCACCATGAAGGATAACGGTAAGCCACTGAGCTGTAAGAGCGTCAGCAGGTTACTGGATGTCAACGTGGAGACGCCATGCACGGCCAAAATTGACGGTAACCAAGTAATGATGGCGTAATACACCAGTGATTGGAGTCCGAAAAATAGGGTGATGAGCCAGCCTAAGGGTTGATGCCAAACACTCTGGTAGTGGGGAATGTGGGAGCGTTGCTCAGCCGTCAGTGGTGCTTGGCGTTTCGTCCGGACATTCGGGAACCAGGCTAAAATGGCAATGATGCTGATGATACCGAGATAGGCCTGGGTAGCGGCGAGGCTGGTGCGGGAGATAAGAATACCCGAAACCGCTGTCCCAATGGCCCCTACGAGTAACATAGATAATGTGTAGAGGCTGGTGCCAAGGCGGATCTTGTAGGGCATGTGTTCCTTGATCAGGGCCGGAACCAAAACGTTACCACTGTCGATACCGACGCCCACGAGGAAGGTCCCCAAGAGCAGGGCGGCTAGCGTGGGGATGATTCGCAGGTAGGTTCCCACGATAAGCAGGAGAAATAGGGCAAAAACCGTGCGTTCGTTGCCCCAACGCTGCGCTAATTTAACGATGATGGGCGAAAAGATGGCAAAAGTCATTAAGGGAATTGAGGTGATTAAGCCTGCCATCGAGCTGGGGAGGTTGAGGGCCCGTTCGATGCTGGGCAGGAGTGGTGGAATGATGGTAATGGGCAAGCGGAGGTTGGCCGCAATGAGCATCATGCCAATTAAAAACCACCGCGATTGTGTCTGTTTCAAAATATAGCCTCCTAAAAAAGTTCATTACCCCATTATAGACCGGCAGTGGGGCGGAAAAAAGGGGAACGAAGACTTTTCATGAAAAAAGAGCCTATTTTATCCTAATTTTCTGAAAATCCATGGACAGCACAAAAAAACAGAGAGGGGAGGACCTCTCTGAAAGTTTTAGTTGACAACTTAAGGTGAGAACGGAACTTTAGGCGTCTTCGACCAAGTCATTGACGACCACAACGTTTGGCGCTGCGTGCTGGACGACGTAGTTCGTGGTGGACCCAACGATTAGCCGGGAGAAGGCGTTCGTTCCGGTCTTACCCATGACGACTAAATCAATCGCGGCATCGGCAGCGTTCGCGGTCTTCACAATGACTTGCTTGGGAGCCCCCTCACGAACAATGAGCGCGGCTTCAAGACCGGCATCTTCGACCAGGGCCTTGGCTTTTTGAAGAATCTCTTCACTGGTTTGCCGCATGCCTTGAATAACGGCCGCATAACCACCACCGAGCCCTTGCGGAGAGAACTGGGTGATGTCAATGACGTTCAGTAAGACCAGTTTGGCCTGCCAGTTCTTGGCAAAGTCGATAGCGGTCTTGAGGGCTTCGTTAGCGTTGCTAGAACCATCGAGAGGGACAAGTAGACGTTGATACATAGGGATTACCTCCTTCATAGTCGGCGGGGGTAGCGGACGAGATAAAACGTTTTTGAAGACTGGCAAGAAATACGATCTTCTTGATTAACTAATAAATTGGATTAGTTAATGATTATACTATACCTGAAATGGAACCTTTTGACAAGTGAAATGACTAAATATAAAATGACTCCGCACTGAATCAGTTTTAAAGCAACTTGAATTAATGGGTTATTGATTTTTCTTGGCAATTAAATAACTGTAAAGGGCAATGCCGAGTGCAATGATTACAAGGATGATCGCAATGAGTTTTACCATAAGTGGGGTCCTTTCTAACAGAGAAATAATTATTCTCAGTATAAAGAAGCTGAGGCTATTGTGCAAAGGGACGGAAGAAATTAGTAAGACAGCGTCTAAGGAAACAATGAGCGAGTTTCGTTTTGTTCAGAATGATCGTAAACTGGTTGCCACTACTTATAAGTGGGGACTTAATGTTTGGCTAACTGTTTCATTTCACGAATTAATTAATGGACGCAGGTTTACGAATTGCTTATTTTGCGGTTGGATCTACCCCTTAAATTCAATTTATCGGCTATACTTAAGCTATTGAATGGTTCAGTAATTATTCAGAGAACTAGTCTTTAAATTAGTTTCGTTATATAGTATTCATAAGAAATAAATATTTTTGTCATCATTTTGTCTTCTTAAAGGACTACACTATTGGTAATCGGAAAGGGAGTTTGACCTATGAGCGATCTATTTATCAGCTACCAGTCAGCCGATCCGCTAGCCCATTCGTTTCAAGTTCAACTCCTAGAATGGGCTGAGAAGCACTGGGAGTTCCCAACCATTAGTTTTCATGAACAGCGATTACCCGAGAAATTCATCGGTGCCCGGGCCGCGGGAATCAAACGGCGCTTACGGAAAGAAATCAAGCGTTCTCACCGGATTCTGGTCATTATTAGTCGGGAAACCTGGCAATCGGAATGGACCGATTGGGAAATTGCAACGGCCCGTCAAGCAGACAAACAAGTTTTAGCGGCCAAATTGGATAGCACCAATATCTCACCGCTAGAACTTCTTGCGGCCGATCCGGCTTGGATTGAACCGTTTAATCCAGAGGTCCTTGCCCAAACTTCATTTTAAAAAACGCTTGCATTTATAGTCATTATTGGTAAAATATATTAAGTAGTGACTTGGAGAGTTGGCAGAGTGGTAATGCACCGGACTCGAAATCCGGCGAACCGGCTAATACCGGCGCGCAGGTTCAAATCCTGTACTCTCCTTATGAGACCTCGTTAGAAGAATAATAAAAAATAGGAATCCCGTTAAATCAACGTTTAGCGAGGTTCCTATTTTTTAGTTTTCGCTAAAAAGTACTAGAAAATCAAAGAGTTTGCACAAAGATGGCTGTTTCTAACCAAAGAAATAGCACTCATCGAGTAGCACTTGACGGCAAGACCGAAGCTAAACGGATGGGTGATTTTTTTAACCTCACTTCTAACCAATCTAAAAAAGTTACCAGTATTATCACGGACCCGGAGACCACAAAGATATGGTCTCGAAACCTATGGATAGACGCTGATAAGATGGCTGGGGATGTGCAATACCTCGTTAATCAACATTTGAAACATGGCATGTCGCTCAATGATTTAAACAATATTCTTGCAGCCCATACTAATCCCAAGCAATTCAAACCAGGGGTAGTCCGCTGCTGACCGTATCAGTCAAATGGAGTTCAATGCACGGCGAATTGTGCGTACCGAATTGGCACGAATTAAAGATAAGGTCAACATGACCACATACCGGATGAAGGACGTGAAGAAGGTTGACTGGGTATGTGAGCCTGGCGTCTGTCAAAAGTGCCAAGGAATTGAAGAAGGTGGCCCGTACTGGATTAATGACGCACCGGGTATCCCTGAGTCACCCCAATTGTCGGTGTAGTAAGATTCCACATATTGATAAAATGAGTTTAATTACGTCTAGTGAGGTGGTAAAATCCACCACGCAAACTATGCTTCTGAAAATAATGATAGCCTTGGCACTGCTAAAAAATGAAACGCGGGCTGTTGATCGTAACACATCGCCTGAACAACCGCTTCCTAATGCTGAAAATGCTATTCTTCCGATTGAAAAATTCACTCGCTATTCTTTAGATCCGACAGCCATTAAAAATGGTAGGCCGATAAAGCCAAGGTATTTAAATCTGCGTTGGGATTAGAAAAGAAGGATTCTGAGTATCTAAAAGGTCAAATAAAACAACAGATTTTGACTACCAACGTAATTTACAAAGGAACAGGTTATAAGGGTAGAGATATGTATGAGGTTAGTGTTATGATTCATGGTAAGAACGATAGAGATGCGTCAGTTCTAACTGTTTGGAAAATAGTAGACGGTGTTTCTCAACTGGTATCGCCGTATGTTGATATTAAGCGACAAAATAGAGTGATGAAGGGAAAGAGTTGATAATATGCTAATTTCTGAAATAAGCCTTTATGATATAGTTCAATTAGATGACGGCAGAATTGGTGTCATTGATGAGATGGATAAAACAACCGGTGAAATTCAATTGGAACAACGTCAGCAAGATTTTACAGGAGACTGGCCGATTATGAACTCTTTTGTATCCCATGTCGATAAGGTTATTAAAAAGGCAGAATGATTTGTGAGTAGGCGTTATTTCTAATAAAATAGAACTTAAGAAACGTTGATTTACCAAGGCGTTAATTTAATTAAACAGCTTCAAAGAGTCGACTGTCCGGTATTTACCGTTAAATCGACTTTTTTGTAAAAAAAGAGACCGTGCATCACACAGCCTCAGGATATCAGTTCATTATCAATTATTTAGCGCCAACTTTTTCCTTGCCCGCAACCTTTTGATGGGCGGCAACCGCTAGTTCTGGGAACCAAATGGCAATTTCGTGGTGGGCGTTTTCACGACTGTCGGCCGTGTGAACAATGTTTCGCAGAATGCCATCGGGATACTCATGGGCATAATCGCCACGAATTGTGCCAGGTTGGGCATCATTCGGTCGGGTTTTACCAGCCAGGTTGTGCACGGCTTTAACCACGTCGGTACCCGTCACAATGATAGCGACCAAGGGACCTTCTTGCATGTACGTCTGAATTTCATTAAAGTAGGGCTTGTCGACTTGCTCCCTGTAGTGCCGTTTCAATTGATCGGTAGTTGCGTTCAAAACCTTAAGGGCAGTGATTTGGTAGCGCTTACTTTCAAGCCGTGAAATAATTTCACCAATATGCCCTTCCGCAACACCATCCGGTTTAACTAATACTAAAGTCTTTTCTGAATTTGCCATGGTAGAGAACCTCCTTGAGTTTTTAAAACGTCCAAGTTATAGCGGGTATAACAAGTTGTTAATTCAAATTGTAGACTAACCGTTCCAGAACGTCAATCGAATTATGAATATTTTTGTTAGCGTTTTCATTTTGCGCATTTTACGCATGAAAAAAGCCCGAGAAGTACTCGGACTTATGGACCTTATTCGGGGTCACCCATAATCATCCAGAGAATCAAGTAGGCGATTAATCCCGGGAACACCGGCGTGATGGCTAACAGAACAAAGATGACGCGGGCAATGTTGCTGTTCCAGTCGAAGTGTTCGGCGATTCCACCAATGACGCCAGCGAATACGCGATTATTACGTGAGCGGTGAATACTTTTCATGAGAAGGACCTCCTGCGTAATTAAGATTGAAAATCAATGCGGTTAAAGAAATCAACGTGAATCGTGTCGTCCGTAATTTCCAGTTTAGTAATGCTGCCGTTGATGGTGGCGACACCTTCATCTAATTCTGGTGCATAGCGGTCGATGATGGAACGAATAGTCATGCCGTGCGAAACCACCAGCACCTGATCACCATCTTTAGAATTGGCCCGAAGTTTATCAAAGCCACGATCTAGTCGTGCCCAAAACATATCATTGCTTTCGGCTTCACCGTATAGGTCAGCCTGATGAATCAAGTCGCGGGCTTTCTCCAGCCCGTAAGTACCTAAGACCTTGGATTCGGAGGTGAGGCCAACTTGAGCGCCGACAAACTGCCACATTTGATTTAAGTCGTTGCCTTCAAAGTAACCATGACACTGTTCCCGAAATTCGGGGTACTGATAGGTCACAATATTCATATTGTCCGGATTTTCTTTGAGGGCAATATGTGCCGTCTCAATGGCCCGACCAGAGTCACTGCTATAGGCAGCCACGAAAGGAATCTTGCTGAGCTGCTTGCCAGCGCGTTTTGCATCTGCTCGACCCTTCTCAGTGAGCGGTGAGTCAATCCATCCCTGCACCTTGTTGTAGTGATTTAACATGGTCTGCCCGTGACGAACAAAGTATGCCGTAATCTTTTTCATTTTACCGAGGCCTCCATTGATTAAGTAAGTGGTTACAAGCCTAGTATATCAAGGTTGAAAAGGGAACGCGAAGATTTTGCCGTTTATTTTAAAAAAGTCTGGGTGTTCACTGGTATCCCACTAGCAAGCATGCTAAGGTGAATGTTAACAAGGAGATGGTGTCTATGACGACTGAGAGTAGTTATCGTTATTCTGGAGAACACCCCTTAGAGTTAGCGCAATTGGCGACTCGCGTTGAAAAGGGGCCCGATCAGGCCGTGATTAATAGTGCCTTAGCAGCAAATGTTGCAACGTTAAGCGATTTACAATCCCGGTTATATTCGCAGAAGAAGCACGGGGTTATCGTGATTTTGCAGGGGATGGATACTGCAGGGAAAGATGGCTTAATTCGCCACGTCTTCAGTGGCCTGAATCCATCGGGAACCAGCGTCGTTAGCTTTAAGCAACCCACACATCTGCAGCTGGATCATGATTTTCTTTGGCGGATCAACCAGGCATTGCCACCACGGGGCGAGATACGCGTCTTTAATCGTTCGCAATATGAAGATGTCCTGATTAGCCACGTTCATCCCGAAATGTTAACGACACAAAATTTACCGGGCATTGAGTCGGTCGAGGATGTGGATGATAAGTTTTGGGATCACCGCTATCATGATTTAAAGAACTACGAAAAATACTTACGCCATCAAGGCTTCGAAGTCATCAAATTTTTCTTGCACTTGTCGAAGGATGAGCAGACCCATCGATTCGAACGGCGGATTGAAGTGCCCAGCAAGAACTGGAAATTCGCACCCAGTGACATGCAGGAGCGGGCTTTCTGGGATGATTATCAGACGGCTTATACGCGGATGCTAGAGCGGACGGCCACTAAGAAGAGTCCTTGGTATTTAATTCCCGCTGATGATAAGGGGGTTGCCCGGCTGATTGTCTCCAACATCCTCATTGATCGTTTGCAGGTGCTCCATCCGGAATATCCTAAAGTGAGTGCCGAAACCAAACGAAATCTACGAACGGTTCTTCAGCAGCTTAAAGATCACAAACTATAAGTGAGATTGCTATATACAAAAAGCGAATCAGCAGTAAGTAGAGCACAACAAAAAATCAATTGATTGCTAGATACAAATAATGGTTTTACCCGCAATTTACTGGAGTTATCTGTAAATTGCGGGTAAAGCCATTTTCTGATGGGATTATTAAGAGTTCATTAGGTCTGATTCGCAGCGGCTTATTCAGCCAGTTTGTGTCGTACAATTAAGAGTAGAAATGGGAGTTGTCCGTAACGATTCGACTCGTGAAACGCCAGTGTGAGCTCAGGGGTTGCCGGGTAGCTCCAAGAACTTTAGGAGGTCTCATCTTATGAGCATCAGTGTCGGTATTGATAAAATTGGTTTTTATACGCCGGGATTATACCTGGATATGGCCGAATTGGCCACTGCCCGGGGTGAAGATCCCAATAAATATTTAATCGGAATTGGGCAGTCTCGCCAGGCGGTGATTCCGCCAACCCAGGATACCGTCACGATGGCGGCCAATGCGGCGCGTCAAATTTTAACGCCAGCGTTCAAAGCTGACATTGCCATGGTGTTATTCGGCACGGAATCGGGAATTGATAACTCGAAGGCCACAGCCGTATATCTTGCTCATCTGTTGGGCCTATCTAGCCAAACGCGGGCAATTGAGCTTAAGCAAGCCTGCTATGGGGCCACGGCGGGACTCCAATTGGCTGCTGATTACGTGCGTGTTCATCCAGCGGCTAAGGTCTTAGTCATTGGCGCCGATGTGGCCCGTTATGGGTTAAGAACGGCCGGAGAGGTAACCCAGGGCGGTGGTGCGGTGGCCATGATCGTGGCGGCTAATCCGCAGATTTTAGCTTTGGAGTCGGAGAGCGCCTATCATACCGAAGATGTGATGGATTTTTGGCGGCCAACTTATCGAACGGAAGCACTGGTTGACGGTAAATATTCAACCAATGTTTATTTGGATTTCTTCAAAACCGTCTGGCATGATTATCAGCAGCAGACCCACCGGACAATTGCTGATTTTGATGCTTTTGTCTTTCACTTGCCATTTACAAAGATGGGCCGTAAAGGGCTTCGACAGATCTTACCGGAGGCACAGCCCGAACAACAAGAGACGTTGAAAGCCGCATTTGAGGCGAGCCAAGAGGATAATCGAAATGTCGGCAATCTCTACACGGGGTCCTTATATCTCAGTTTCCTGTCCTTACTGCGTCACGGGCAATTGGCTGTGGGTAATCGGATCGGTTTCTTTAGCTATGGGTCCGGCGCCGAAGGGGAGTTCTTCAGCGGACGGATACAACCTGATTTTCGAAAGGGATTTGATGACGCGGCGTTGACACGATTGTTGGCGCAACGTCAGCGCGTAAGTGTCGCCGAATATGAGACGATTTACCGCAGTCAACTCAGTGACGATGGGCGTGATACGCAGCTGGCTATCGGTGAGGAAACGGCCAGTTATTACCTCGCTGGTCGGCAAAATCAGCAACGTCAATACCGTCAACGGTAACATTTGGTGTATACAATAAGCTAAAAACCCGTATCTGGATGCAATCCTAGATACGGGTTTCTTGGTTAAGCTTAATGGATAGAAACGGCGGCCAGTAGCCAACTCATTTTTGAGGTGTGCTATTTGACCATTAAACACAATCGTTATTCGAATTGATTCTTGACGACGTAGCCATCCTTGAAGACCAGAACCGGTGATTGATGGCCAACGCGAACGCTCAGACTGTAGCCCTTTCCGAGAGATTTCTCCAAGGAACCGCTTGTCTTGGTGAAATTCTCGACGAAACGGGGCCATTTGGCTTGTTTGGCCAGACTAGGCTTCTTAGTAAGTGCTTGAATGGTTTGTTTGAGGTCCTGGTTGGTCACGGTTAGGGTATAGGTCTTGCTGGCGCGGTCGAAGGTCACGTCGCCCAACTTGGTGAGCGCCTTAGCCAATTGCTGCTGAACACTTTTTTCGTTGTCGGCTTGCGTCACACCACTTGAACTTGCCGAGAAGACCTGACCAGACTGCGAGCTAATCTGGGATTGCTGCTTGGCCGTGTGCGTTGCTGGCGTCGCCGCCTGATGTGACCAGTAAGGGAGCTTCCAAATGGCCAATACCGTTCCTAACAGCGCAACCGTGAGCAGGATGCTGACCCCAACTTTAGAGCCACCACTTTGAATGGCGTTCACCAGCGAAAATCCCGCAATAATCGTAATTAAGCCACCCATGATGGCAAATCCAAGAATCATCATGTTACCGAACCCCCCAAGTTAATTAGGTTTAGTATAGCATGAAACAAATATATCCTGAAAGTTTGGCGACTGGTTGCGCCAAACTCGAATAATATTAATAAATTCATTAAATTAGCCACCCTCATTGTTTTATAGCCGAATATTAATTAAAATGTTGTCGCTAAAGGTTAACATTTCCGGTATAATGGAACCTATATTCGAGAGAAATGAGGAGATTAGTGTGACCAAAGTTTACTTAGCAGGACCCTTCTTTGATGATGAACAGATTTCACGGATTGAACGGGTGGAACAGGCCTTAGCCGCTAACCCCCGCATTAGTAGTTTCTTTAGTCCCCGTAAGAGTGAAATTCCCGGCTTGACCATGGGAACGCCAGAATGGGCGACTCAGACGTTTCAGATGGACGTTTCACAGATCGATCAAGCCGATGTCGTGGTTGGCATGGTTGACTTTGTGGACGATCAAGTGGATTCCGGAACGGCCTTTGAGATTGGCTACGCTTTCCATAGTAAGAAACCGGTGGTCATTTTACACGAGAAGAAGACGACACTTAATCTGATGATTGCCGAGGGGTTACACGCCTACGTCCAAGAGGCTGAGGCCTTGGCGGCGTATGACTTCGCAACCTTGCCAGAGAGTCACTACCATGGCGATGTCATTTAAATAGCGGACACCAAAAGCAGCTGCCACCGTGAGGGTGGACAGCTGCTTTATTAATGTTAAGGTTTAGTGGACGTCGTCTCTGAACAGACCGACAACCTTGCCCAGAATGCTGACGTTATTCAGGATAATCGGCGCCATGGTGTCATTTTCGGGTTGAAGTCGGAAGTGATCGGCCTCTTTAAAGAATCGCTTGCAGGTCGCTTCGTTTTCTTCGGTCATCGCAATAACAACGTCACCGTTATCCGCATTTTGTTGGCGGCGGACGATGACCTGATCTCCGTTTAGAATCCCAATGTTAATCATACTTTCGCCACGGATAGTCAACATAAAGAGTTGATCATCATCGCGTTCAAATTCGGGTGGGACGGGGAAATAGTCCGTCGCTTCCTGAACGGCCAGGATCGGTTCTCCCGCCGTCACGGTGCCCAGAACTGGGATTCGCGTTTGCTGCTCGTGAACGCCTAGTTCTTCCAAACCAGCCGGGGTCACTTCCAGTGCCCGGGGCTTAGTGGGGTCCTTGGTCAATAGCCCCTTCTTCTCTAGGCGGGCGATGTGGCCGTGTACCGTAGAAGTAGAGGACAAGGAAACGGCTTCGCCAATTTCACGGACGGTCGGCGGATACCCTTTTTCATTTACCCGTTCCCAGATGAAGCGCAGGACGGCTAGCTGTTTACTTTCAGAAGCTTTACTCATTTTTGCCACCTCGTTCGTCATTCGTAGTATAGTTTAATCACAGTGTAGCATACGTTCCCGGCGTTTTCAAACAGATGTTCGGTTAAATCAGTTGAAATCTGAAAATAACCCTGATATGATAGGGAGCGTCTTGAAATGACGGGGAGCGAGTGCCCGACTTTCAATTGGAAATCGTGTGGACGGTGTTCGGGATGAATCATGTCCGGGGTGACGGCCAACCATAAAAATTAAAATAAAGGAGGGTTGTTCATGGCTGAAGAAACGATGGACACCTTATTAGTACGGATCAACGAATTGGCACACAAGGCCAAGACGGATGCGGGTTTAACGGCTGAAGAAACGGCCGAACGCGCCACGTTGCGGCAGAAGTATCTTAAATTATTTCGGGCCAGCTTCAAGAGTCAGGTCGAAATGATGCAGGTTTATGATAAGAATGGTAAGGAAGTTACGCCAGAAAAGGTCCGTAATATTCAACGTAAAAAGGGTTTACGCGACAATTAATTCAACGAGCGGGTCTTTTTAACGGATTCGCTCTTTTATTTTGCGTTAAGTTTGTGTAAAATTGTAAAATGAATGACTGCAAAAAGGAGGGGAATACCTTGTCAACTTGGATCTGGATCATTATTGTCATCGTGGTTGGCCTTGGCTGTGCGGCTGGGGGCTTCTTCGGTGCTCGTAAGTATATGGAAAACTACCTGAAAGACAATCCGCCAATTAACGAAGACCAACTACGCGCAATGATGTTGCAAATGGGGCAAAAGCCATCACAACGGAAATTACATCAAATGATGAATGCGATGCAACAAAACGCGCGCAACAAAAAATAGGTCGGGCTTTACTGACGACTCGTTTCCAGTTTTCCTGGGGACGAGTTTTTTTTGTTTGCATTTTACAGGAATTTCTGTAAAATTGGAAAGTCTGTTACAATTTAATCATATTTTAATTTAAAGGAGGGGACGTTCGTGAGTATTTTTCGTAAACTGGCCTGGTATTTTCGCTTGGAATGGCGAACCTACCTGGTTGGGGTGATCGGTCTGTTATTAACGGCCATCATCGCTATTATTCCACCGCGGATCATTGGGAACATGGTCGACGGTATTCACGGGCAAACCATGACGGGGCGGGTACTCCTCATTGACTTAGCCTTTGTCACCCTGGCTGCGTTAGGGCAGTACGCCACGCGTTATCTCTGGCGAAATGCCATTTGGGGTGGGGCCGCCCACCTTGAACAACTGCTCCGGAATCGGTTGTTTAATCACTTTATGCTGATGGACCGAGAATTCTATCAACATTACCGGACCGGGGACCTCATGGCCCATGCGACCAACGACCTCGAAGCCGTACAACGGGTCGCCGGCGGGGGGATTCTCCAGTTTGCCGATGCAATCATTACCGGCGGCACCACGCTGATTGCCATGATGACGCTGATTGACTGGCGGCTGACGATTATTGCCATCATTCCCTTTCCGTTTCTCGCCGTTATCTCCTGGTTTTTGGGACAGCGGATTCACCGCGCATTCGGCGCCTCACAGGCCGCCTTTTCACGCCTCAATAACAAGGCACAGGAAAGTATCAGTGGGATCAAGGTGATCAAAGCACTGGGACAAGAGGACGACGATGTTGCGGATTTCGACCAGCAGGTGGCGCAGACCATCAAGATTAACCGCCGGGTAAACCGGTTGGATTCCCTGTTTGATCCCGCGATTACCCTGGTGATCTCGTTTTCCTATGTCGCGACGATCGTCCTGGGGGGGCTGTTTGTCACCCATAACGTCATTACAATTGGGAATCTGGTGTCCTTCATCAGTTACCTGGCAATGATGGTGTGGCCGATGTTTGCCGTGGGGATGCTCTTTAACACCATGGAACGGGGCAATGCCAGTTACGACCGGGTCATGGAGCTACTGAATCAAAAGACCCACATCATTGACCGGGTCAACGGTCTAAAGGTACGGCCAACGGGGACGCTGAGCTACCACGTCAAGCGCTTTGACTATCCGGACGATGCCGGAGCCAGTCTCCAGCAGATCGACTTCGACCTGCAGGCGGGCAAGACGCTGGGAATTGTCGGGCGTGTCGGTGCTGGGAAGTCCACGATTATGAAGTTGATTCTCCGGGAGTTTGACGCGTACGATGGCGAGATTCGCTTCGGCGGGCATCCCATTAAGGACTACGCGTTGGATAGTTACTTGCCGGCCATCGGTTACGTCCCACAGGAAAGCTTCTTGTTCTCATCGAATATCTTTGAAAATATCCGCTTTGCCAAACCCGATGCCACGCAGGCCGAAGTCGAGGACGCCGCGGCAAAGAGTGATCTGGCGGGGCAGATTGCTCAGCTACCCGATGGTTACGATACACAGGTGGGGGAAGAAGGAATTTCACTATCCGGCGGCCAACGTCAGCGGATGGCGATTGCCCGGGCGCTCCTGATTAACCCAGAACTGTTGATTTTGGACGATGCGTTGTCGGCGGTGGATGCCGAGACGGAAGCTGAAATCTTAACCAACCTCAAGGCCGAACGGGCCAACAAGACGACGATTATTTCGGCACACCGGTTGAGCTCTGTCATGGGCGCCGATGAGATTCTGGTACTTGATCAGGGCCGGGTCGTCGAACGCGGGACGCACGAGCAATTGATGGCGGCTCATGGTTGGTATCAACGGATGTTTGAACAACAACAGCTTGAAACGCAAGTGAAGGGAGGCGTTCGCGATGACGGATAAGCATGAATCGGCTTGGGCCCATAGCATGACGACCAGAGAACAGTGGACGGTCATCAAACGCCTGCTGAAGTTTGCGGCACCCTATAAGTGGTTCTTCATTGGCTCGATTATCCTGTCGGCGCTGATTAGTGGCATTAACGTTTTCCTGCCCTGGTTGTTGCAGATGTATATGGACCGGTATCTGCGCGCTGGCAATGCCACCATCGTCATCATGTGGCTCTTTGCCGGCCTGTACTTCTTTGGCATGCTGATGCGCGCCTCAATGCAATTTTGGCAGAACTACACCAGCACGATGGGCGCCGAGTATATGTTGGAAAATGTCCGGCGACAGCTCTTTAGCCAGTTACATGGCAAGGGGATGCGGTACTTCGACCAAACGCCGGGCGGGTCCATCCTGTCACGACTGATGAACGATACCATGACGTTCTCCAACTTCTGGGCACTACTGAATACGCTGATTCTGGCCATCTTTGCGGTCATTTCATCGTTCATTGCGATGTATTTCACCGACGTGACGGTGGCATTGTGGACGCTGGTATTGGTTCCGTTTCTGGGTGTGACAATCTGGTACTATCAACGGTATAGTTCCAAGGTTTATCGCCGCATGCGGGAACGCCTCAGTGAGCTAAATACTAAGCTGGCCGAGGCCATTACCGGGATCAGTGTCATTCAGGAGTTCCGTCAAGAACGGCGGACAGCGGCCAACTTTGAGACCACAAATCAGGCGTACTATGACACGCGTAAGGCCATGATTCGGACGAATTCACTGCTATTGAGTCCCATCATCAACCTGTTCTACGCGCTGGGTACCGTAATTGTCCTGAGTATCTTCGGCCTTCGGGGTCTCCACGAGGTCGTGGCCGCCGGGGTTATTTACGCGTTTATTACCTATCTGAACAACTTCTACAGCCCCATGAGTAACATGATGGATAGTCTGAGCGACTTTCAAAATGGGATGGTTGCGGGCTCACGGGTCTTGCGCGTGGTCGATGACCAAACGTTAGCCCCAGCTCAGCATCCGGTGGCTGACGCGAAGATTACGCGCGGGAAGGTTGAATTTCGTCACGTGACCTTTGCCTATGACCAGGAACATCCCGTCTTGAAGGACGTCTCCTTCGTGGCCGAACCTGGCCAAACGGTGGCCTTAGTGGGGCAAACGGGATCCGGAAAGACGTCAACAATTAATGTGTTGATGCGATTTTACGAGTTTCAGTCCGGCGAAGTCCTCATCGATGACCGCGATATTCGCGACTATCCGGCCGAGGAATTGCGGTCGAAGATGGGACTGGTTTTACAGGAACCTCAACTGTTCTACGGTGACATTCAGACCAATATTCGGATGTTTAACACCAACATTTCCGATGCGCAGGTTCATCAAGCGGCACACTTCGTTCAAGCGGATGACTTTATCGATCAGTTGCCACAAGGCTACGCAACGCCCGTACTGGAACGGGGGACGGAGTATTCGGCCGGCCAACGGCAACTCATTACATTTGCCCGGACCGTGGTCACCGATCCTAAGATTTTGATCCTAGATGAGGCGACGGCCAACGTGGATACCGAGACGGAGACGATGATTCAGACTGGACTGTCACGTATTCAGGAAAACCGGACAACAATTGCCATCGCTCACCGGCTGTCGACCATTCAAAACGCCGACCTGATTCTGGTTTTGAATCACGGCCGAATTGTCGAGCGTGGGACCAACGATGAATTGATGCAAAAGCAAGGGTATTACTACGACATGATTCAGCTGCAAAATGCGGCGCATGCGGCAGAGTAAGGCCAATATTGCTGGGATTTATAAATTTAAGAGGGTGCGTCGTTGATGCTGACGGCGCACCTTTTTTCACGCAAAATTTAGAAATTTGATTCTAAACGACTTGCTTTTCACACATTTATGTAGCATACTACATAAATGTGAGGAGGATAAACAGTATGACAACGGATTTCTTTACCAATGGTTTGGTGCAGCAGTTAAAGATGCTCAATATTGCGATTGAAAAGGAAATGAACAGTGATCTCAAGGCCCTTGGTATTGCCCTGACCGGGACGCAGGTTGCTGTTTTGGTTAAAGTCTATTCGAATACGGGAGAGGCGCTCACCCAAAAGCAGATCGAGACCAGGCTTCGTTTGAGCCATCCAACGACCCGAGGAATTGTGAAGCGGTTGGTGGCAACTGGCTTGCTACAGACAACACCGGGGCAAGCCGATCAGCGACAGGTGACATTGAATTTAACGTCGCAAGGACGGACCTTCATGGCCGAACATTTTCAACAGATTCAACAACCAGTCGCCCATATGGAACAGAAACTGGTTCGGAATTTATCCGCCACCGACCAACAGGCATTACAACGGATGGTGACCACGATGCTTACCACCATGAAGAACGCATAGCCTCTTCGATGAGGCTATTATTTTTAAGCAAAAGTGTAGCTAGCTACAAAAAAGGAGCGATTCAATGATTACAATTAATTCTACTATTCGGAAACGCAATCGGATGCTGGGGGTTCTCCTCGTTGGTGCCTTCACCATGCTACTGACGGAAACCTTTTTCAACAATGCATTACCCACCATCATTCGGACTTACGGCGTCACCCAGTCGACCGCACAGTGGGTCAGTACGGGCTACCAGCTGGTGGCCGGGTTGATGATTCCTATTTCGGCTTGGTTATTTCACCGATTTGATACGCAAAAGACGTTCCTAACTCTAACGGGGATCTTCCTGATCGGGTGTATCTGTGGCTTTTGGGCGACGTCTTTCACGTGGCTGTTGATTGGTCGGTTGATTCAAGCCATTGCGGCGGGGTCCATGATTCCGTTAATCCAAAATGTGGTTCTGATGCTTTACCCGCAAAAACAACGGGGAACGGTAATGGGGGTGATTGGACTCGTCGTGGCCTTTGGTCCGGAGTTGGGTCCCACAATTGGGGGCTGGGTCATTGATCGTTGGGGGTTACCTTGGCTTTCTGGGGTGCTCATCCCACTAGTAATCGTGCTATTGATTGCGGCAATCGGCTATGTGCGACCGGTGATGGTTTCAGAAAATAGTCGCGTCGATTGGCTATCGCTGGTCGAATCGTCACTGGGATTCGCGGCCATTCTCTATGGGTTTTCCGCCATTGGTAACGCTGGTGCGTTGACACTGACGAGTGGGGTTAGCCTGCTGATTGGGTGCATCATTCTAGTCTTCTTCGGCAAACGCCAGCTCAATTTGACCCAACCGTTGGTGAACTTGCGCGTCTTTAAGAATAAGCTGTTTACGTTGACGACGGGGCTGAGTGCCTTGAGTAACATTGCTCTGTTGGGGGTGGAATTGGTGTTACCACTCTATCTGCAGCGGGTTCAGGGTTTGTCCGCATTGATGTCTGGTCTAGTCCTCTTACCGGGAGCCTTGTTGGAAGGGTTGATTAGTCCAATATCGGGGAAGCTGTATGATCGGTTCGGTATTCGGCCGATCTCATTGATTGGTTTTGCCATCATTGCTTTGGGAACCCTGCCCATGCTCTTCTTCACTGCACACACGAGTCTGATCATTGTGGCCGGGGCCTATGCCTTTCGGGTTGTGGGTGTTGCCACGGTGATGATGCCGACTTTTACGGCGGGACTGAACGCCTTACCAGAAGAATTGTCCGTGCACGGCAACGCCGCATCCTCGACCGTACGACAGATTGCCGGGTCGTTGGGAACTGCTGTCCTGATGATGTTTGTGGCGTTTGGCACGCATCAGGGTGCGGCCAGCCATTTGACGACCACCGCGCAGCTTAATCAGGGCTACTGGTTCTCGTTTCTCATCGCCTTTCTCATGGCACTGCTGGGTTTTCTTCTATCGTTTAAGTTGAAACGACAATCGTAAAAAATAGTCCTCACTTATTACTAATGATTTTTCACCGGATTTTGTTGCATGATTTGGCGAAAAAGTGAATTAATGAGGTGACCCCGCGATTACTTTTGGGTCACCACAAAGCGCAAAAAGACCGGTGCCCCTATCGCCAATTGATAGGGGGCACCGGTCTTTTATGATTAGTCGTGGTGTTCTTGTTCCTTTTTTCCAGTGACATCGACGTATTCAAAGTTGGGGTTGATCTGCTTGTCCAACGCATTGAAGGCCGCTTGCATTTGTTGTTCAATGTCGGCTTGGCCGGCTTCGTCGAGTTTTAGCTTGCGGTCGATGGTAATGGGATCACCGAAGGCCACCGTGACACGCTTTCTGGAGAACAGACGCTTGAAGGTCAGTGGGCCTTGGTAGACGGCGGGAACCAGCGGCACCTTGGCCATCTTGGCAATGACGGCCGCGCCCCCCTTGAGTTCCTGGGAGTGCCGAGAACCAGAGGGGAACATGATCAAGGAAAGCTCACCTTTCCGTAAGATCCGCACGGGTGTTTTGATCGCCGAAGGGCCCGGATGATCACGATTTACCGAAAAACCATTGACATGGTAGAGCAGCCATCGGAAAATGGAGTTTTGGAACAGCTCTTCTTTGGCCATGAAGCTAAACTTACGGGGACTGGCCGCCAACGCAAAGTAGACGGGGTCAAACCAGGTTCGGTGTGGGCCGACCAATACGTAGGGGCCGTCGGGTAATTTTTCACGGTTGAGGTATTTCGCCTTACCGTTTACGATAAATAGGATAACGCGGATAACGTTCCGCAGAAACGAATAAAACATAGGTTGTGCTCCTCTCGCAGTGTTTCTCAATGAATCTAGTATGCAAAAAAACGGCGGGGGTTGCAAGTAATCTTAACGAAAAATGAAAGAAGGTGGGGCGTGTGACAACCCCAGAATTAAAGTCAGGCGAACGAATTGACCAGCTGTACAGTCAAGATATCCAAATCATTCAGAGTCCCGAGGTCTTTGCCTTTTCCCTCGACGCCGTGCTGTTGGCGGCTTTTGCCAAACTTCCACCACGGCAGACCAGTCAGACCGTTGATCTATGCGCGGGCAACGGGGCGGTGGGCCTCTTCATGAGTCATCAGACCCGTGGCAGAATTGCCGAGGTCGAGATTCAGCCGCGATTGGCCGATATGGCCCGGCGAAGTGTGGCGTTGAACCACCTGGACGACCGCATGACCGTTTACGAGGGGGACCTGGCGCAGGTGAATCGGTGGATTCCCAAGGATTCGGTGGATGTGGTGACCTGTAACCCGCCGTACTTCGCGGATTTACCGGACAGTCAGAAGAATCCTAACCAATATCTAGCGATTGCCCGTCATGAGATTACCACGGATCTGGCAACCGTTGTAGCCACGACCAGCGGCCTGCTCAAGATGAATGGCAAGGCTTATTTCGTCCATCGCCCGGACCGGCTCCTACAGCTTCTCGACCTGATGGCGACCCATCGCCTAGCGCCCAAACGCATTCGACTGGTGCACCCCAAGCCGGGTAAGGAGGCCAATATGGTGTTGGTCGAGGCTATCAAGGACGGTAAGCCGGGCGGACTACGGTTCCTTGCACCCTTAACGGTGTATGATCAACGGGGTGACTATACCCCAGAAGTGAAGGCGTTACTGTATGGCAGAGACTAAGACCTATTATTTTTATGTGCTGCTCTGTGCGGACCAGTCGTTGTATGGCGGATTTACCACGGATGTTGCCAAACGATTTGCCACCCACTTGGCCGGTAAGGGTGCCAAATACACGAAGGTTCACCGGCCCATTAAGGTGTTATTTAGTCAGGCATTTACGAGCAAACACGACGCCCTTCACGCGGAATGGGCGTTTAAGCATCAATCGCGACAGAAGAAGCTTCAGTTTCTAAAATTGCAGGGCGTTTCCCTAGAAAAATAAGCGTTTTCACCCTGAAATAGTCACGACTATGGTACACTGATGGCGGATAGTCAATCCTGTTTTTCAGACAAGCGAAGGAGGAACTTATTGTGAAAATTATTGCTTATGGTATTCGTGACGATGAACGTCCTTACTTAGAAGAATGGTCCCAGGATCAGAGGATCGACGTGAAAGCAGTCGGTACGTTATTGGACGAGTCCACGGTCGACCTCGCTAAGGGATATGACGGTGCGGTCGTCTACCAGCAGAAGCCCTATACGGCAGCGGTCCTCGATAAGTTGGCGGCAAATGGTGTGACGAACCTGTCCTTACGAAACGTCGGCGTCGATAATGTGGACGCGGATGCGGTTAAACGCAATGGGTTCAAGGTCACCAACGTGCCGGCTTATTCCCCAGAAGCCATCGCCGAATTTACCGTTACCCAATTAATGCGGTTATTGCGGCGGACGCCAACGTTTGATCGTAAACAGGCCAACGGTGACTTGCGGTGGGCACCTGACATTGCCGATGAGCTTAATTCGATGACGGTCGGGGTGGTTGCTACCGGTCGGATTGGCCGTGCGGCTATGAAGATCTATCAAGGCTTTGGTGCTAAGGTGATTGCTTACGATGTCTTCCACAATCCGGAACTAGAGAAGCAAGGCATCTACGTGGATACGATGGATGAACTCTATGCCCAGGCCGATGTCATCTCGCTACATGCCCCGGCAACGAAGGACAACACCCACATGCTGAATGACGAGAGCTTTGGCAAGATGAAAGACGGCGTGTGGATCTTGAATCCCGCACGGGGGGCCTTGATTGACACCGATGCGTTGATTCGGGCGCTCGATAGTGGCAAGGTTGCTGGCGCGGCTCTGGATGTCTACGAGGATGAGGTGGGGATCTTTAACGCCGACTTCGGGAGCTTCGACGCCATTCCGGATGAACGGTTGAAGAACCTGTTGAAACGGGAGAACGTGCTGGTTAGCCCACATATCGCCTTTTACACCCGCACGGCCGTCAAGAACATGGTCCAATTCGCATTGAATAATAATAAACAATTGATTGAGACGGGTAAGGCCGAAAATGAAGTGGCCTTTTAGCCGACCGAACGCCAAAAGAGGAGCCGCGCGACTGCGCGACTCCTCTTTTTTATACAGGGAACGATTAAGCTTCTGAATAGGCCACGGTAAGGGCCAGCAGCAGGTCCTGGAGTTCGTAAGAATCCGTCACGGTTTGATCGGGAATCCACTGGCGGTCAGGAATTTCTAAGTTACGGTGGTTGAACCAAAAGGCATGCCAACCAGCCTGCTTAGCCCCCTTGACGTCCATACTGTAGTTATCCCCAACGTAGGCCACTTCACTCGCCCGTAAGTTAAGCTTACGGTTCATTAGCGTGAAGATCTTGGGGTCCGGTTTGGCCAGGCCCACTTCCTCTGACGTGACGATGGCTTCCCTAGTCATCCACCGATGCATCTGAAGTTGCATGACCTTTGCCAATTGTGAGTCAGTCCGGCCATTCGTGATAATCCCCAGTTGATATTGGGTACTCAGCTGGTCCAGGGCCGTTTCCAGCCCGGGAAATAATTTAATCTGACGTAACCCAGTCGTGTAGGCGCGTTGAAAGTCTAACGCGGAATCGGTATCCACGGGGGGCAACTGTTGTGCTAAAAGTGCGGTATTGAGCCGCTTAACGGCCATTTCCTGGTGCGACCACTGGCCGTTAGCCACTTGAGCGTATGCCTCAGCGCTTTGTTGGCGGTAAGTCTGAAAGGTCAAATTAAGATCAAAGTCCTGCGATAAATTTAAAATCGGCGCAAGCGCGGCCTCGAAGGGCGCTTTTTGATCATAGAGCGTGTCATCGACATCGAAGACGACCGCTTTAATCATAGTCGGTTCCTCCTCAGTTATGCCTAAGCAGTTTACCATAACGAGAAATAAAAGCAACGTACATTTGATGATTGGGGTGGTTAAGCAGGTGCCGGCGCGATTGCCAAAGGCGGCCGGTCAGCCCCACGGTGGACTAGCGAACCCGTGGCGAGTTTTGCAGTAATTGGCGCTTTTTGCAATTTTTCCTTGTGTTAGCGCGCGTAGTTTTGTATAATAACTTTCGGTGCGTATGCGCCAATTCACACCTCGCGTGATGGTCTGAGGGGTGCTCGCTTGCGAGTTCTCGGGTCAATTGAGCGTGGGGGAGGAAATCAAAAACTATTTGGAGGCATTTTATCATGGCTGTTATTTCAATGAAACAACTGCTCGAAGCCGGTGTCCACTTTGGTCACCAAACCCGTCGTTGGAACCCAAAGATGAAGCAATACATCTTTACGGAACGTAACGGTATCTACATCATCGACTTACAAAAGACGGTGAAGTTGATTGACGCTGCTTACAACTACATGAAGGACGAAGCTGCTAAGGGCGCCGTTGTTCTGTTTGTTGGGACTAAGAAGCAAGCGCAAGATTCTATCGAAGAAGAAGCTACCCGTGCTGGCCAATTCTACGTTAACCACCGTTGGTTAGGTGGGACTTTGACCAACTGGGAAACCATCCAAACGCGGATCAAGCGTCTTAAAGATCTGAAGAAGATGGCAACCGATGGGACTTTTGATGTTCTTCCTAAGAAGGAAGTTTCCTTACTTAAGAAGTCTCAAGACAAGTTGGAACGGTTCTTAGGCGGTATCGAAGATATGCCTAAGTTGCCTGACGTTATGTTCATCGTTGACCCTCGCAAGGAACAAATCGCTGTTCACGAAGCACAAAAGTTGAACATTCCGATCGTTGCGATGGTTGATACGAACACTGACCCAGACGAAATTGACGTGGTTATCCCATCTAACGATGACGCTATCCGTGCCGTTCGTCTGATCACTTCTAAGATGGCTGACGCTATCGTTGAAGGCCGTCAGGGTGAAGACCAAGTTGACGAAAAGACTTTCGAAGGCAAGAAGTCAGCTGACAAGAAGGGCGACAAGCCTGCTTCTGACAACTCGATGGAAGACATCGTTAACGCCGTTGAAGGCGACAACAAGTAATTAAATGCAAGGTGTCCGTTTTGACACTTTCCAAATATAAGATTTAAAGCACCTTAGGCTGGCTTAATGTTTAGGACCGATAATGGCCTGAGATTGAGTCAGTCTTTTTTGCGGAAATAGATGCATTAATAAAAGGAGGCCATTACACATGGCAAGCAAAATCACTGCGGCACAAGTTAAAGAATTACGGGATAAGACCCAAGTTGGGATGATGGATGCTAAGAAGGCCCTCGTTGCCTCTGACGGTGACACGGACAAGGCCATCGATTTCCTGCGTGAAAAGGGGATTGCAAAGGCGAAGAAGAAGAGTGGCAACGTCGCTGCTAACGGTTTAGCACGCGTGAAGGTTGCGGGCAACACCGCGGCCATCATCGAAGTGAACTCCGAAACCGACTTCGTGGCGACGAACGACACGTTCAACGCCTTGGTTGACACGGTAGCTAACACGATTGCCGACCAACAACCCGCTGACTTGGACGCCGCTTTAGCCTTGAAGACGGCTGATGGCGAAACGGTTAACGAAGCCATCGTTAAGACGACACAAGTCACGAGTGAAAACGTCCAATTACGTCGTTTTGCCGTTGTGAAGAAGACCGACAGCCAAGTCTTTGGTGCTTACTTACACCAAGGCGGCCAAATCGCTGCGGTTGTTGTCTTAGACGGTGCTGATGAAGCGACTGCTAAGGACGTTGCAATGCACGTTGCCGCAATCAACCCAGAATTCGTTTCTAAGGACGACATTCCAGCCGATCGCTTGGCACACGAACGTGAAGTTCTGAAGCAAGAAGCTTTGAACGAAGGCAAGCCTGAAAAGATCGTTGAAAAGATGGTCGAAGGCCGTCTGCACAAGTTCTTATCCGAAATCAGCTTAGCTGACCAACCATTCGTTAAGGATGGCGACCAAACTGTCGGTCAATTTGTGGCTAGCAAGGGTGGCAAGTTAGTAACCTTTGTCCGTTACGAAGTTGGCGAAGGCATCGAAAAGCCTAAGAGTGACCTGGCCAAGGAAGTTAACGACCAAATCAACGGCTAATTTCAGTAAAAAGCGTAGATTCCGGTGGGAGGCTACGCTTTTTTAATAGAGTTTTTAAGCGAAATACGGTAATTCATGTGCCGTGACTATCACTAGTCTCCGGAATATGATAGAATTATTGTCAGAATACAATAGGAGGAAACACAATGGCGGACGTAAAGTATAAACGGATTATGCTCAAGCTGAGTGGTGAGGCTCTGGCCGGCGACAAGGGTTTTGGGATTAATCCGCCGGTGATTAAAACCGTAGCGGAAGAGGTTAAGAGTGTCTATAATTTGGGCATTCAAATCGCTATTGTGGTTGGTGGCGGTAACATGTGGCGTGGCGTGTCTGGTGAACAGATGGGCATGGAACGTGCACAAGCTGATTACATCGGCATGTTAGCCACCATCATGAACGCGTTAGCCTTGCAAGACAATTTAGAGTCGATTGGGGTCCCGACGCGGGTTCAGACTTCTATTGAGATGCGGCAGATTGCCGAACCGTATATTCGGCGCAAGGCGATTCGTCATCTGGAAAAGGAACGCGTCGTGATCTTTGCCGGGGGCACAGGTAGTCCGTACTTCTCGACGGATACGACCGCTGCTTTACGGGCGGCGGAAATCAACGCAGATGCGATCTTAATGGCCAAAAACGGGGTCGACGGGATTTATTCGGCTGATCCGAATAAGGACCCCGATGCCGTTAAGTTCGACCAGTTGACGCAGTTGGACATTATCAACAAGGGCCTTCACGTGATGGATACCACGGCTAGTTCACTTTCGATGGATAATGACATCCCATTTGTCGTATTCAACCTCAACAAGAGTGGCAACATTCGAAAAGTCGTTGAAGGCGAGAATATTGGGACCACAGTTAGGGGTAAATAGATATGGCAGATCAAATTATTACAGATGCACAGAACCGGATGAAAAAGGCCGAGGACGCTTTGAAGCGTGAATTGGGAACAATTCGTGCCGGCCGGGCCAACGCAAGTATTTTGAACCGGGTCATGGTAGAGTACTACGGTGCCCAAACACCACTGAACCAAGTGGCCTCCATCACCATTCCAGAACCACGGGTTTTGATGGTGACACCGTATGACAAGTCCGCGCTCGAAGATATCGAAAAGGGAATCTTGGAATCCGACGTGGGGATCACGCCAGCCAACGATGGGACGGCCATTCGGTTAGTGATTCCGCAATTGACCGAAGAGCGGCGTAAGGAAATCGCCAAGCAAGTCAAGGCCACGGCCGAACAAGGCAAGGTTGCCGTCCGGAACGTCCGTCGTGACGCGATGGATAGCGTTAAGAAGGGCCACAAGAACGGTGACTACACCGATGATGATCTTCACAATTTGGAAGACCAAGTCCAAAAGGTGACGGACAAGGCCATCAAGGGCGTTGATGCGATTGCGGCAGATAAGGAAAAAGAAGTCTTAACGGACTAATCCAACTGAGTAAGGAGCGCTTTAAAAATGGCAGAAGATAACCAAAATAACCAAGATAACGTTGAAATTACCCCGGGAACCAAGGAATTTGGGAAGATGGTCTTCCGGTTGAACAACCCGGTTAATGCAGAGAATATCTCCGTATTGAACTACAACGGGGCCGAGTTGGAACAGATTCAAGACGGCGTGTACGCACAGCCAGCCTTTGTCAGCGATGACTTCAACCTGTTCTTCGTGGTGACCCAATTAATTGGGGATGACTGGATCGTTGCGTTCTCGAAGGCCAAAATTGAAAATGGCAATGAGATTACCGATCTTTCAGATCCATTACCAACCGGTGAAGGTCTGAACCTCTTAGGCCAAGTCAGCGCTGATGACGCCAACAACCTGTTGAGTTACTTTGGGACGTTGGTTGATGCCAAGCGTGGCGAATGGCGGTTAATCGAATAATCGCAGCTTAAACCTAAAGAATTTATGCAAATTGGGGGTCGGGATAGTTTCCCGGTCCTTTTTTTGTTATGATGAGAGGTTGTAGAGATAAACTGAGCCTTTTTTGGTGAGCAAGGGCGGCGGTGATCGCGCCCAACGTTGGCCGGAACAGTCTATCGTAGAAATTTAAAAAGCATGAAGAACCAACGGAGGTGCGCAGTGTTTTCATTTTTAAATAAAGATCAAGCCACGGGCGAGGTCACAGAGCGCCAGTTAGACGCGCAAAATATTCCCGCCCACATTGCAATTATTATGGACGGCAACGGTCGTTGGGCGCAACAGCGACATTTACCACGCATTGCGGGCCATAAGCAGGGGATGAATACCGTGAAGACGGTGGCCAAGGCCGCGAGTCATTTGGGCGTTAAGGTGTTGACGTTGTACGCCTTTTCCACGGAGAATTGGAAGCGACCCTCAAGCGAAGTGAACTACCTGATGAAGTTGCCGGTGGATTTCTTTGGGACCTTCGTGCCCGACCTCGTTAAGAACAATATTCGGGTTAAAGTCATGGGCTATACGGATCAATTGCCGGCCGCCACGCAAAAGGCGGTGCGCGATGCGATTGCCGATACGGCAGATTGTACGGGAATGGTCCTGAACTTTGCACTGAACTATGGCGGCCGGGCCGAAATTGTGACGGCGACGCAACGATTGGCCGAACAGGTGCGTTCGGGGCAATTAACCGCCGATGAGATTACGGCGGAGACCATTGGTCAAGAGCTGATGACCGGAGACCTGGCCGACTTGGCCGATCCCGATCTGCTGATTCGGACCAGTGGTGAGGAGCGGTTATCGAACTTTATGCTCTGGCAGGTTGCCTACAGCGAGTTTGTGTTTATGCAGGAACATTGGCCGGACTTCGACCAAACGACGCTAGAACGGGCAATCTACACGTATCAGCAACGTCACCGGCGCTTTGGCGGCCTGACACCGACTGCTGATCAAAAATAAGAAGAATTGAGGAGTTTGTAAAATGAAACAACGGGTTATTACGGCGGTTGTCGCCTTAATTATTTTTATCCCTATTATTGTCGCGGGACACATCTGGATTGATATCGCGGCCTTTGCTTTGGGGTTAGTTGCACTATCAGAAGCTTTGATCATGCGGAAGAAATTATTAGTGAGTCCGGAAGCCATTATTTCTGGTTTGGGAACTCTTCTCATTATTGCACCACAGGGATGGTGGGCTGATTTACCCCATTTCCTTGACCCGTGGTATATCGTCTATCTCTTCGTTCTGCTCTTATTGATGCGGACGGTGGTGTCCAAGAATCGCTTTTCCTTTGACGATGCCGGGATGATTACCCTGAGCATGTTGTACATTGGGATTGGGTTCCACTTCTTCGTTGCAGCACGGGCCGTGAGTCTAGTGGCCTTACTGTACGCGTTGTTTATCGTCTGGACCACGGACTCCGGTGCCTACATGATTGGGCGGAAGCTGGGAAAACATAAGCTGGCCCCCCACATCAGTCCCAACAAGACTTGGGAAGGGTCGATTGGGGGCTCATTAGTGGCCACGATCGTCGGCAGCGTCTTCTGGTATTTCTTCCCGATCGGTCATTACAGCCTGGTTGTGATGATTATTTTGACGCTGATTTTCTCCATCGTGGGTCAGTTCGGTGATTTGGTCGAGTCCGCTTTGAAACGGTACTATGGCGTCAAGGACTCCGGCAAGATTTTACCCGGTCATGGTGGTATTTTAGACCGGTTCGATAGTTTACTGTTAGTTCTGCCCGTCATTCATTTATTTGGGTTGATTTAACGCCTGCTGTTCGCTTGCGCCATCTAGGGTGGTTAGGGTATGCTAGGTAGCAGTGAAAAACGACAATTAAGAGAACAGTAGAAGGGACGACAGCTGTGATTACAACGATTATTACGTTTATTATCGTCTTTGGGATTCTGGTCATTGTCCACGAGTTTGGGCATTTTTACTTTGCTAAACGTGGCGGGATTTTAGTCCGAGAATTTTCCATTGGTATGGGCCCCAAGCTGTTTTATCGGCGGGGGAAGGACGGTACCACCTATACCGTTCGGCTCTTACCCGTTGGTGGGTACGTGCGTATGGCCGGTGCCGAAGATGACGAAGACGAAATTCAACCCGGTACGCCGGTTAGCCTGTATTTGGGCAAAAACGATCAGGTTGAACGCATCAATGCCAGCAAGAAATCCACGCTATTTAACGGAATTCCGGTGGAAATCACCGGGTCTGATCTGGAGGATGAACTCTGGGTTGAGGGTTATGAGAATGGCGATGAATCTGAGGTTAAACGCTATTCGGTCGCCCACAATGCCACGATCATTGAGACGGATGGCACCGAGCTCCAAATTGCGCCTAAGGACGTTCAATTCCAGTCGGCATCTCTAGGCCGGCGCTTGATGACCAACTTTGCCGGACCGATGAATAACATCATCCTGGCAATCGTGACCTTTATGTTAATGTCGTTCGTCCAGGGTGGCGTGGCGATGGGCACGAACCAGGTCCAAGTCGCCAGCTCACCCGTTTCGGTTGCCAAAAAGGCCGGTATTCAATCGAATGATAAGATCTTGTCGGTCAACGGCAAGCAGACCAAGGATTGGACGGCTTTGAGTACCGCCATTCAACCGCGGGCCAACAAGGCGACCAAAGTGGTCATTCAACGCGGTAAGACCCAAAAGACCGTGACGTTGACGCCGAAGGGCGAAAAGTCCAACGGTAAGACGGTTGGGATGATTGGCATCACGCAGGCCCA
>NZ_JAAVSC010000024.1 GCF_012641095.1 Lactobacillus sp. HBUAS51381
CAGGACAAAGAGCGTTTGGGGGCCGTACAACGTAACGAGTGTCTTAGATAGCTGATGATTGATGTCAGTCATCCAGCGGTTCTCTCGTTGCTGTAACTGCTTCAGCTTTTTCTTCGCTGATTTGGTCCCGCGATGCTGTAATTCTGCGCGTATTTTCTGAAATTTATGACGTTTCAACAGGACTTTCTTCCCATCAAAAAATCTAGTTTTTCCTCGTTGATCAAAGGTGGTTGTCAGAAAACGTAATCCTCGGTCAATGCCTACGATCTGAGACGGGATGGTTGAATCGAAGTCCGCGACCTCTTTAGTGATACCAATGTGTAAGTACCATTTACCTCTGCTATGTATTAATTTGGCCGTACCCAGTTTCCAACCATTCTGGAAATAGTGTTCAACTCCCTTGATAGTAAAGGGCATTTTAGCTCTTTTCTCAAGAGTCGTTAAGGAAATCTCAGTTAAACCATTCCCAAAAGAATAATTGCTTCGTCGTACTAAATCTGCTTGTGGACGAGAAAAATGAAGTGGCTTAAACAGCCAGGTCAAGTCTTTGGTAACGCGTACCCACTTCTTATCGTCATCTTGATAGCGATAAGGATGGTGCTTCATTTGTTCCAGAACTGTTTTGTACCGCGCGACCACCGTTCTAAAAACGGATTGAATCATTTGACTGTTCAGTAACGATTCTCGTCGGAATACTTTGTACAGGGCATGATTGATTTTCAAGCTATTCAGTGGGAAATCATGATCAAAGACCCATTGGCTGACTAGATTAGCTAGGTGCTGATATTCTCGACTCATTTCTAAGAGTTGGGTAGCTTGACTTGCGTCAGGATAGAGTCTGACCTTCAGTGTTCGACCTAACATTGCCATGACTTCACCTCCCCGAAAGATTGGATTAAGTATAGCACATGCTGGGATCAAAAAGGGGAACGTACGTTTTAGAAAAGATTAAGATTTCGCATTCATCCTTTGATTGAAATCAAAGGTATTCTGCTTAATTTCTAAATAAAAAAAATTCCCTTTTAACGCTAAAAGCGTTAATCTGTCATTAATGACAACTTTTAAGGAGGATTTCCTATGCGACTTAATCATTTTGCTTCTGGTACCCCATCCGCAGCCGATTTCCCGGTCGACGATTCCCTGCTGACCCAGGACTTCTACGATGCTGTGAATGGCAAATGGGCCGCCCAAGCGACCATCCCCGGTGACCACGCTTCGACCGGTGGCTTCATGGACTTGGCCGATAACATTGAACACACGTTGATGCATGACTTCGGTGACCTGTTAGCGGGCAAATTAACGCCGGCAAATCCTGAAATGGCGGAGTTCAAGAAACTTTACACCATGACGAGTGACTTCGACCAACGGGAAAAGACGGGCACGGCCCCGCTCAAACCTTGGTTAGCCAAGATTGAAGCCCTGACAGACTTTGACGATCTCAGTCAGCACTTAGCCGACTGGTACCGTCAGGGGCTCCCCGCGCCCATCGAAATCGGCGTCGAACCAGACATGAAGGACACCAGCCAATACGCGCTCTACGTGGATGCACCGAGCCTCTTCTTGCCCGACAAGACCTACTACAGTAAGGATAACCCAGCGGCCAAGCAACTCATGCCGATCTTTACGCAAACGGCAACCAAGTTACTCGAACTGCTCGGGTATACCGCCGACAAGGCCGCAACTATCGTGGAACAAGCTAAACAATTTGACGCGCAGATTGCACCCCACGTGAAGTCCTCCGAGGAAGCCGCTGACTACGTCAAAATCTACAATCCGCGGAAGTTAGCCGCCGTGGACGCTCAGGTCAGTGCGTTAGACCTGACCGGCGCCATTACTGACCTGTTACACGATACGCCGGAAACGGTGATCCTTCCGCAACCGAAATTCTTCGATGCAGTCGATGACATTCTGACGCCAGCAAACTTCGAGGCCATCAAGAGTTGGATGCTCGTCAACACCGCCTTTGATGCCACTGGTCTTCTGACCGAGGAATACCGTCAAGTTGGTGGCACCTACAGCCGGGCCCTCTCCGGTAAGAAGGAAGCTCGTTCCCAAGCCAAGGCCGCTTACTACCTGGCCATGGGCAGCTTCTCCCAAGTAGTCGGTGACTACTACGGTCGCAAGTACTTCGGCGAAACGGCTAAAAAGGACGTCCACGACATGGTCGTCAAGATGGCCAACGTTTACCAGAACCGCCTGAAGACCAACGACTGGCTCAGCAAGGCGACCCGGGAAAAGGCGATTGTCAAGCTACAGAAGCTGACGATCAAGGTGGGTTATCCCGATAAGATCGATCCGCTTTACGCCAAATTCCACGTGGACACTGATCAGTCCGTCTTCGACAACTTGCAAAAGTTTAGCGAAATCATCTTAGCCGACGCCTACGGTCACTGGGGCAAGCCGGTTGACCGGGACAAGTGGGAAATGAGTGCCAGCACCGTCAACGCCTACTACTCTCCAACCAACAACGAAATTGTCTTCCCGGCGGCGATCCTGCAGAAGCCGTTCTACAGCCTAGAACAGTCCAGCAGTGCCAACTATGGCGGGATTGGGGCCGTGATCGCCCACGAAATCTCCCACGCCTTTGACAACAACGGGGCCCAGTTCGATGAATTTGGGAACCTGAATAACTGGTGGACGGACGCCGATCTGGCGCACTTCAAGGACTTGGCCAAGGCTATGATTAACGAATTTGATGACATCCCGTTTGCCGGTCAAAAGGTCAACGGTAAACTGACCGTTTCCGAAAACATTGCCGATGCCGGTGGTCTGAGTTGTGCCCTAGAAGCCGCTAAGTCTGAAGACGACGTTGACCTCCGCGCCTTCTTCATCAACTGGGGCAATATCTGGCGGATGAAAGCCACCAAGGAATACATGCAACTCTTACTGTCGATTGACGTCCACGCCCCCGCTAAGCTGCGGGCCAACGTGCAACTCAAGAACTTGTCTGACTTCTACAGCACCTTCAACGTCCAATCCAACGACGCCATGTACTTGGCACCGGCGGATCGGGTGAAGATCTGGTAGTCGCGCAACTTTAATTTCAAATCAAAATAGCTGTAAATTCCCGATTGTGAGAATTTACAGCTATTTTTTGTATGCTCAGCTAAAGGTTGAAAGATAGAAAACAGCTAAGATTCCTGGTGTGACAAGGATAACAACCATTATAATATGATAGTCGCGTGCTGGCCGCCTTACCGTTCGCCAAATTTGGTCTGGATCGCGGTGGGAAGGATCGGGAAAAGCCAAAGTGCTGTCTTTTCCCTCGCTTTGAGCCGTCAGCCCGCGTCTCAAAGGCGCCATTTACCAAGAAAAGTCACTTGGTAAATCCCACGGCTGAGACCAAATTTGACTCACTCACGGCTACATGAGATGTAACCAATTAAACTGACCGGACGTTGCCATTCCAGCGATGTCACCACACATTTAGTGGCTTTAAACCATCGTAACCGGAGGCAGGCAGAGACAGCCGGAGGACCGCTTCTCAGGCCGCAGGTGGTCCCCACAGCACCGGAATCTCTGGCAGCCGCAGGTGGTCGGTGATGATTAATTTTATGGCGATAAACCTTGTCAGCTGGGGACTGGGACATGTTCGTGAACTTTCAACCTTTAGATGATCAGCCTTGTGCCGACTCGTAGATTTCCTCTAAAGCCTCGGTTGCGAGTCGTGACACATTAATCTTTTGTTTTTTGGCCATGTCATTTAGATAGGCCGGCACCGTAATCGAGCGTTTAACCGTCTTAGCGTGCCTGCCAACCCAAGCACCCATATCTACCGTAACGTATACGACAACCTCATTGTCTTGTAGATGCCAGTCCTTAGGTTCCTGAACGTCTGGATAGCTTTCACCATCTAACATCGTGGCAATGGCATCCTCGGCATGGTTAACCAGTCCAAGCATCGTATCCGCCTGCGTCACCATCCCCGGAATATTTGGGGAAAAGCCAACGTAGTAGTGACCATCTTCATCGTTATTTTCTTGGGCGATGATAGGATAAACCAATTTATTTTTCATTTTTTGAATAGACCTGTGACGGGCTTATTTGAGACCCGCGTCCTTTCTAATTTTATTTTCAGTTCCCCTCTTAAGTTCGCCAGTATGAAACGGGATTTCTGTTGTTCGACCATCTGGATGCTTGTAACGTCTATGTCCTCCCTTACCACGAGTAGGAACCCTGATAAATCCAGCACTAAATAACTCTTTTTCAAGTTTCGCAGGACGAATCGGCATTTCTTTCCCCTTCTCTAATTAGAAAGTAGTATAACAAAAAGTAGGTATTTTATCCATATTAACGCTTATAAAATACCGATCTAAAAAATCGGCCAAAACTTACCGTATATTCAATAATTACGACAAAATAGCCCTCAAATCCGCTAAGATTTGAGGGCTATTTGATTTACGCTTTTAACGTACTTTCTCGTTCAATTAATTCGGTCCCAATCGTTACGCGCTGCGGTGTCTGTCGCCCGGTTTGCATGCGGTCGGCCACCAGATCGGCGGCCTCCGCACCCAGCATCTCCGTGTTCACGTGGACGCTGCTCAACTCGGGAAAGACGTACTTGGCAATCGTGGTGTCATTGAAGCTAAAGACGCTGACCTGTTCTGGCACGGCGATCCCGTTTTCCCGTAAGGCCTTCAATGCGCCCGCCGCCATTGGATCGTTGGTGACAAAGAACGCCGACGGAAGCTGCTTACCGAGCCGCGTAATGGCGGCCTGCATCTGTTCATAGCCCGACTCCGCGGTGTAATCACCAGTGAAGACCAGCTTCGGGTCAAAGACCCCCCGCACCTGCATTTCATGGCAATACGCCGTGTAACGCGGATCGAGCACGTCGAGCTTACCATCGGTCGTTGACTCGCTCCCACAGATCAATCCGATTTCGTGTTGGTCATGCTGCCAGAAGAAGTCGACCACCTGTTGAACGGCTACGTCAAAGTCGGTGACCACGCTATCGTAGCCGTGTGCCAACTGATCTTGATCCACGAAGACCAGGTTACCCGTGAGCCGGGACAGTGTGGTGACCTGGTCGTCGCTGAACTTACCAATGGCAATCACGGCGTCCACGTCGGAATCAATGGCCTGTAGGTTGTTCTGAAACGTCCGTGTCGCAAGCATGTTGAGCTGCTCACAGCGTTTCTCCAAGCCCAAACGAATCGCCATGTAATACAGATCATCCAGCTCTTTAGACTTCGAGTACCACTGCACGATGGCGACTCGCAATTGCTTGACCGGGGCATTGGCCCGTCGCTTGGACTTGGTGTAGTTCAAGTCCTCGGCAACCTCGAATATTTGTTTTCTGGTGGACTCGCTGACCGATAACGTCCGGTCATAGTTTAAGACCCGGGACACGGTCGCTAGTGAGACGCCCACAGTATTCGCAATATCTTTTAGGGTGGCTGCGATCACCTTCACCTCCTGACAGACTTTAAAGCTGCGCGATAAACTTATCCAGGGCCGCTTGCCCCTGCGCGTCTCGTTTAAAGACACCCGCATCGGCGAGCACCCGCGCAAACGTGTTACCAATTGCCTGGTGGACAATAGCGGTCACGTTGGCCGCGGTCACGTCGTTGTTTCGCTTCAATTCATCGGCCCAAGCCTGATGCATCGGCGCCATTTGATTCGACTGCCCCAGCAGGTACTTGCTGACTTCGGCCATCTCGGACTTCAGCCGCGCCGGCAAAATTGCCCGGCCCATGACCTCAATCAAGCCGATATTTTCGCGCTTGATGTGTTGAACGTCCTGATGCGGATGAAAAATCCCATCTGGATACTGAGTCGACGTTTGATTATCCCGTAGCACTAAATCCAAGACGTAATCCGCACCGTCACGGTAGGCAATCGGCGTGATCGTATGGTGGCGCGTACCATCCGTGTAGGCCCGCACGTCCACCTGCTCATCGGAATAGTTAATCCATGAATTCAGGACCTTTGTCGCCGCCGTAATCAGCGGTTCTGGTTGTGTCCCGCGCAACCGGATATCGGTCATTGGCCACTTCACAATCCCGGCCGAAACACCGTCAACGCCCAGATCTACGGCCCGATCAATTGGCGCTTTCATCATTGGGAAGGTATGTTTCCCCCCTTGATAATGGTCGTGCGTCAGCATGGATCCCCCCACGATGGGCAGATCGGCGTTACTCCCGACAAAGTACGTCGGAAATTGCCGTACGATTTCCAATAGGTTGGTAAAGGTATGCTGGTTAATGACCATTGGCCGGTGCACGTTGGACAAAAAGATGGCGTGCTCCGCAAAGTAAGCGTATGGCGAATACTGGAAGCCCCAGGTCTCGCCGCCCAGCATCATGCGGATAATCCGGTGATTACTACGGGCGGGATAGCCCAACCGTCCCAGATAGCCTTCATTGGTCATGCAGAGCTGGTCCAATGGATAGCTGACCTGTTGCTGGTTCTGCGCGGCCGCAATGGCCTTGGGGTCCTTTTCCGGCTTGGACAGGTTAATCGTGATTTCCAGTTCACCGGCCGGCGTTTGTGCCGGGAAGACCACGTTACGGGCAATGTTACGCGTTTTAATGTAGTTATTGGCCTTACTCAACTGGTAGAACCAGTCGGTCGCCGCACTCGGACTCTGTTGATAACGATCCCAGAAACCCCGGTTAACCGCCGATGGGAGCGGCGTCATGAAGTCCATTAACTGGGATTCCAGAATCTCACGGGGACTCGGCGCATCTTCAATCTTGCCGTTGGCCACGGCCGTGTCGACCATCGCGGCGACTAAATCAATCGGTTCGTCGCTCACCGCAGCCTGCGCCGCGCCATCCCCAATCAAGGCAAAGATCCGGTTGGTCACGTACTGCCGGTCCAATTCCGTGTAGGGTGCCGGCGAAGCCACGACGGCATCAATAAACGTTTGAATGGTCTCTTGTGTCATTATTTACCTGCCTCGTTTTGATCATCGTAACCAGCCGGATGCTTTTGCTTCCAGTTCCAAGCCGTCCGAATAATATCTTCGACGTTATCAAATTGTGGCTGCCAGTTCAAGACCTTCCGCGCCTTATCGCTCGCCGCAATCAGCGTGCTAGGATCACCGGCCCGCCGTGGAGCCATCTTGGCTGGAATTTCCTTACCGGTGACCTTCCGTGCGGCTTCCAGCATCTCTTTGTTGGAGAAGCCGGTGGAAGAGCCGAGATTAAAGGCATCACTGTCATGACCGGCCTTCAGGTATTCCAAGGCCAAGATATGGGCATCAACCAGGTCGACCACTTGAACATAGTCCCGAACGTTGGTCCCGTCCTTAGTCGGATAGTCACTCCCAAAGATTGAAAGTTCCTTGCGTTCACCCGCAGCAACCTGCAGGATGATGGGAATCAAGTGGGTTTCAGGATGATGGTCTTCACCAATGCTCCCGTCTTCCTTGGCTCCGGCCACGTTGAAGTAGCGTAACGCAATGAATTTAATCCCATAGGCTTCGTCGGCCCACCGCATGATCTTTTCCATCATCAGCTTGCTTTCACCATATGGGTTCGTCGGAATCTGTGGGTCGGTTTCCTTGATTGGAATCTGTTTCGGTTCACCGTAAGTCGCGGCCGTCGACGAGAAGATAATCCGCTTAACGTTGTGCTTGTTCATGACTTCGAGTAAGGACACCATCCCCGTCGTATTGTTGTCGAAGTACTTTAATGGTTTTTCCATGGATTCGGGAACGATGGAGAACGCGGCGAAATGCATGACGCCTTCGATGTCTTCCTGATCAAAGACGCTGTTCAAGAACTTCTGGTCGCGCACGTCTCCTTCGTAGAACCGTGCCTTGGCATTCACCGCGGCCCGATGACCGGTCACCAAATTATCGACAACGGCAACATCGTAACCCTTCTCTACTAAACGATCTACGGCGTGGGAGCCGATGTAACCGGCACCACCTAAGACTAAAACTGTCATTAATCAATTCCTCCTCAATTGTGTCGCTTCGTGGCTCACGCCCGGCTTGCTCAAACTGGCAATGGTCGCTGACCAGAAGCTGTTGTACGCTATTTTATCTTCAAACGGACTGTTTTGCTGACAAGTCGGTTTAAGTCAGTGTGATTGCCTAATACCTGAACCCAACCCGTCTTAACTTAACCGACAAGATTGCCTGATTCTCGACTACTTGTGCAATTCCTTAGGGCCGTCTGCGATTTCGGCAACGTAGAACTCAGCCTTGTGGCCAATGGCTTCTTCATAAACGCGACCAACCTGAGCCTCAAAGTCTTTGACGTTGGCCTTCTTGACCAGGGCAATCGCGCAACCGCCGAAGCCGGCACCCGTCATCCGGGCACCCAAGACACCGGGTTGCTTCCAAGCCGTTTCAACCAGGGTGTCCAACTCCTTACCCGTTACGGCAAAGTCGTAATTCAAGGAGATGTGCGACGCGTTGATCAGATGGCCAAAGACGGTAAGATCGTTGTCTTGCAACGCTTTGAAGGCCTTCAACGTCCGTTGGTTTTCGAAGACTGCGTGCCGCGCACGTTTGATCAAGACATCATCGTTGATCAGGTAGGCGTTCTGATCAAATTGATCTTCATTCAAGTCACCCAGCGTCTTAATGTCAAGCTTGGTTTGCAGCCGCTTCAAGGCCTCTTCACACTGTGCCCGGCGCTCGTTGTACTTGGAGTCCGTCAGCTCACGGCGCTTCTTCGTATTCATGATGACCACGACGTTATCCCCTAGATCTAGTGGGGCGTATTCGTAGGCCAAGGTATTGGTGTCCAACAGCATGGCTTGGTCCTTCTTCCCCATGCCAATGGCGAATTGATCCATGATCCCGGTGTTCAGCCCAAAGTAGTCGTTTTCAACCTGTTGGCCGACCTTGACCATCTCGACTTCATCCAACTTCATGCCATATGCCGCGTGGAGAATCTCGCCCATCAACATTTCCATCGACGCGGACGAGGATAATCCCGACGCATCCGGCAAGTTCCCATGAACGAAGAGATCAAACCCGTGGTCGATCGTCAGGTTCTGCTTTGCCAGCTCAAACAACATGCCCTTCAGGTAGTTGGCCCAGTTGTCCGCCTTGTTAAAGGCTAAATCATCCAGTGAGAACGTCAACGTACCGGCGTCCGGAACGTTGGCCGAGTAAACCCGAAACTGCCGGTCATCACGACTTGAGTAGGCGGCATAAGTACCCATACTGATGGCCGCTGGGAAGACGTGTCCCCCGTTAAAATCGGTGTATTCACCGATCAGATTAATCCGACCCGGGGAAAAGAACACCCGTTGTGGCGCGACGTTAAACTTCTCTTGATATTCCGTTGCTAAGCTGGCAAAATCCATGGCGATTAACCCCTTTTTGAGTTTTAGTAAACTTTTACTACAATTATCATAAACGCTTTTGCGACTATTGTCAATTTATTTTTGAAGCGCTTTCTTTTTGGCCACTTCGGCATTCGTCGGTTTTCGCCACCGAATGTCTTAAAAAAATACCTCTAACAGAAAAGCCCCAGCAGATTTGCCTGAGGCTTAGACGTCTTAATTACTTCTCTGATTCAATTTTTTCAGTCTTAATCTTGTGTTCCAATTCTTTAACAATTTCCGCATGTTTCTTTTCGGACAAGGTTACCTTGAACTGGTAAATCAATGCGGAGACAACCAATAGAATCATTGGCATGTAGAAAATGAAAGAATGGAAGATAAACATACCGTGTGCGGTAATATCACTAGGTTGGGCGTTACCCGTCATCCCGGCGTGAACGGCGGCAATCACCACAATCCCCGTTGAGAAGGCCCCGGCCAGCTTATCGATCAACGGCCGAACGGACAAGGTCACGGATTCATTCCGCGTGCCATTCTTCAATTGCCCGTATTCCACACTGTCCGTGATGGTCATCAAGGCCGCCAAGAAAATCATGGGGTATGGGAAGAAGAAGATGGCGTCCGCAATATACATCATGATGGCACTACTGCCCGCAAAATTAAACAGAACGTACCCTACCAGCATCATGCAGATTCCGCCGACATAAACGCCACGCCGGGTAATCTTAGACACAATGATTGGAAACAGCGGTACCGAGATAATTCCTAAGATGGCCGTAACCACCCCAATGATACTGTATGCTGCAGCGTTCCCGATGACATAACGGAAGTAGTATATCAATAGGGAATTGGTCACCACGTAACTTAAGGCAAATAACAGGTACGAGAAACCTAACCACATCAATTGATCATTTTCACCAATGACCTTGAAGACATCGCGGAACCGCGTCCGTTCAGTATCTTCACGAATCAGGTTCTTGGTTTCCTTGGTTCCAAAGAAGGTTGCCAAAGCCCCTAACAGAGAAACCAAACCAATAACTGTCGCAAATCCTAACCAACCGGCACGCGTCTGGGTACTACCATGAGTACCGGAGAACATTTGTGAAAAGTAGATGACCAATGGCGTCACCACGATGATGACCCCTTGGGAACCTAAGGTCGAACCAAACCGACCAACTGTCCCGAATCGGTTACGCACCTTGGTGTCCACACTCAAGGCAGGTAACATGGACCAGAACGAAATGTCTTTGAATGAATAGAAGATATCCATAATGACGAAGACAATTCCGAAGACCAGGAAGTACAGCGACGAATTGGAATCCGCCAAGCCAAACAGGCTAGAGAACATCAGAATCAGTCCAACTGAACTGACAATGGCCCCGGCTAACAACCACGGCTTAAACTTCCCAACTTTGGTATCGGTATTATCAACCATCCCACCAATCATGGGATCAAAAGCGATTTCAATTAAACGAATGACCACGACCATCGTGGTGACGATTCCCGCTTCAGCGGCGGAACCCTTGCCAACAAACAAGGCACTGGTAACAAAGATTGCAAAATAAGTATTCAATGTCGCGTAAAAGGCATCGTGTCCAAACGCCCCTAAAGCATATGAGAGATATTGCTTAACCATTGTTTCTTCCACACCTTTCAACAAGAAACTCTTTAAAATAATTGCCCATTCTCAGTTGTTACCCTAGTGATACCGGTGCTCAATGATCTTTGACAATACATCTTCTCGTTGTTGCGCCTTGGCCATATCAAACTGGGATTCTTCCAGCTTGTTGAAGTCTTGGGCCAGCAACGTGGCTTCCAGATAAAGTGTCAGCTGGCGTTTAATATACAGTTTGTTCTCCTCATCCGGATATTGCGCGTTACCTCCTAAAACGGCCGCCGCAAACTTCGCGGGATCCACTACAATTTTGTCACTCTTAGCCATTTTGACCCACCTCTGATTTTTAAAAATAGACGCTTAAACCCACAAATCATTTTAACTAAAATGTAAGCGCTTTACGTCCATTATCATAAGGTTTTACCGCCATAAATGCAATGATTTTTATTGTGAAAAAAATTCTAAAAAATGCGACTATCCGGAGCCAAATACAATTGCAACCGGTTGTATTTTTCAATGTAAAAATTTAGTAAAGCTGGCGGTAAAGTCTGTTAGCTCCCTTCACCCCCTATGAAAATGGCGTGAGCCTCGCCAAGCGACTGAAAGCAGCCCACTACGCCGAAATACCCGCTAACAACCGGTTGTCCACTTTTAGATCCTCCGGCGACCAAAAAATGGCGGTCAACTGCCCCCTGCAAGAGGACGGCTAACCGCCACAAACATTTAATTTAATTCGTCTACTTTACAGAATCAACGTATTGCTTTAAGGCCTTTTCGTACCCAGCTAACTGCTCCTGAGCAGCTGCATTCGTGGACGCACTCGTGCCAATGTAGAACTTGACCTTCGGCTCGGTCCCGGAAGGCCGAATGCAGATCCAGGTGCCATCGCTTAACCAGTACTTCAAAACGTTAGATTGTGGGAGATCAATCGTGCTGGTCGTCCCATCTGCGGCCGTCTTGACGCTGGTCGAGAAGTCTTCAACCGTTTCGATGGTACTGTCACCAAACGACTTCGGGGCATTTTCTCTAAACTCACTCATCAAATGCGCCATCTGCTTGGCCCCATCGATACCAGCAAACTCTTCAAACGTGGTCTTTTCGGCAAAGTAGCCGTAGGTCGCGTAGAGTTCCTCGATCCCGTCGTACAGGGTCATCCCCCGTTGCTTGTAGTCGGCGGCGACTTCCGCCAATAGCACCGTGGATTGGATGGCATCCTTGTCCCGGACGAACGGCTTAATCAGGTAACCGTAGCTTTCTTCAAACCCAAACAGGAAGGTGTGGTCGTGGTTGGTCTCGTACTGGTGAATCTGTTCGGCAATAAACTTAAACCCAGTCAGCACGTTCTTCATTTCCACGCCATACGCCGCCGCAATCTTGGTGGCCAGTTCCGTCGATACAATGGACTTAACCACGCGTGAGTTGGCTGGCAACTGACCGGCTTGCTTACGGGCCTTTAAAATGTAAGCCAGCAAAATTGACGCAATCTGGTTCCCCGTCAACAGTTGGTAGTCCCCATTGGGTTGGCGAACGGCGGCGCCTAGTCGATCGGCATCGGGATCGGTGGCGACTAACAGGTCGGCACCCTCTTTTTTACCCAGCGCAATCGCCATATCGAAGGCTTGCGGAAATTCGGGATTCGGGAAAGGAACGGTCGGAAATTCGGGATCGGCAATGGCTTGTTCGGGCACCATGGTAAAGTTCTCGAAGCCTGCACCGCGCAAGGCCCGTTCGCCAATCACCTTCCCCGTCCCGTGAAGCGGCGTATAGATTAACTTCATCGTCTTGCCCACGGTCTTGACCAGTTCAGGGTTGATCGTCACACTCGCCACATTCTTCAAGTAGGGTTGGTCGACGTTTTCACCGATGATCTGCATGGTCTTATCCGCACGCAGTTGCCGCTCATCGGCAACCTTGATGGCAAAGACATCCTTGGCTGAGCGGACAAAGTCGGTGATCATGTCGGACGCCTTCGGGGGCATCTGGCCGCCATCCGGGCCGTAGATCTTGTAGCCGTTGTACTGCTTGGGATTGTGACTCGCCGTAATCATGATCCCCATCGCCGTCTGTAAGTGACGGACCGCAAAGGATAATTCTGGCGTTGGCCGCAAATCATCGAAGACAAAGCTCGGAATGTGATGGGCGCCTAAGACCCGGGCAGCCTCGTGAGCGAACTCCGTGGAATGGTACCGGGAATCAAAGCTAATCGCAACCCCGCGTTGTTTAGTCGCGTCATCCAGCGTATCCAGGTAACGGGCCACCCCTTCGGTAGCTTGGCGAACCGTGTACACGTTCATCTGGCCAATTCCAGGGCCCATAACGCCCCGCATCCCGGCCGTTCCAAAGCTCATAGGCCCACTAAAGGCCGCTTCCAACGCCTTGGGATCATCCGCCATCGCGTCTAATTCTCGCTTGATATCCGGAAGCATGGTGGTTTGTTCTTGCCAAACGCGATAATTATCTTGCCAACTCATCTAAACCTCTCCTTTTCAATCGTCACTTAACATTTCACCACGGTTGGTGCGGGTCCCCGACTGACGTACCGCCAATCCTGATCATCCGTTGCTCTCCCCTGAGGTGAACGGTCACCAACCTGATGCCAATACCACTACTATACCAGCAACACCCCAACTTTTACATGACCCGGTCACAGTTTAAGCAAATCATTCGCTCAATTTAGTCCTTCCCACCGGCTAAATACTGGTAGGCAATCGTGTGGGTCACGGTCTGGTTGGCCGGCAACACGATGTCCCCAAAGTCATCGTGGTGAATGGCATCCGGTAATGCCTGAGCCTCTAAGGCTAGGGCATTGTAATCGCGGACCTTTGCCCGTTTAGCGTCCGTTGGATTGGCCGTGAAGACCACCAGACCACTCCGATCGGAGTAAAGGGCAACGCGGCGGTGTCCCGTGGTATCCCCAATCGCCGCAATCGGTGTGGTGGCGCTGGGAACGACCTCAAAGGCGTCATCGTATTCGACCGCACCCGTTTGCTTGAGTTCGGCTAGCCCATCCGCAATCGTCCGGGGCTGACTGAAATCGTAGCCGGTGCCCGCCGTTGGCAGCTTCTTCCCCGTCGGCACCTTGGTGTCATCGAGTTCGAGACGCTTGTCCCCACTCAGTAACAGCCACTGTTGATCCAGGCTATGTTGATCATCGGTCACATTGAAGTACGTGTGAATCGTCGGGTTAAACAGCGTGTCGGCATCGCTCTTCCCGGTAAAGCTAATCTCCAAGCGGTCAGCCGCCGTTAACGTATAGGTGATGGTGGTTGCCAACGTCCCAGGATAGCGATCGGCTTCTGGCGTCGCGATATAGGTCAGCGCCACGCTAGCCGTGTCGTCGGTCGTGTGCGTCGTCCCAGCCCAGTTGACACATTTAAAACCGTGCGGGCCACCGTGGATGGCGTTGCCGTCATCGCCGGCTTCCAAATGAACCGTTTGCCCATCCAATTCAAATTGGGCCCCGCCAATTCGACCGGCAACCCGGCCCAAGGCTTGGCACAGCGCCCAACCATTGTGATCGTAAGCGGTGAAATCGGATTCTCCCACCACGAGTTGTTGCCGACGGGTACCCTCAACAACACTAAATTCTTGTAACGTTGCCCCCCAGGACAAAACGGACACACGGGTCCCTTGTTGATTGGTTAACAGGTACTGAGTGACCGGCTGACTTTCAATGGTTCCTACAACAGTTTGCTTAACGTTCATGAGTCATTCCTCCAATTTAGAATCCGTTTTCATTGTATAATAATCAGCTGGTCAGTACCAATTTTTTTATGACCGGAATCGTACCTAGCCGCAACCGTTCATTTCTAAAAATAGTAATACTTTTGCTGGACTTATCGTTTGATTATTCGCTATACTTACTTCGAATCGTGCACTTTTACACAATTAAATTGTTCGTATAAGGAGGAACTATTTATGCCATCTACAACTGCTGCCGCTGAGAAGCTACTGCTCCAAATGGTCGACGACTATACCGAACGCGAGATTAGTCCCCAAGACATGCCCATGGATGCAGCGGGTGACTTCCCGGCTGGTTTCATGCAAAAGTTAACGGATACCGGCTTCCTCGGCATCATGCTCCCACAAGAATTCGGTGGCGCCGGCTTCGGCCCCGAGGTCACGGCCAAAGCGTTGAACCACATTGCTAGGGGAAATGCCAGCACGGCGGTCACCCTCGAGGGCCACTTTAAAACCATCGATCAACTTCTAAAATTCGGGACCCCGGCCCTGCAGAAGAAACTCTTGCCATCCGCCAATGACCGGATCTTCGCCTTCTCCATGACCGAAGCCTCCGGCGGGTCCAATCCTATGGGTATCAGCTCCACGGCTACCCGTGAAGGCGACCACTGGGTCATCAATGGCGACAAGATTATGATTACCAACGGTGGCTTGGCCCAAGTCTACTGTGTCCTGGTGAAGACCGCCCCCAAAGAACTCTCCGTCTTTGTGGTCGACCAAGATATGCCCGGCTTCTCATTTGGGAAACGCGAAGACTTCATCGGTCTGCGCGGCACGCCCGTGGGTGAAATCGTCATGGACCACATCATGGTTGACGACGACCACCTGCTGGGTAAATTGGGCGATGGCGGCCTGATCGGTGATTCCGCCCACGACGACGCCCGCATTCTGATGGGCGCCGTGCTTACCGGCATCATGGAACACGATTTAAAGATTGCCACCGACTATGCCAAGGAACGGAAAGCCGGCAACACGCCGTTGACCGACCTGCAAGTCACCCATCGTAAGGTTGCCGACATCGCTATGCGCAAGGAAACCACGCGCCTGTTGTACCAAAACGCCGCTAAATTGAAAGCGGCCGGCCAACCCTACAGCGAAGAAGCCGCCATGGCTAAGGCTCACGGCTCTAGGGCCGCCGTCAGTGCCGGTGACGACACCTTACAGATCTTGGCTGGTTACGGCTACAGTCGCGAATATCCGGTTGAACACCTGATCCGTGATGCGCGGGCAATGGAAATCGCCGAAGGAACCGTCGAAAAGATGCGGTCCGCCATTGCCACCGCCGAATTTAACAAATAGGAGGTCTCCCCATGAAAATTGTCGTATGTATTAAGCAAGTTCCCGAAACCAACGACGTCACCATCGACCCAGTGACCCACAACCTGGATCGGCGTGGCTTGGCTGGGGTTATGAATCCATTTGATAAAAACGCCATTGAACTGGCCCTGCACCTCAAGGACACGGCCAGTGAAGACGTCCAAGTGGCCCTGCTCACCATGGGCCCCGACGACTACGCGGAATCCCTGCGTGAAGGCATGGCGATGGGCGCCGATGCGGGCTATCTCCTGTCCGACCGGGCCTTCGCGGGTGCCGATACCCTGGCCACCGGCTACGTCATCGCCCAAGCGCTGAAAAAGATTGGCGATGCCGACCTGATTTTATTTGGCCGACAAGCCGTCGACGCCGATACTGGTCAAGTGGGCCCGATCGTCGCCGAATTTCTCCACCAACCCCAGATTACTTACGCGGCTAGCCTGCGTCTGAGCGGCAAGAACGAAGTCACCGCCGAACGCCTGCTGGAGGACACCAAGCAAACGTTGGTCGCCCAACTGCCAGCCGTGGTCAGCGTTCGTAGCGAGCTGAACACGCCGCGCTACCCGACACCGCGCAATATCCAGTTGAGCTTCGATAAGCCGCTGACCGTTTGGCACCACGATGACCTCGACCTAGACGATTCCCGGCTGGGTCAGGCCGGCTCACCGACCATCGTCACCAAGGTCTACGCGCCCAAGCCGGTCAAACGTGAACTGACACCACTGACGGGGACGCCAAGCGAGGCCGCCAGTCAACTTATCACCGCCCTAAAGAGTCGTCAATTAATCTAAGGAGGAATCTGCTATGTCAAAACCAGAACTGTGGGTCATCGCGGAACGCCGCTTAGACCACATTGAACCCACGACGCAACAATTGATTACTAAGGCCAAGCATTTGGCTGGGGATGCCTTTCACACCGTGGTCATCTTATTTGAAGCCAACAACGACCACTTGGAAGACGAATTAACCGCGTACGGCCCCGACGAGATTCGGATCGTCCGTGACGATCGCTTCCCTACGGCGACCGACGCCGAACACGCCGACGCCCTGGAACAATTAGTCCACAAATACCAACCAAACTCGATTCTCTTCGGGGCCACCATCACCGGGCGGTCTATCGCCCCACGGCTACAGGCCAAGCTCCAAACCGGCCTGACCGCCGACTGTCTGGACCTGCGTTTCGACGACGAGACCCTAGTCGCCACCAAGCCGTCTTACGGGGACAACATCATGTGTGAAATCATTTGCCCCGACCACCGGCCACAAATGGCCACGGTCCGGCCCAACACCTTCGTCGCCGAAACCACGCCTGGCGAGGCCACTGTCACGACAGAAACGATCATCTTTCATCCCGTCGCCCGGCTCCAGGTCAAGGCGGCAACACCGGTGGTCAACACCGCTACTACGGTCGGTGATGCCACCCGCGTCGTCGCCTTAGGTCGGGGGGCTGCCGGTGCCGCCACCATCGACACGGCCACTAAACTCGCCGAAAAGCTCGGCGGCCGCATCGGAGTCTCCCGGCCATTGACCGATCAGGAACGCTTTACGCACGACGACCAAATTGGACAAAGTGGGAATACGATCCACCCCGAATTAATCCTCAACTTTGGGATTAGCGGGGCCGTCCAATACCTGGTCGGGATGCAGGGTTCCCAGACCATTGTCGCGGTGAACGCCGATAAGGATGCGCCAATCTTTGATGTGGCGGATTACGGTTACGTGGGCGATGCTTCCGCCTTCATGTCCGCTCTGCTGGACCAATTCGTCTGACCTTTTAAGATTGTGGTTAACTGGCCGCCTTGCCGTTCGCCAAAGTCTGGGCTGGAACGCTGGGGAAGGACCGGGACGAGCCTGAAAGACGGTCTCGTCCCTCGCTTGAAACCGCCACAAACCGGCGTTTCCAAGACGCCCATTCATAACTGGTAACCCATCAGTTATGAATGCCCCGGCTGAGCCCAGATTTGGCTCACTCACGGCTACGAGAACAGCACCACAACGTCGTTAACCAACTGCACAACCACAGGCCACTTTCGACCATCTTAAGTTGACTGAACAAAAAATGCCGGCACATCAACGCTATCAAAACGTTGATGTGCCGGCATTTTACTTTGTGTCGGTCGATTCTTGCATTACGCTATTTGAACCATTCTCCGCAATGGCGCGAACGATAAGGCGGCCAGCCCACCCCCAAGTCGCCAACAACTGACCACAACATTTCAAAAAAGGCTGCAACAAATCTCTAACTTTTTACATTAGTAGTAAGTGTAACGGTAAATTCATTGGACCTAGAGCTTCAATAACTCGGCCAACAATTCCTTCGCCGATTCGTTGAGCTTGGCCTGTGATTTGTCGTTGCCCAGGTGGGTGTAAATTTCACCTACGTAGACGCCGTCCGTGAACAGCCGGTCGAAAACGGCATCGATGATCGGCTGCGTGGCGGCCTGTTCCTGAACCGGGCCAAACGGGTTGGCGAAGAAGGTCGTACTCATCCCCACTTCATCCGTGGTACCCAGCGCCTTACGTTTGCCAGCGATGAACGTCTTCTTGGCTGTCTCCTGATCCGTGAAGCGGTGAACGCCCACGGCATCATCGTAGTTATTGGCGTAGACCCACATGTCGATGTGGTGGTGGGCGACGACGCGTGGCCAGGTGTTGGCCGGAATGATAACCCGCGCATTCTTCTGTTCGGGATTCATGTAGATCCCCCGGTCCATGTTGTTGAAGGCCACCTCACTGCTCAGGTCATCGAGCCGCACGAAGGCGCCGGTTTCGGTTCCCTGTGCGTACAGCTCTTGACCAGCCAACGTGAAGCTCCCCATATCGTCAAAGATCGTTTCCATACTGACAATCTGATCATCGGCGACCTGTTGTAAGGCCTCGATGGATTCGGACTTGCCGGCCCCGGAATCGCCGAAGAAGACCACCGTCTTGGTCTGCCCGTTGGCGAAGGTAATCTTCATCATCGACCCGTGAATCGGCAGGCGTTTCTGCGCGATCATGTGCAGGTTGTGCAAGGTCAGGCACATCTTCTTCATGTAGCCAAAGTATGTGGTCTGATCGTTGTACGGAATCTGGCCAACGTAAATGTCATTGGCCTGGTCGTAGAAGTAATGGCCATTCTCTGGATCGGTATCCGTCGCCACGCCCGGCGTCCCAAATAGCAGGACCAAGTCGGGTTTGTGATCGGCGACCTGTTGCGCATCAGCGAGCTGGAATAAGTTGGCCAGGGCCAGCCCGGAAGCCAGATAATCGCGGTGGAAGTAGATATAGGCCAGACTTTCACCAATCATGGCCGGGTAACAGAAGAAATCGTCCGACGTACCCGTGAAGTTGGTTAACGGGTTCACTTGGGTCGCCGTAAAGGTCCCCTTCCGCTTGTTACTCTTGGTGTGGAGCATCATTGGTGGCCGCAACATGATCCGATCGATGAAGCGAATGTCTTGGAGCTTCTCATAGCCGGTGGGCATCGGCCATTTTAGTTTCTGTAAGAGCACGCAGGCGCTAGACCCGGCGCTCACTTGCCGGTACACGTGGTTGGCGTGGCCCTGAAGCTTCTCTTCAATCGTCCGGTATAGACGAATGACCAAATCGTTGAATCGTTGGTCGATGGTCATGAATTCACTGGCGACCACGTCATTACGTTTAATGGTCATCGTAGCGACCCGTAGATACGTCCGGTAGTAGGAGTAGAGGTCTTCAATGCTGGCCAAGATTTCTGACTTTTGATACGTGGCAAAGGCATCCGGTTGATTGGTCAGGATCGCCTTGATGGTGGCCAAATAAACCTGTGGTGTAACCAAATTAAAGGTGGTCGCTGCGTCAGCTACGTCCGGCGTGTGATCCCGTTGTTCATCTAAAAATAACCGAACAAAATCGGCGAGTTCGTCACTGTTTACCAGATCAAAGATACTGGTAATGAAGCGCGTGTTGTAGTCCAAGACCGCGACGTTCCGGTCGGGATTGGCGTAAAATGAAGCCAAATCAATTGCTGCTGGTGTCTGCATGGTGAAGCCCCTTTCATAATGTCTTACCGGTAATTTTAGCCTAAAAGCCGGCCAGAAGGAAGCGACTTTACACTTTAATTAATGGCAATCGTGATTTTTGTGACTTACCATAAAGGGGTAAAGCGCTATCAAAATATTTATAATCAGGGCGGTTTCCCACTTACGTCGACGCAGCCGTCCTCCATGAAAGGAAGTTTCTGACATGAAAATTGATGGTCATACCCAATTAATCGCGCTCATCGCCCATCCGGCGGGCCATTCGCAGTCACCGGCGATGTACAACTTTGCCTTTGCGCATGAGAAGATGAACGATCGCTTCTTGGCATTAGACGTGGACCCCAAGAATCTCGCCCAGGCGATTGCCGCCGTTCGGGCCTTCAAGATGCCCGGCGTCAGCGTGTCGATGCCCTTTAAACAAAAAGTCATTCCCCTACTCGATCATCTCGATGACGCCGCTCAAATGATTGGTGCCGTCAACACGGTCGTGAACCACGATGGCGTCCTCACCGGCTACACCACCGACGGAATTGGCTTTGTCAACGCCTTAAAGGATGCCAACGTGCCGCTAGCCGGACAAACTATGACGCTGGCTGGCGTGGGCGGTGCCGGGACACCGATCGCCATTCAATCCGCGCTCAACGGTCTTACCAATCTCAACGTCTTCAATCTCAACGACGCCTCGGTGGACAACGCCAAACGGGTGGTCAAGGTCATCAACGACCAGACTGACTGTCACGCAACATTCACGCCGCTCGAAGATCGCATTCATTTTCAACAAGCCATCGCCACCAGCAACATCTACACGGATGCGACGGGACTAGGCATGGGTAAGCTCATCGATCAAGCCTTGGTCGATGACCCCACCTGGTTCCACCGCGACATGACCGTCTTTGACACCGTCTACGCGCCGGCCGAGACCAAGCTGATGCGCGTGGCAAAACAAGCGGGTGTGGCCCACGTATTCAACGGGCAAGGGATGTTGTTGAACCAAGGCGTTGCGGCCTTTAAGCTCTGGACCGGGCACGACATGCCGGTCGCCGCCGTTCGTCATGAAATCTTTAAGGAGGATTAGCTGATGTCAGAAAATTGGTTGGGTTTAGACGATAAGGTTTGTGTGGTCACCGGTGCCATCGGTGGCATGGGTACCAAGATTTGCGAAGCCTTGGCGGATCAAAACGCGAAGGTGGTCGCGCTGGACATGAAAAAAGATGCCGTGACGACCTTTGCGACCAAGTTAGCCACGGCACACCACACTGAAACATTAGCGGTGGCCTGCAACGTAACGGATGCGGACAGCGTTAAGGCCGCCGTTGCCCAGGTTCAGGCCAAGTTTGGCCGGGTTGACGTGGTCATTAACACGGCCGGTATTCTCAAGTTCGACCCGTTAGAGGATCTCGACTACGCCACCTGGAAACAGGTGCTGGATGTGAATCTGAACGGCTACTATTTAATCACGCACGAATTCGGCAAACTGATGATTCAACAACGTCATGGCACCTTCGTCCACATCTCTACGGTCGCCAGTGACATCCCCGAAACCTATAGTGGCGCGTACAGCACCAGCAAGGCCGGCGTGAACATGCTGTCCAAGCAGGTCGCGGCCGAATGGGGCATGTTCGGTATCCGAAGTAACGTCCTCGAACCTTGCCTGGTCAAAACGCCGATGTCCGCAGCCTTCTATGCCGATCCACAGGTTGAGAATGGCCGCAAAGAACTGACTGCCAGCAAGCGCATCGGCACGACCGATGATATCGCCAATGCCATCTTATTCCTGGCCAGCGACCGGTCCAGCTACATTAACGCCACCGGCCTCGCGATTGACGGTGGCTTCAGCGTCATGATGCAAAATCAGATTCCTAAGCCTGGTGGTCGCCGCGGCTTTGCGGAAACGCATTAGTTACACTTTAATTTGTCTCTAAAAAGGCTATACCAAATCAGCCATATTTTGACCGATTCGGTATAGCTTTTGTTTGCTAGTTAAAAATTGAGGCCTCGTAAGCGCGAGTGTTGATAAGGCTTGGCGCCCTTAAATTAGTCATCAACGACCACCTACGACTACAAGATATTGTGGCCTCCGGTATTAAGTAAAAGCAAAGTGAGCTCATCATCATTGATGATTTGATACAAAAGCAACCAATTTTTGTCGACATGAATTTCGTTGATACCGACAAGATTGCCGGTTAACATATGCCAATCGAATTGGCGGATGAGTGTTTCATGGTCTTCAGCTAAAATTGTTTTAATTGCCGTATCTAGGCGTGCTAAATCATAATGCTTTTTACTCAACTTTTTTAGTGAACGATCAAACCGCGCTGTGGTCCGTGAGTATTTAATCAATTGGCTGTTTTCTCTAAATCATGCAGATGCCTGAAAAGTGCATCAGGACTAGAAAATTTACTGACACGTCCAGCTTCAACATCCTCCAAAGCTTCGTCTAATTCACTCTTCGATTTAGATCGACCGGGAGTGAAGGGCAAAGCTTGTTCTTTGATCATTTGCGCCAAGAACATGTTAATAACGTTAGACAGATCCGTTCCCAGCGATTCCGCAACTTCAGCAGCTTCCTGTTTACGTTTAGCATCAATTCGGATCGTCAGTCGTTCTTTTTGTGACGGATTTATCATCAAATCACTCCCATTGTTGTCAGATTGGTGCTATTTTATCATCGATTGGTCCACTTATCCAGCAAAATTACTTTGCTCACTAAGCGTTGCGCTGCCTTACTCAACCTAATATACAAGAACCTAGTTGCGTGAGTCACTCTGGGCTTACTCCGGGGACGAACGAATCTCCATTTCTTCGAACCGTAAATTCGCCGAGCACTCGTGAATTCTTTGCCTTCATTATTTTCACCTTTTTACCCTCGCATAGCCTTCGTGTACCATCTCACCCCGGCTCTGGGGTCGGATAGGCCACATTAAAAATCAAGATTCGCGTCACGTGAAAATCAACGACTTCAAAACTCGCACTCGAATCCAAGTAGGAGCGATCAATTTCGTAAATTCGTCCAATATGGAAGCGCCCCAAGACGTAACGCGTATCCGATGCCGGGGCCTTCGTGACGGTTACTCGACGAGCCAACTGCGGATGACCGTCTAACAAGATGGCCGCCCGCACCGCATTACTGGGCACCGTCGACAGGAGGAGTAAACCCACAATCAGCAACTCAAGGCCCTTTCTAAATGGACCAATCCGGTACCAGTGCGCGACGAATCGCTTCTTGAATTGCCGCAATCTAGTCGTCATTGGCTTATTCCTCATCCGCGGATGCCACGGTCTTCAGTCGATACGTGTTCCACAATTTAAGCGGATCTCGCGGTGTCGCACTTAAGATAACCACCACATCCGTTTCACGTTTACCTTGCAGGGTCGCCAGATACAATTTTTCATGGTCCGTATTCCCCAATGCATAGGCAATCTTAGCGTAGCGCGCTTGACGCACCGCCGCTGCGACCGCTGGCGTCGTGCTCAAGCGTTGAATGGTTGGCTCATCTTGATCCGCCACCACCTTTGCCAGTGCCGCCTGCGCCAATCGAAATGGCCGATTGGTCTGCATGTAGGTATTGAACCCACCTAAGGCCACCAACAACGCGGTTAGACCCAACAAGCTAACCGTGGTGCGTTTAGGCAGAAACTGATGCCAAACTGTGACGATCTGCTGATTGTGACCCGCTAGGACACCCAGTCCCGCCACGACCAATAAGACAATCCCCCAACAGGCCAGTAAGCTGAGACTCGTCCGCAAGAAGTCCAAGCGATAAAGTCCCCAACCGGTCGACTGGTCGTTGCCCCCAATCGGCCGCCCTAGAACCATCATGAAGCTCCCCAGGGCAACTAAAAAGATAATCAGCGGTACCTTGGCCCCCAAACTATGAACAAACATACATCCTCCCCCTATTCGTTACCCCCATTGTAAACTCAAAAGCCGTCTGAACCATTTATTCACTACAATGTTAGGAATTCTTTAAGGAAAAAGCCCACTCGTCATGTCACGAGTGGACTTCTAAATTAGCATTTAAAGCATTTAAGCGGCTGCTTTCGTCTTGCGACCATCCCGTAGCATTGCCGCAAAGATCCAACCGACCACGGCGACCACCAAGAAGGTGACGAAGACCGCGTGGTATCCTGATAGCGTTGCGGCGGCATGACTGACAACTTTGACGTGGCTGGCCGTAACCATGGCCAGAATCAACGTGGCCACGGCGACCCCGGTTGACCCCAGGATCTGCCGTACGGTCGTAATCACGGCCGTCCCATGTGAGATTAATTGGTCAGGTAACGAGTTGGCCCCCAACGTGACCGCTGGCATCATGACGAAGGCGTTGCCCCCCTCAATCAGGGCCGCAATCAGAATCATGGCCACTAAGGATTGACGACTGGAAACGACCGCCAGCCATAACCAGCCCAGGACAATCATCGACATCCCCGTCAGCATTGTGCCCTTGAAGCCAATCCGATCGGCCAGTTTCCCGGTCAGTGGATTGAGCAGACTCAAGATAACCGCACCGGGAACCAAGGCCATTCCGGACGCAAACGGCGAGAGGCCCAGCACCTCTTGGTAGTACAGTGGGAAAATAATCGTCACGACGATTAACGCAATATACGAGGTTCCCGTCAGTAGAACTGCGAGATCGAAGTTAAAGGTCTTGAGGACTCGCAGATCCAGCAACGGCGTATCCATTTGAAATTGTCGCCAAACGAAGAACGCCACGGCTAGCACACTGACCACCAGTAACCCGGTCATCAGGCCCCAGTTGACGTTGGCCTTTCCAATCTGATTGACCACGTAAAGAATCCCGATGAAGCCGACACTACTGATAACGGACCAGTAATCCAGGCGTGAGTCGTGTTGGGGCATGACATCCTTAATCGTCTTCAACGCGATTAAGAAGACGATGGTAATGATGACCATGAAGACCACGAACAGCCCTTGCCAAGTCGTATACCGTAAGACGATCCCCGAGATAATGGGACCCACGGCCAAAGCAGACCCCATGACGAGGCCCGCCATTCCCATAACACCGCCCCGTTGGCCTTCTGGGGTAATCCGCAACATGACCGTTTGATAGGATGGGAACATAATCCCCACTGCCATCGCTTCCATCACCCGACCTAACATCATCAGGCCAAAGCTTGGGGCTAAATAAATAATAAAGGTCCCGATATCGAATAAGGCCAGAACGCTAACAAACAAAACGGGAAAACGAATATTATTTAAGAGCCATGGACTCACCGGCATCATCACGACCATCACCAGCATAAAGCCAGTGGTCAGCCACTGGACCGTCGAGGCTGGGACCCCGAAGTAGCGCATCAACGTGGGATACGCCGTCGACAGTGACGATTGACTGATAGACATCGTAAAGGTCCCCGCCAGTAACGTCCAGATAAACGCCAGATGATTGTATGGCCGCCCCTGTAAATCAATTGGTTGTGCCATGTAATTCCTCCCTCATGTCCACTTTAGAAGCATTATTAACTGACCTTTATCCTAGTCCTTTTCTCGTTTGCTGTAAACTCAGGCGTCCCGCAATGATCAGCTATACAATCAAGTTACTTATCCCCTAATCTTTGGTACAATGAAGCTAATTAAGACCGATCGTTATCGGTCAAGCGGATTACGCAAGGAATGAGGGTAAACTATGGATTTAGTAGCATATTTACACGACGAGATTAACTTCTTGACGGAACAAATGAATCGCGCCAAGAAGGAAAAGGATAACGCAATGAATTTTCTTTGCGACGCTCGCATTACTGAGGCGAAACGCATCTTGGAACAGATTGACAAGGGAAACATTGATCGGCTGAAGGCCGAATAGACACGGCTTCATGCGAGCGTGGAACAAAGGGTCTGGGTGTTTCGTCCCGGGCTCATTTGTGCCGTCTAAATACGCTAAGGGAGGACACTAAATGAACGTGAAAGCCATCATCGATAGCCTCATCTTCATCGTGATCATTGGCTTGTTGGTCTTTCTAATCATCAACTTCATCACCGACTTTCGCACCACCCTACTCGTGGTGTTCGCCCTGCTGGCTGCCGCTTACGTGAAGCATCATTTCTTCAAGCGCCACGCCGACCGGTGATGATCGAGTCGCGAGTTCGCCTAAACGCGCAATTAGGTGTAGATTAGTAGTGTACGAAATTTTGAGGAGGCAACACATTGATAACCATTAAATCAGATCGTGAAATTAAGAAAATGGCCGAATCAGGGGCCGTTTTAGCGGGTGTCCACAAGGGCCTGCGTGACATCATTAAGCCAGGGATTTCGAGTTGGGAAATCGAACGGTTTGCCAACAAGTACATCGCCGAACACGGCGCCACTCCGTCCGAAAAGGGCTTTGAAGGCTACAAGTATGCCACCTGTGTCAGCGTGAACGATGAAGTCGCCCACGCCATCCCGCGTAAGGATCTCCTGCTCAAGGAAGGTGACATCGTGGCGGTCGATATGACCGTGAACTTGGACGGTTTCGAAAGCGACTCTTGCTGGACCTATGCAGTCGGCAAGATTAGTCCGGAAGCCCAACACCTGATGGACGTCACCAAGAAATCCCTGTACTTGGGGATCGACCAGGCCGTCGTGGGCAACCGGATCGGTGACATCGGCCACGCCATTCAAGCCTACACCGAAGGCCAGGAACACATGGGCGATGTCCGTGAATTAATCGGCCACGGCATTCAACCAACGATGCACGAACAACCCAACGTGCCAAATTACGGCGAAGCGGGTAAGGGCCTGCGTTTGCGCGCCGGCATGACCATCACCATCGAACCCATGATTAACCTCGGCACCTGGGAGATTGCCTCTCGGGAAACGGCTGACAAATCATGGGAATACTACGTGACGGCTGATGGCTCACTATCTGCCCAATACGAACACACCTTGGTCATTACGGACGATGGTCCTAAGATCTTAACGTCCCAAGATGACCCGATCGACGAAAAGTACCGGCTTTAATCTTAGGAGGCTTCCCGCATGGCACTGACCAACCAGACCCCGGAACACACGGTGCAACACCTCTTTGACCAGATTGCCCCGCAATACGATCAAATGAATAGCGTCATCAGCCTGGGCACACACCACATCTGGCGGCAACGGGTCATGACGGCAATGGCGGTTCGCCCCGGCAATTTTGCGCTGGACCTGTGCTGTGGGACCGGCGACTGGACGTTAGCGTTGGCTCAGGCGGTTGGCCCCGCCGGACGGGTGGTTGGCTTGGATTTTAGCCCCGTGATGATTCGTGAGGCACGGTGTAAGGTACGCGCCGCAAATCTGGCCGACCGCATCACGCTCCGTGAGGGCGACGCCATGCGGCTACCCTATCCTGACAATAGTTTCAACGTGGTGACGATCGGTTTTGGCCTGCGCAACGTTCCCGATGCTAATCAAGTCCTACGAGAAATGGCTCGAGTGGTCAAACCTGGAGGTCAGGTGGTTTGTCTGGAAACCTCACAACCCACCAATCCCGTTATTCACGCTGGCTGGCAAGTTTACTTTGGCCACGTGGTCCCGTTAATGGGCAGGCTGGTGGCTCACCACTATCAGGCTTACAACTACCTTCAACAGTCGACCCACCGCTTCGTTTCGGCGGAACAACTGGCCGAGATGTTTACGGCAGCGGGCCTGACGCGGGTGCACTACCACCTCTTCAATCTAGGGGCGGCGGCCGTGCACTTCGGGTACAAACCCTATTAATCTAAACAAAAGAATCCGCCGTATCAGCGATGAGTCATCGTTGGTACGGCGGATTTTATTTTACTAAAGGTTGAAAGTTCACGAACAGTCTCCAGCTGATAAGGTTTATCACCATAAAATTAATCATCAACGACCACCTGCGGCTGCCTACATCTCTGCCTGCCTCCGGTTACGGTAGTTAAAATCGACTAACCGTGCATTGATATCGCTGGAATAGCAACGTTCTTCCAGTTTAATTGGATACATCTCATGTAGCCGTGAGTGAGCAAAATTTGGTCTCAGCCGTGGGATTTTTCAAGTGTTCTGCTTGGAAACTGGCGTCTTTGAGACGCGGGCTGACGGCTCAAAGCGAGGGAAAAGACCGGGCTTTGGCTTTTCCCGATCCTGCCCACCGCGATCCAGACCAAATTTGGTGAACGGCAAGGCGGCAGGAATCCACATAAAACTATATCCAGCCGTGGTGTTCGCGGTCCCAGTCGCGCTTGCGGCTACCGGAGACGAAGGGATTGCCCGCCACTGTGAACCGCAGTGGCCGATCCTGCCAGCTACCGGCCGACACGCCCACCCGCGACGTGGCGACCACCTGCTTCGGTTGGCGCGTCATTTCCGGAGTAATCGTCAGGTTCTGCGCCCCCAGCATTGTCCGGTTCAAGTCCTTAGATTGAATGCCCAGCGCCGCCATTAATTTTCCCGGACCGTTGGTGACGTCCGGTACCGGCTTGTCGCGATTCTGTTGCATGAGGTCCAGACCCTCGTGAGGTTCAATCCCCCGAATCAGGATTCCTTGCGGGGTCCCGGCTGCTTGGGTGGCCACATCAAACATGTAGTAACCCCGCAAGATGTAAATGTAAATCGTCCCCGGCGCATCGTACAACGCCGCGTTAGCCGCCGTGTACCGGCCGTTGAAGGCGTGGGCCGCCGTATCCTGCTCACCCAGATACGCTTCGGCCTCGACGATCCACCCACTCATGGTCCCGGCTGGGGTTCGATAGACCAATTCGTGACCCAATAAATCCCGCGCAATCTGGGGCGTGGGCCGCCCTGTAAAAAATTCAGCTAAAGCATCTGACATCGTTTTATCCTCCAATTTGACTATGTTAAAATGGGGCCATGGAGATGATACCTTATGGCAATTAAATGCGAACGAATCTACACCAAGCCCGCCGACCTTGACGGGTATCGCGTGCTCGTCGACCGACTGTGGCCGCGAGGAATTTCTAAGGTGAACGCGCAACTCGCGTCCTGGGAAAAGGAAATGGGCCCCACCACCGAACTGCGAAAATGGTTCAATCATGAGCCCGAAAAGTTCCCAGAATTCAAAAAACGCTACGTGGCCGAACTTGAAGCAAACGCAGCGTTACCCGCTTTTTTAGACCTGGTCGCCGAACACCTCACCGACCAAGACGTGATTTTATTATACGGCGCCAAGGACGAGGAACACAACCAAGCCGTCATTTTAAAGGCTTTTTTGCTTAAACGCTTAGCGGATCGAGTGCCCGCTGCACGGCTGACAGACTAAGCTCACGGGTACTCCGAAACATGGCATCCGCCTGCGGTAAGTCTTGGGTGTTGATCCCGATGGTCAAGCACCCCGCGGCCTTGGCGGACTGCACCCCGGTCACCGTATCCTCAAAGGCGATGCAATCGGTCGGGTTGCGCTGAATTAACGCGGCCGCAGCAAGATAGACGTCCGGTGCCGGTTTACTGGCCTTTAAGTCCTTGGCCGCCACAATGTGAGGAAAGTACCGGTCCAATCCGAGACGTGTGATTTCGGCGGGCGCATTGGCTGAGGCCGAGGCCAGCGCCATTGGATACCCTGCCGCAACTAGCTTGTCTAAGAAGGCCGTGATTCCAGGCAACCGGTTGGCTGGCGTCAGAGCGGCCACATATTGCCGATACAGCGCGTTCTCGTGATCCGTGATCGTTTGGCGCTGGGCGGGACTAAAGTCGCTCTGACGGCCCACAGACGCCAGAATCGTCAGTAATGAATCGGCCCGGCTCATTCCGGGTAATGTCGCGGCTAATTGGTCGGTCCACGGAATGTGGAGTTCTTGCGCAACCGTTTGCCAAGAAGCCAAATGGTATTGCCAAGAATCAGCCAACACCCCATGAAGGTCAAATAAGAAGCCGCGAAGCTGTCGTGCTTGCATGTGATCTCCCCCTTGTGAAAGCGTTTCAATTCTAACCCCATTATACACCAAAATAAAATGGTTCACCGCTTTAAACTATGCGGTGAACCATTGTTAATTTAACGAATAACGATAACCGAAACATCGGACTTCTTGGCAAGCCGTAACCCGATGGCGCCCGGATGACCGTGGCTGGCAAAGTCAACGTCCGCCCCACAAACGACCAGATCCGGTTGGAATTCTGGAATAATCTTCTCCAGCACCACGTCATCGACGTCACCGCCTTCAGCGACAATCGGACGGACATCTTCCACACCAAACGCAGTGGCCTGATCGGCATAACTCTTGACGATTGCCTTGAGATGGTCGCGTTTCTCGTTGAGCTTGTCCGGCATCAGCGACTCATAAATGCTGATATCATCACTTTCCAGTACGGAAGCAATGCCCAGATGGGCGCGATAATCCCGAGCCATCGTCATCGCGAATCGAAACGCCCGACTGGTTGAGGGCCGGTCATCCTCATCGATGGTGATTAAAATTCGCCGGAAAAATAGTGGATTGTTACTTTCGTCTGCCATAAAACCCCTCCTGCAGTGATTGATGATTCGGCCCTATTGTATCATACCTGAGCCAGAAAGTACTTGCTGGGCTTAAGTAATCGGGCCAACTAGGTGTTCCACGAAAAGAGAGTGGGCCAAAGGGCGGTTAGCTGGTGAGCATTAAGACAGATAACCGAATAATCCCGGGCTTGGATTGTTTGGTTATCTGTTTTAAGCAGAACCAGCTGCCCTTTGGCCCACGTTTCGGCAATTTAAGTTCGAAGACACAAAGAGTCTGGGCACTTTGTCCCAGACTCTTTGTGATTTATTCTTGAGTAATCGGTGACGCTGATTTCTCGCTAAGTCTTTCTAACGAGATTAACGGTCGCCGAAACGTGTTCTCTCGGGCAGGTCCCTGCGCTATCTCGCGTGGTCCGGCGACAGAATCATTGGCCCACGAACCGCACGCGGCAATTCAACCGTAATTCGACGAACCACAACGGGTTGCGGAACAACCACGGGTGCTGGTTTCGGCTTGGCTGCCAATAAGTGCCAAATAGAATGCAGCAACAGTAAGCAGACAAACATCAACGGGAAGCCAGCAATCGTGGAAACCGTTTGAACGGTCTTGAAGCCCCCGACCATCACGATCCCGAAGGAGAAGATGATGAAGACCACAACCCAGATCATCCGGTTCCACCGACTAGGTTCCTGACCATCATCCAAGTGTAGACTGGTGAAAGATGACACGATGAAGGCGGACGACGAAATCGTCGTGGCCAGGAAGATAAAGCAAGAGATACAGTACAGAGCCAAGATAATCATCTTAAATGGCAACGTCGCAATGACCGTGGCAACCACGGCCGCTTGCCCCTGCGTATTTAAGATGTGGACCAAGTTAACGGCCCCGGTCCGTTGGAGCCACAGTGAGTAGCCACCAAAGATGGCGTAGAAACTCATGCACCCTAAGGCCCCGTACGTCAACATGCCGACTAAGACCTGACGAATCGTCCGGCCCTTGGAAATCCGGGCGATGAACAGTCCCATGACGGGCATGTAAGACAACCACCAGCCCCAGTAGAAAATGGTTTCCTGCTGAGCAGTGCTGTCCCCACCGTTCGGTAAGGTGTTGGTCGACATCGAAATAAACTTCTGGGCCATTAACCCAATACTATTCGTTTCAGAATTTAAAATATAAATCGTTGGGCCAATAATTAAAATAATGGCAAGCAGACCCAGCGCCGTCCAAATGTGGGCGGAACTCAACCGGTTGATTCCCCCGTTTAATCCGTGGAAAACCGTAACGGCAAATAAAATAAACAGAATGATAAAGAGTTCAATCTTAAGCATGAGGTTGTCTTGAACCCCGGTAAGCCGGCTTAACACCTTCGAGATGATCGGAATTTCCATCCCTACGGATGAGCCAATTCCCCCCATGATCCCAAAGACCACCAGGAAATCGACCACGTGACGGGCAATGACTTTACCCTTGCTGTCACCTTGTAAGCTGGTGATAGCGGCACTGACCCGTTGCACCTTGGCATGCTTAACGTACAACACGTAAGCAATCGCAATCGTTGCCGGTGCAAACATCATCCACGCCATCGGGCCCCAGTTGAACTGACCCAACATGTGCGCAGCGCCGTAAGCGTTGCTGGAGAATGGCTTGAACCCAAACGCGGGGTGTTGGAGATACCGCAGTGGGTCAACGATGGACAGCATTAAGATGCTGGCATCAATCGCCGTGGCGAAGACCATCGATCCCCACTGAAAGTTACTGTAGTGGGGCTTGTCATCGGGATCGCCTAATTTAACCTTACCAAATTTACCAAATGCCAAATACATAAAAAATAAGAAGTTGATCACGTACACCATCAAATAGGCCCATGACATGCGAGTATCAATCCAGTTCAATAATGAACTCAGAGTGGCTTGTAATTGATTACCACCTAAGATAAATAGCAATGACGCGAGAATAAATAAAACGATGGTTGGTACGAATACTAACTTATCAATATTTTTACGCGCTAAAATAAATAATCCTCCTCATTTGTTTCCTGGAAGCAAGCTTCCAGCGGTCATGTTTCGAAGAGATTGTACGAAAAAAGCGCTATACACGGGTCGTCACACGAGCCACCTGTACAGCGCCATCACGGTTAAATACAAATTGCCTACGCAAATCTCTTTGAATCAATATCCAAAGTCTATTATACGCGGACACTAGGATTAGTAAAATCTTGAATAAGGATAAGATTTTTCTGCGGGAATTAAAGCGTTTACATCACCAATCATCATTGAATTCTAAGAATTTGATTAGAATTTAGGTGATAGCTTAACCCTTTGTCTTAGTCAAACTTTTCTGGCCACTGGGCTTTCGCCGCCGCATTACCAGTAGGACCGTTGTCAATTTCCTTGATGGCGTGGGCCGGATTGCCGACTAAAACCACGTTATCACCGAAGGATTTGGTGACCACGGCGCCCGCACCGACCACGACATTGTTTCCCAACGTGACGCCCGGTAGAACCGTCACGTTGCCGCCAAACCAAGCGTTGTCGCCAATCGTAATGGGCGCACCCATCTCGACATCGTGGACCCGCGCCATGGCGTTCAGGGGATGAACCGGCGTGTACAGGCCCACGTTAGGCCCGAAGTAGCAGTGCTCGCCGATCGTAATGGGACACGTATCCAGCAAGGTCATGTTGTAGTTGCCGTAGAAATGGTCCCCAATGTGGATGTTCCAGCCGTAGTCGTATTCCAAACCGGCTTCAACGAAGAAATCATCCCCGCTGTCCGCCATCAGCTTGCGGTAACCCGTGTTCCGTTGATCGTTGTCATCTAATTGGTTGACCGCGCGCAGTTGCTTTCTGACCGCCACCCGGCGTGCAATCAGCTCCGAATCGAATTGTTCATAGGGCTGGCCCGCCGTCATTTTTTCCCGTTCTGTTGCCATTACATCAATCACTCCTCTTGCGTCCTATGATACCACTTATCAGAAATGCGCTACTCTTTGCCCTACGTTTCAGTAATTTGGGTTCGGAGACACCAAAACGTCTGGGCGATGTGGCCCAGACGCTTACCAAAAAAGGCGCATCGGTTTTAACACCCGATACTCCCGATAATTCATCTATTCTGTCACGGCACCGTAGCGGGCACTTACATCGTTTCCGCTGCCGAGTCACCCGATACCGTTTGTTCCCGCAAAATCCAGGTAATGCCGTAAGCATCAACGACTTGGCCCATCTTACCGCCAGCGCTCTGTTCGCCAAACGGACTGATCACCTTAACGTCGGACTTGAGGAGCCGCTGATAAAGGCCCGTTAACGCCTTAACACTGGCTGAATCATCCGCATCAACATCAATCATCAGCGAGATTAACGTAGAAGACGTGGGTTGGCCCATTAAGGCGTCGGCACACTGAATGTCTAACCCCAAGATCTTAAAGCCACCCTGCATGGTCATTTCCTCTAAATTAACGGTGGGTGCTAACCCAAACTGTTCGACTTCCTCCGCTGTCGGACTGATCCGATAGGCGTTGGTTGCCCCAAAGACGCTTTGATAGTACGTAATGGCCTCTTTGGCGTTTTCAAATTCCAAATACGGAATTAACTTTGCTTGCATCGTCGGTACCCCATTCACTACTTGATTTTTTGGAACGTTTTGTCTGGTCACTGGTGGACCGGTACTAGTCCCCCCAATGAGATTATCCGCATGTGATCTCTAGTTGGTATTATACCCTTAATGATCACGAAACGGTAGGTCACGAAGTCCCTTGGCAATATCTGCGACCGATTGTTCGGCCGTGGTATGGGCCAACGGTGCTTGTGACACAGCCGATTGCGGCTTCTGTGTCGGTGAAGCGGGCGCGGGCGATTCCTTTTTAGTGTCCGCAACGGGTTTTTTAGGCCCCTGATGACGTTCTTGACCCATCCGGTCCATGGTTTCATTAAGCAAATGATCCACAAATACGTTACCCTGGTTTGTCGCGTGCCCCTTCGTCCACTGGTACTGCAGTCGACTGAATTGCGGCAACAGTCGATCCACATCCTGCCACAGTTCGGCGTTTGCTAACGGGCCCGCACTGCGTTTCCAGCCTCGCCGCTTCCAGCCGGCTAACCAGCCCTGCGTCACAGCGTTTAGCACGTAACGTGAGTCCAACACAAAGACGATACTGGCTTGGGTCTGGTGAAGGTCCACGAGTCGCCGCAAGGCATTGCGAAAGGCCATAATTTCCATGCGATTGTTGCTGGCCCCAAATTCGCCGTCGGAACCGGTCACCACATCATCGACCAACTCGATCCGGTAAGCCCAAGCGGCCTTGTCGTCAGTTCGCACGTGGCCGCCCGCAACGTTGCCAGTGTTCCGCGATCCACCATCCGTATAGACGGTAATGGCCGCGGCCTTCAGCGGCGCTGACGTGGACGCAGCCTTGGCTGTCCCCGTCGCCCGGTGCGGTTTGTCTGCGCTCTGCATGAAGTCCTCGGCGGCACTGGCCGTCGTAAAGCTCTTGTATTGCGCCCCGGAAAAACCACTCACCTGCGCCTGCGTTTCTGGCCACGTCCGGTAGATTCCCGGCTTACGACCCCGACGAACCGCGTAGTATTTCTGTGCCACATTCATTCCTCGCTTTCAATCCAATCTAGGCTAGTTTACCATAGATTTCATCATTCTAAATAAATTCGCTATGACAATCCTTATGAAGCCGATACCATTTCCCGGTGGGCCCGAAAAGATTTTTTTTGCTCGGCCAACGCCAATTTTTAAAAAACAATAATTTTAAAGTGTAAATTGTTTCCATAACTTTTAGATTATGCTAACCTAGTAAGTGTGAGTAATGGCCGGAGACTGTCATTTTTTACTTAATTTTTCAAATTTCTAAGGGGGTTTTTGATGAAAAATCCAATCCATGCGTCCATGATTACCGTCGACCAAGCCCGCGCAATGCTTAAGGACCAGCGGGAACAACGCGATGAACGTTTTCCAGAGCTGGCCGCCTCCGGCCAATACATCTTACCAGACTATCGGTTAACCCGTAAGCGTGAGGCTTTCAAGATTCGACGGCATACCTTTTTAAAGAAACATTTTCGTTCCTACGTGGCCTTTGACTCGGATAACGGTCAGACCCTGTGGATTCATAACTTCTCAAGTTTGTCCGAGGCCTGTTTCTGGCTGAACACCGGCTTAAAGCCCAACGACACGGATTCCGCTGGTTCGTACCAGAGCTGGAAGGAAGAACACGTTACTGAGATTGAGGCGTTGAAAGATCAACTGCGCGCCCAACATCAAGAAAAGAAAAAGCCCGTTGCGGTACCCAAACCGGCGACCGTTACGACCGTTAAAAAGGCCAAACGGGTTAAATCAAAGAAATAATGATTGTCAGAAACCCTCGTGCGTCACTTTCGCGAGGGTTTTTTAGTCGCCTATTTCCCCACCAATTTTACTGCGCACGTGGCCGGTTGCGGTTAGACAGTCTCATGATAGCGTTTACATAGCGAACAGCGTATACTGAAGACACTTAAAGAAGGAGGCCCTTTAGATGTCAATTCACCGTCATCACCATACCAAGCCGTCACGCCACACACGCCAACGAATGGCCCCGTTCGTCGCCTTCGAAGTCACCGCATCAAGCGTCGTCATTTGGGATATTCTTCGGGCAAAACATGTTCGCCGGGGCCATAAGCTTGGCTGGTTACTGCTGGCCCTGGTTCAACCCATTGGTCCCTGGCTGTATTTTGCCTTTGGTCAAACACGGGAATAGCAGTCGTTCTTGAGACTAGTCCTGACAAATAGCCAGCGAATGGACATGTATCGTCCATCCGCTGGCTATTTTTGATCGTGTTCACTGATTTAGTTATTTTCTAGTTGTTTACAGATCCAGGTGAACCTGCTTGGGATCGGTCTTCACGATAATCTTTCCGTGGTGGATCGAGTAGAGAACCTCCGAGCGCTGGTTCAACGCATTATAGAAGTTGTCGTTGTTCATGATGACCAGGTTAGCAGGCTTTCCTTCGGCGATGCCGTAGTGGTCGCCGACGTGCATGGCCTTGGCCCCGTTGGTCGTCACAAATTTGTAGGATCCCATGATGTCGTCGTAGCCCATCATCTGCGTGACGTGAATTCCCATGTGCAACGCATCTAACATGTTACCGTCGCCCATCGGGTACCACGGATCCTTGATGTCATCCTCACCAAAGGCCACGTTAACGCCAGCGGCATTTAACTCCTTAACCCGCGTCAACCCTCGACGCTTAGGGTACGTGTCAAACCGACCGCCCAAGTGGGTGTTGATCAAAGGATTAGAAATCATGTTAATGTGGGACATCTGCAGGAGGCGCATGAGTTTATAGGCATAAGCGTTGTTGTAAGACCCCATCGCCGTGGTGTGGCTGGCCGTGACTTGATCGCCCAAACCGGTCTCCAAAGCCAAGGTTGCCAACGTTTCCAGCCCACGTGAGGCCGGATCATCGATTTCATCACAATGGGCATCGACCAACTTGCCATATTTCTGAGCTAAATCCACGGCGAAATGGAGGGATTCCACACTGTATTCGCGCGTGAACTCAAAATGCGGAATGGCCCCGATGACGTCAACGCCAAGCTTGGCGGCCTGTTCCATCAATTCCTTACCGTGTGGAAACGACAGAATCCCTTCTTGGGGGAAGGCCACCAGCTGTAATTCGATAAAGTCCTTCACTTCATCCCGTACCTGAATCAAGGCCTTTAACGCCGTCAGACTCGGGTCCGTCACGTCCACGTGCGACCGAACAAACTGCACCCCATGGCTGGCTTGGCGTTCCAGGGCTTGCCGTGAACGGGTCTTCACGTCTTCGATGCTCAACGTCTTCTTCCGTTCGGACCAGATACGAATCCCGTCAAACAACGTCCCAGATTGATTCCATTCGGGATCGCCGGCCGTCATCGTGCTGTCCAAATGAACGTGTGGGTCAACAAAAGGTGGCAGAATTAATTTTCCTTGCGCATCAATCACCTGTTCATTATCCTTCGCGGTTAAGTGATCGGCAATCGCTGTAAATTTGCCGTCCTCAATTCGAATATCCTGTGGCTGCTGAGCGTTTTCAATAAGACCTTGTTGAATTAACATGCGCGTTAACCTACCTCCTACACTTTTTCATCAGATTAATAAAACCCGGGAATGGTCAAGCCTAATAAAAGCAGAGTGCTGTCGGCAACCAACCCCCAAGCTACGGCAATCACACTCACCGTAGCGGGAATCAAGCCCCACCAGGGACCGCGTCTACTGGCACGAACCAACCCTACTAAGCTTATCACAGTTAGTCCACATCCGAGCAATAAAGTAACGGGTTCGTTGGGAAACCAGCGATAAACCGTTTGGACGGCACCAATTAGCGCATACCAACTGGCCGCAAGCCCAATCACACTCCAGATCAGCACGCCTCGCCATTGTCGTTCCATCATAGACCGCCCTCCTCGTATGATCCGGTTACCAAGTCTCCCCTTTAATTTACACGGCGATTTCACCATTTACGAACAACTCGCTTAAGTTCGGCCGCTAACCAACCTAAGCGATCGCCAGCCGGTAGTTTGGGCGCGGCTACCTAACGACCGGGGTATCACTAAATTTATAAAGCATCTGGGTCATCATTTCCACCTGATTTATGCTATGCTGGAACCTATAATCTTGACTTCGGAGGTCGATCAATCATGGTAAATTCTTACCCTCAAGCACTCACCATCGCCGGTTCAGACAGCGATGGCAGTGCCGGCATGCAAGCCGATCTGCATACTTTCTTCGCGCGTCACGTCTATGGCGCCTCGGTCATGACAGCGTGCGTGGCCGGCAATTCTTACGGTATTCACGCCAGCGTTCCCATGCCCACCGACTTTATCGATCAGGAATTCAAAGACCTCGTCGATGATTATCGGATTCGGGCCGCTAAGACGGGCATGTTAGCCGATTCGGAACTCATCCACACGGTCGTTAAAAACTATCGGGCCGCTGACTTTGGTCCCTTAGTCGTCGACCCCGTGATTATGACCAAGCACGGGAACCAATTGCTGGAAGAAAGCGCCTTTAACACCTTGCGCACCACCCTGATCCCACTGGCAACCGTTCTGACCCCTAACTTCTTTGAGGTCGAAAAGATCGCCGAGATGACCATCACCAGTGACGCCGACATGGAAACGGCCGCCCATAAGCTACAAGCCATGGGGGCCAAGAACATCATTGCCAAGGGCAGCCACGCCGATCCTCATCAAACCGTCGTGAAGGACTTTGTCTTGCTGGAATCTGGTGACAGCTTCTGGTTGAGCGAACCCTACCACGAAACGAACCGGGTCAACGGCACTGGCGATTCGCTGTCGGCCTGCATTACCGCCGAACTCGCCAAGGGCACGCCCATGAAACAGGCCATTACGATTGCCAAACAATTCGTCAACGCCGCAATTGGGTCACCCATTGCGGTTGGCCACAAATTCGGTCCGGTTAACCATTGGGCGGCGATGGCCCGCGATTTTAAATAACCAGAAGGTGCGGATTGCGCCAATTAAGAAATAGCGTAATGAAGGGCTGGGGAGATTTTCCCCGGCCCTTTTTTGAATCAACATGGTCCTACCACCGATCGGGACGCCACGTTCGGCCGTCCACTTCGCCACCGAGCTGCTCACTACGCCGGTCCTGTTCGGCGACCACTTGTTTGAGGGCCAGCCAAAAGGCACGGTCCGTAAATTTTTCTTGTTGTGCTGCCAACTGATCGATCTGTTGGCTTAACCATTGCGATTGTTCAGTCATCGTCTTGCTCCTTAATCATGGCCAGCGTGTCGTGCAACTGGTCAATTTGTTCGCGGTTTTGTTCAAAGACGCTAGCAATCAAACGGCCTGTGGTGCGTTGATCCTCCGCCAACCGCGCAACCATACCGTCCAACCGTTGGGCAAACCAGTCCTGCCGATTTGCCAGACTATCCGGCTGCGGTTGCGTCAGGTAACGCTGATAATCCACCACGAGCTGTAATTTTTCCGGTTCTTCTAGATAACCGAATTGGTAAATGGGAAAGACGGGCAACCACCGCATTTGCGCCCGGTGTGCCAAGGCGGCCAGCGGCGCCAAGGCGGCATCCAACGTGACGCCTTCAGCCCCACCACGTTGAAAGGCCTGCCGGGGCATCCCGGTTGTGACCACGATGCCCAATTCCTTATCGGCCAACGGGTACCGGTGATCTCCGTAAACAAAGGTCCGCGTTAATACCGTGTCCTCCCACTGCTTGAGTCCCGCCGGCGCCGCGTACCAGTATAACGGGAATTGTAGAATAATTCGGTCCGCTCGCCGTAACTGCGCCTGCTCCTGCGCAACGTCCAGCGAGCTCAAACTCTCGATGTGTTCCCAGATGATGTCGTCATCGGGGAGACTTTCTTTTAAAAATTGCTGACTAGTTGAATCCGCCAACTGGGGATGTGAGACCAATACAAGCGTGGTCATCGGCCACCAACTCCTTTTCGTTTTTTCACTAAACCTACTGTAGCACATTCACCTTGAAATTCCGGTCGTCCCTGCTCAGTAAATTCGTCCCAAAGAAAAAGGCCCTCAGCGTAAACGCTAACGACCAGTTGACTGAAAATTAACTTAGGCGACGATCGGACCCATCGTGAAATTTATTGTCCCGAGTCGCCAGATGCTTGCTATTCTTCCGGAAAGCTTCCCGGTTATTCAAATACAATTGGCCAACGCCGGCCAACACGATAATCGCCAAAATAACAACTAGTGCGTGCATAGCAATTCCCCCCGTCAACATTAAGGTTACAGTTATATTATCTAAATGTTACAGGAATATTGCAAGTATTACGTCATGGAAATAAGAAATTCTTCATATTTTGACGTTGCACTCCCTACTCATTCCCGGACCGGTTCGATGACTGGGACTCCTGCTTTTTCTGTGATTCACGTTGAGACTGATGTTTTTTCTGAACTTTACGAACCTGATTGGACACTTGATCCGTGGGACTGACCGTCTTTTGCCGAGAGAGGTTGGCTACCGGCGCTGCCAACAACAGCACAATGACCGCTGATAGACAGTAAATGTAGTTCTGCCGCTTGTTGCCCAGTCCTTGCGTAATTTGAAAAAAGTAATAAATGATACAGATTGCCGAAAAAAATACGGCAATCTCCGCAATAATGTGTAGCACAATCACGATAGCCACCCCCAGTCCTGTTTACCCTTACTTTACTGGAGGTGCGCGGTTCCTGTCAACTCGAGTCCCCCGGTTAATCCGCAATTGACACGACGCAACGGCTTCTCTATAATTAAGGAGTTGTGGGTTAGCTATTCCCATTAGGTCGCAATAGCTCAGCTGGATAGAGCAACGGTCTTCTAAACCGTAGGTCGAGGGTTCGAATCTCTCTTGCGACATGACTATTAAGCGAACGGTCGGTAAAGTCTTAGGACTTTACCGTTTTTATTTAACCAGAATTAGATCCATTTCCCGTCGAATACTTTTTCAAATCTGGCTTGACGCCATTAAAAAAGCGGGACCGGCACCCTGCCCATCCCGCGATACTTTCAATCAAATTAAGCCTCGTACTTACCTACAACTGGCAACTTAGCCAAAACCTTGCGTCCGTGTGGTGATTTTTCATCGATGACGCTGGTCAACTCGTTCCCGGCTAAATTACCGTGATGTTGCCCACCGGCCCAAGCCGCGACACCCGACACATCGTAAACCACACCATCAATGGCGACATAGGCTGGTTGTCCTTCTTGCCCATCAAATTTAGCTAACTCATCCTTGGAAAAAACTTTTTCACTCACAACGATCACCGCCTCAATTTATTTGGTTTCATCATAAACTGACCGAACGAACAACACAAGCAATTCATCTTTCAAGTGATAACTAAATGTGCAGAAAAAAACCATCAACCGAAGTTGATGGTTTTTCACGACACGATTTAGGCTAATGTAAATTAGTCAACTACCGTAACGTTAGCAGCTTGTGGGCCACGGTCGCCTTGTTCTACATCAAGGGATACGTGTTGGCCTTCTTCAAGCGTCTTGAAGCCTTCACTGTTGATAGCAGAGAAGTGAACGAAAACGTCTGAGCCGTTTTCCAAAGTGATGAAGCCGTAACCTTTATCAGCGTTGAACCATTTAACAGTACCTTGTTCCATAAGAATGAAACCTCCATGCGCATAGCGCAATAATATTTGCATTTGAAAGCTGGGGTAAAAAGGAGCCATTCTTATAAGAACGTCGAGCCTTTAAAACTTCCGAACCATAAATACATTAACCATAGGATAACAGGTATTTCGCAGAATAGCAAATGCAAACCTCGATATTTTTAAACTATTTTGCAATAAGTCCCTAATTATTTTCCGATAACCATTCCTTGGCAGCCAAAACCTCCTGTGGGGTCAACATGTGGGTCCCGGCAGTCTGAAAAAGAGTGGTCGTGATCCCACTTTTTTTACAATCGTCCGCCACCTGGGTCACCGTTGCCACCGATACCAAAGGGTCGCGCTGCCCCGCAGAGAGCCAAACCTGGTAGCCGTTGCGCTGAACATTTTTGGCAACCGCCAACCACAACGGGTGAAATAAAACGGCCTGTCGACCGGGTAAGATTCCCGCTCGAATCCCATAGGCCGCCATCGCCGCACCATTCGAATAGCCGACCGTAATCAACCGATCCACATCCCAGTGATGGGTTGCACAAATATTTTTGACAGTGGTCCCCAACCAGTTGGCTTCCGCTGCAACCTGGTCACGATCCACCGGTCCCGCAGCAGTCTGCAAAAAGTATTGACGTTGCGCCCCGACACCACTGCGACCGGAAATCGCAATGAGCGGGCTCTGGGGGGCCAGTCGACGACCAAAGTTCAACATCTCCGTGTTAGTCCCCCCGGTTCCCTGCAACAATAGGACCGGTGGCGCCGTGTTCGCCCCCGGAGCAATTTCAATTAAGTCGTCTTCCACCACGTGAATTCTCCTAACGGCGCACGATTAGCTCAATCTGACCCTTCTGCGGGGCGAAATTAAGCCCGTAACAGCCTTCGCCTAGAATCTTACCGTATTCGGCTAAAACGTCGTCAGGCAACGGCGTATGGGTCTTCAGCCGACTGATTAAATCTGGCCCCGACTGCACGTCCGCCAACGACACAAACAGCAATGCATTATCAATTAAGTCTCGTAACAAATCCGTCAACAATCCATTGGGTTTTCCGGTCTCATCGGTCACCACGACCTGATGGCTTTCGACTTCCTGATGATTTACCGAAATTGTTTTCAATTGATCAAAAATCGTTTGCACAATCAGCCACTCCCTTGCGAATCCGTTTTCAGTTTAACTAGATAATACAGCAAATAGCGACCAACTGAAACTAATTCTCACCAAAAGCCGTAGAATCTTGCTGTTTCGCATACCGGATCATCATCTTTTCCTGAACCTTGGGTAGCGGCAGCGCCGAAATGGCGTTAGCCTTAACCCACTTGCCTGGGAAGAAGGTCAGGGATTGCGCAGTTGGTAAGTCCGCCATCAAAAGCTTGACCTGCCAGTGTTGATGCGTGTACGTGTGACTGACCGGTTGTCCACCAACGGGCGTTAGGCGCAAAGGAACCTGATAGTCGCGGGCCCACTGCCGTTCTAATGCCGCAATATCGGTTGCTAAGGTCTGTTCATGCTGGTCTGTTGCCGACCGCAGCGTTTCTTGGCGGACCAACGGAAAACTCCAATAACCCGTCAGCATCTCATTGGCCCCACGTTGTGCGAGGAGGTAACCGGCCGGCGAGTGAATCACGAGGCCGTAGTAGGCCACCGGCTTGGGTCGTGGTGCCTTCGTCTTAACCGGAAATTCCAGCACGCGTCCCGCACGATAGGACGCGTCAAATGCCTTCACTGGTGAATGCGCCGGATCGGGATTCTTGGCCGTCATATAACTGGACCCTAGATCCATAATGGCTTGATTAAAGGCGCCGGGCCGTTGGGGATCAACGATCGGCTGAATGATAGCCGTAAATAGCTGGCGGGTCTTGGGCTTTGCAATGTCGGCATCGATCATCAGCAAGCGAGCAAATACGCGAAAGGCATTGCCATCTACAGCGGGCACGACCTCGTCAAAGGCAATACTAGCAATCGCGCTGGCCGTATACGGGCCAATGCCCACCAAGTCTTCCAGTTCGGCGGCCGTTTCGGGCCACTTCCCATGGTAATCCGCAACAAGTTGCTGCGCCGCACGCTGTAAATTCCGAGCACGCGAATAGTAGCCTAACCCCTGCCACGCCTTCAATAAGGTCGCCTCGTCAGCCGCCGCCAAATCAGCCACCGTCGGAAAGGTTGCCAAGAAGTTCTCGTAGTACGGAATCACCGTATTTACCTGGGTCTGTTGCAACATGACCTCGCTCACCCAAGTGTGATAAGGATTCCGTCCGTGACGCCAAGGCAGATCGCGCCCCTCGCGATCATACCAATCTAACAATGTTTTGCGAAACTCGCGGATTGTCGCCGCCGACCATTTTTCCATAGTTTGCCACCGTCCTTGTTTTTACCATTCTAGCGAATCCCCCGAGGCGTGACAAGCGCGGCAATCGCTCCCTTAATTTTCACTTTTTGAATGAAAGCTCGTGAACACGGGTCATTCTCCGGCATTTCCAGTTAATTTCCATCTTTCCGCCCAGTAAGCCTTGACGTGCCGGCGTTGCTCCCCTATTATCAGGGAAGATATCACGGCCTAAAGGTTGAAAGATAGAAAGCAGCTAAGATTCCTGGTGTGACAAGGATAACAACCATTATAAGATGATAGTCGCGTGCTGGCCGCCTTACCGTTCGCCAAATTTGGTCTGGATCGCGGTGGGAAGGATCGGGAAAAGCCAAAGTGCTGTCTTTTCCCTCGCTTTGAGCCGTCAGCCCGCGTCTCAAAGACGCCATTTACCAAGAAAAATCGCTTGG
>NZ_JAAVSC010000025.1 GCF_012641095.1 Lactobacillus sp. HBUAS51381
ACTAGGTGCCAAAAGGTCTCGCCACCTAGCCAGTGCCCCGCATTAATTACCATAAACTATTGATTTAACAATGTTTCTATTGACAAGACGTAGAAAAAAGGTGACCCACCAGCCACGCTGATTGCTCACCTCTTGAACCTATCCCAACTCACCCGTTAGAATAAACTGCTTAATCTCTTTAAATGTTTTCTTGGATTCCGGTAACTCCGGCCACAAGATGTAATCGTGGAGCATCGACTTCATGGCATGTGCGGTGAACGGGGTACCACTCGCATTCGCTAGCTTCTGGAGTAGCCGTTGATCATCGGCCCACAACAACTCATTGGTCCCATAATACAACATGATGGGGCCCAGATCGTCAAAATTGCCATAGATTGGACTGACGACCGGATCGGTTACGGGCCGATCACCGGCGTACTGATAGCCAATCTTCTTGAGCGTCGCCAAGGTCAGGAACGGATCGTGTTTGGCCGCCACGTGAAGGTCCGGATTCATCATGCTCAGATCGGTCCATGGCGAGATCAAAACGGTGCCGGCCGGTAAATCCGCCTGCTGTTCTTGCAACTGCTGGAGCACCGTCAACGCCAATCCACCGCCGGCCGAGTCACCCATCAAGAAGAATTGATCATCCGGATACTGCGCGCGTAAATAGTCATAGGCCTTCAGCGCGAACGAAACGGTCTGATCCACCGTGGCTTCGGGGACTAAGGGATAATCCACGTAAGAAACCCGTAGATTTGCCTGTTGAACCAGGGCCACCATCAACTTACGATGGCCGATCGTTCCCTGCATGGTGTAGGCCCCGCCGTGTAGTAAGATGACATGTTGGGGCAATGGCGCGCCGGAACCAGCGGTCAGAATCCGCCCGCCAAAGACCTCACGTTCCTTGGTCACTACGGACTCCGGAAATTTCTTGGCGATCACGGCTTGATTCTGCCGACTGGGTTGTAAAAATGCTTGCTGCATCTGCTGCTTGAGCTGACTATGCTGGGTCTTGAAAAGTAACCATTTCCCACGCAAACTCACGACTATCACCCTATCTTTTTTACCTTCACCATTCTCTTAAACCTGATGTTTTTTCTCTTATGCCAGTATACAGCGTTTTGAGAAAAAGCGCCCCCCTCAGAAGCAATTACTAGGTAATTTCTCTAAAAACCGTTAGAATAGAACGCGTAGCAACTGACATGAAAGGGTGGGAAGTTAATGACAAACAACCGAATTTTAGCCGTGACTGGCGGCCTCAACTTTAGAGAATTAGGAGGTTACCCCACGGTTGATGGGCACACCGTTAAATGGCATAAACTGATTCGGACCGCCGGATTGGCCAATCTCACCCCCGCTGATCAGCAGCAGCTCAGTGACTATGGCGTTGTGGCGGACGTGGATTTTCGGTCCAAGGACGAACAAGCACAGTCGCCTGACAAGGTGCCGGCTGGCGTTAAATATCATTTTCTTCCCGTCTTTCCGGCCGATGATGAGACGGATGCCTCAGCGTCCGAAGTTCAGCTGGCCCAGCGTTTCTCTAAGGATGACCAATCCGGCTACAAGCACATGTTGGACGTCTATCGTCAGATGATGACGTTGCGATCCGCGCAGGTTGCCTATCACGACTTCTTTAACACGTTACTGGCCAACGACCAGCCGAACCAGTCCGTCCTCTTTCACTGTACGGCGGGGAAGGACCGGACTGGCATGGGCGCCTACTTTGTTCTAAGTGCCTTGGGCGTCGAGCCACAGGTCATTCGTGAAGACTATCTGCTAACCAACAAGGTCATCGCACCACGGATCGCCAAGCAGAGTGCGGACGCGAAGCAACGTGGCCTGGGCGACATCTTTGTCACCAACATGCGGGCCTTATACACCGTGAATGCCGATTACTTTGACGCCGCCATCAAGATTGTCAACACGCAATACGGCGGTGCCCAGGACTATTTACGCGATGTTCTCGGACTGTCTCATCGCGACATCACCGATTTAAAGCGCCTCTATCTCGACTAAATCATAGCCAGACTAACTGTCACTTAGTTAGTCTGGTTTTTCACCACAACCACGAAAGGATTTGATTGATTGAAGAAGAAAACATTGACGTGGACTCTCCCGTTGGCGGGAATTGCCGCGACGTCACTGATCGCGAGCGAACACCTCTTTAATTTCGCCTTTAAACGGGTCAATTACGTCCCGGAAACCTCTGCGGACAAGCAGAAATACGCCGATGCCTACTACGCCTATGTCGATTGGTATAAGGCCATCCCCAAGGAAAAGTGGTATCTGCACGAACACGACCCCAACAACCGCATGGTCGCGGAATACATTCCGGCCGAGTCACCGAGCACCAAGACCGTGATTATTTCTCACGGCTACAAGGGCAACGGCGAGACCATGGCCAACTTCGCCCAGATGTATCATCGGCTGGGGTTCAACGTTCTCTTGCCTGACGATCGCGGTCATGGCGAAAGTGCCGGCAAATATATCAGCTTCGGTTGGCTGGACCGCTTAGATTATTTACAGTGGATTCGCCAAGTGATTGACCGTGCAAACGCCGATGTTAAGATTCTTCTGTTCGGCGTCAGCATGGGCGGGGCCACGATGGAAATGCTTTCGGGCGAAACGCTGCCACCACAAGTGAAGGCCATCATCGCCGACTGTGGCTATTCCAGTATCGAGGCCGAGTTGACCTACCTGTTGAAACGCCAATTTCACCTGCCAAAGTATCCGATTGAACCGCTGGTCAGCACGATTTCTAAACGCCGGTTAGGTTATTACCTCGGCGACGTGACGGCGACCGATCAACTGCGGAAGAACAAGCGACCGATTCTCTTCATCCATGGCGAAAAAGACGTTTACGTCCCGGTGGGCATGGCCTATGAAAACTACGCGGCAACCCACGCCGCCAAACAATTGTGGATTGTGAAGAACGCCTCGCACGCCGAGAGTTTTTGGATCAATCCGGCCCGGTATCAAGCCCATGTGGAAGAGTTTCTCCAGACCTACTTTGACGAGCAACGCTAGAAAAACTTCAAAAATTTAGATTTCCTTTAGTAAATGGTCAAAAAGATGTCACAGCTTTCCCCCGATTCTATTCACAAACTCCGGGTATAGTAATAATCATAGTAATTAGCCAATAACTGTTACTACTCAATTCAATATCCAATCCCTTTTAGATTCTCTCCCCCTAAGAGAATCAATCCCTGGTTAGGTTCCCTCAAGCCTAACCAACTCCTCTAAAATGAGTGTCACTCCCCCTTAAAGTGACCTCACTCCTCAATCAAAGAAGCCACACCGTGCTCTCCCCGAGCCGGTGTGGCTTTTTTGATTTTCTGTCTTGTCATAATTGCCTGCGGCTGCTGGAAGTTCCGCCTGCTGTGGGGACCGGTGAAAGCCAAAGAGCGGTCTTTCACCTCGGTCTGGAGCCGTAACCCACGTCTCCAAACACGTCCAGCCTCCTTCGGCTACGACAACGTAAAAATTAACCAACCACTAAAGTAACACAACTGCTTACAGCAACGATTGTGACGGACACGGCCGCCTTGTTAATGGTCAGCCTGTTAACTGAACCCTACAAATGCCCCCACGCTCGGTACAAATACGCGCGGTGGTGTTGTTCCGTATTTTCCTTAGCCGCCACGAGTTGCTTTTGAATCGCCGCCCAGCGGTCCTCGCTGAGGAGAATGGCCCCTTGATGATGGCCCTCAATCTTAACTGGTTCGCCCGCGTTTGCCGCTTGCATCAATGCCAAAAAATTCTGTTCTGCGTCCGTCAATGAATAGGTCGTCTTCATCTGGCATTCCCCCTATAGTTATGGCTAGTCCAAGCCGAGTCGATGGAAAATATAATCCACGCGTCGTAAATGATAATGGTAGTCAAAAGCGTCTTCAATCTGTGCCGGCGTCAACCGGGCCGTGATTTCGGTATTGGCTTCTACCAACGGCCGAAACTGGACCTGTTGATCCCATGCCTGCGCAGTTAACGGTTGAACCAGGTCATAGGCGTCTTCACGACTCAGACCGGTCTCAATCAACTTCAACAGTAGACGTTGGCTGTAAATCAACCCGTACGTCCGCCCCATGTTGGCCTTCATCGTTTCCGGGAACACGTCCAGATTCGTCAGAATGCGGTTAATCCGGTGCAACATGTAATCCAACAGCGTGGTGCTTTCCGGTAAGATCATGCGTTCTGCGGAAGAATGCGAAATATCGCGTTCATGCCACAGGCTGACGTCCTCATAGGCCGTGACCATGGTACCCCGCAGGACCCGGGCCAAGCCCGTGACATTTTCCGAGCCAATCGGATTACGCTTGTGGGGCATCGCCGAAGAGCCCTTTTGCCCGGGATTGAAGTGTTCTTCCACCTCGTGAATTTCCGAACGCTGCAGGCCCCGAATCTCGGTCGCGATGTTCTCAATGCTGGTCCCAATCAAAGCGAGCGTGGCCACATAATCCGCGTGGAGATCGCGTGGCAAGACTTGCGTGGCAATCGGCTGTGGAGTAATCCCCAACTGATCGCAAACAAAAGCCTCAACCTCGGGTGGCACGTTGGCAAAGGTTCCCACGGCCCCACTAATCTTACCGGTCTCGACTTCCGCGGCTGCGCGATCGAATCGGCCCAGGTTGCGTTGCATTTCTTCATAGAAACGCGCCATCTTCAGCCCAAACGTGGTCGGTTCGGCCTGAACGCCGTGCGTCCGCCCAATCATGACCGTCTTCTTGTAGCGAAGAGCCAACGTTTTCAGCGTGGCAATCAGGTCGACTAAGCTCTGGCGAATCACCGTATTGGCTTGCTTCAGCCGGTACCCCTGTGCCGTATCCACGACGTCGGTACTGGTTACCCCAAAGTGAATCCACTTACGTTCGGCACCCAATGATTCCGACACGTTCCGGGTGAAGGCGACCATATCATGATGGGTCACGGCTTCAATTTCCGCGATCCGATCGACATCAAAGGTCGCATTGGCCCGAATCTTCTGCGCATCAGCCACTGGAACTTCCCCCAACTGTGCCCAGGCCTCATCAATGGCGATCTCTACGGCTAGCCACGACTTGTATTGGTTCTCCAATGACCAGATCTGACCCATCTCTGGTCGTGTATAACGTTCTAACATACGTTTCCTCCTATAAATATAAGCTAAAACCCGAACATTATTTCGATTGTTCCGTTAAATTACTCATGAGCTATTTTACCACAGATCATCTCATTTTAGCGAGTGTTTTCCATTGGTTGTGCCCCAAAATCACTTTTATAATGATATAAATAGAACTTTATTTGTAATTAATCCAGAAATAGTTCGCTTTTCGGTTGATTTTTAATCCCGAACTTGTTACACTAATTCTTGCTGGGTGTTCGGCCTGGCAAAATAAAGTAATGAGGTGTTGTTATGTCATCAACAGTTGTAGTCGGTAGCCAATGGGGCGATGAAGGTAAAGGAAAGATCACGGATTTTCTAAGTGAGAAGGCTGATGTCATTGCCCGCTACCAAGGTGGTGACAACGCCGGTCATACTATTGTCTTTAACGGTCAAACATTCAAATTACGGCTGATTCCTTCTGGGATCTTTTACGCCGATAAAACCAGCGTCATCGGTAACGGTGTCGTGCTCAATCCCAAGTCACTCATTGAAGAACTGACTTATCTGCACGACAACGGTGTCGCCACCGATAATCTCCGGATTTCCGATCGGGCGCACGTCATTCTGCCTTACCACATCCTGTTGGATCAAGCACAGGAAAAGACCAAGGAAAATAAGATTGGGACCACCAACAAGGGTATCGGCCCCGCTTACATGGATAAAGCCGAACGAATCGGGATTCGCGTGGCGGATTTACTCGACCACGACATCTTTGCCGACAAATTACGGCAAAACTTAATTGAAAAGAACAACGTTTTAACGAAGCTTTATAATGAAGAACCACTAGACTTTGATGAAATTTTCGAAGACTATTACGCCTTAGGCCAACAAATTAAGGATCACGTCACCGATACCTCCGTCGTTATCAACGATGCGATTGATGCCGGTAAGAACGTCCTCTTCGAAGGCGCGCAAGGCGTCATGCTGGATATCGATCATGGGACTTACCCATTCGTGACCTCCTCTAATCCGGTCGCCGGTGGTGTCACCATTGGTGCCGGTGTTGGCCCCACAAAGATTGACCACGTGGTGGGCGTCTGCAAGGCCTACACGTCACGGGTCGGTGATGGGCCATTCCCAACCGAATTATTCGATGAGATTGGCGATACCATCCGTGAAACCGGTCACGAATACGGGACGGTCACGAAACGCCCCCGTCGAATCGGCTGGTTCGATAGCGTTGTGCTTCGCCACGCCAAGCGGGTTTCCGGGCTAACTAGTCTGTCACTGAACTGTCTGGATGTCCTGACCGGCCTGAAGACCGTCAAAATTTGCAAGGCCTACGAACTCAATGGCGAAACGATTTACCATTACCCCGCAAGTCTGGTTGACCTCGACGCTTGCCAACCAATTTATGACGAATTACCTGGCTGGACGGAAGATATTACCCACTGCCATGCCGTTGAAGAGCTACCCGTTAACGCCCAAAACTACGTTAAGCGGTTGGCCGAACTGGTCGGCGTGGACATTGCCACCCTTTCCGTTGGCCCCAATCGCGAGCAGACGAACATTTTACAAGACGTCTGGAACGCCTAACTTACACGACTAAGGAGAGACCTCTATGCATCCTGCCGAAGTATTTGATTACGAAGATATTCAACTCATTCCGAATAAATGTATCATTGAAAGCCGTCACGACGCGGATACCAGTATCGAGTTTGGTCCCCACCGCTTTAAGATTCCGGTGGTTCCAGCGAACATGGAAACCGTCATCAACGAACCGTTAGCCGTTTGGTTGGCCCAAAATGACTACTTCTACGTCATGCACCGCTTCCAACCAGAGGAACGTCGCGGATTCATCGAACGCATGCACGCCCAGCAACTATTTGCTTCGATTAGCGTGGGGGTCAAACCCGACGAGCATGCCTTTATCGATGAACTGGCCGCAGCCAACTTGGTGCCCGAATACATCACCATCGACATTGCCCACGGCCACAGCGATTCCGTGATTCGGATGATTCAACAGATTAAGGCCAAATTACCGGATAGCTTCGTCATCGCCGGCAACGTCGGGACACCCGAAGCCGTGCGTGAACTGGAAAATGCCGGTGCGGACGCCACCAAGGTCGGGATCGGTCCCGGTAAGGCGTGCATCACCAAGCTCAAGACGGGCTTTGGGACCGGGGGCTGGCAGTTAGCCGCCCTCCGGCTGTGTGCCAAGGCCGCGCGTAAGCCGATCATTGCCGATGGCGGGATTCGCTACAACGGTGATATCGCTAAGTCCGTACGTTTCGGGGCCAGCATGGTCATGATTGGTTCTATGCTCGCCGGTCACCAACAATCGCCGGGAAGTCTCCTGACGATTGACGGTCGGACGTTCAAACAATACTGGGGATCCGCTTCCGAGAAACAAAAGGGCGCCTACCGTAACGTGGAAGGCAAGCAGATGCTGGTACCTTTCCGTGGCGACATTGCCGACACGCTGAACGCGATGCAAGAAGATCTCCAATCCTCAATCTCCTATGCCGGTGGCCGCAACCTCCTGGACATTCGGACCGTGGATTACGTCATCGTTAAGAGCTCCATCATGAACGGCGATAACTACTAGCCGTGAAGTTTCACTTAAAAATGTGCACCCATTAATACTCTAAAATCACACACAAAGTCGCCCCCTGCCGCTCGGTATTCCACCGATTGACAGGGGGCTTCTTTTCGCTTAGGTTCAACTTCAGGATCGCGGCTCTACGCCATAATGTTTAACCCTGACAGTTACCTACGGCTGCCAGCAATTCCGCCTGCTGTGGAGACCGCCTGCAGCCAAAGGACGGGCTTCCGGCTCGCTTGGAAGCCTTGCACAGCCCGCAAGTCTCCCAAGTCGTCTCACGGTCTAAGCTGGCTAAAACACGCCAGCTAACACCGTTGTCACGGCTGGCTCCATTACTGGCCCCCTCCGGCATACGGTGGTGAATTCGCTGAATGCCAGAGGATCCTACAACGAATCACGCACTGCTGGTTCTTGGCCATCGCCACCGTAGACGTGAGTGAAGCTAAATATGAGCTCAGCCGTAGGATTATCTTAGCGGCGATCGCCGGTTAGATAATGGCGACTTGGAAACGTCGGTCTTTGGCGGTTTCAAGCGAGCTCCGAGACCGCTTCTCAGGCTCGGGACGTCCTGCCTACCGCGATTCAGCTCATGTTTTGCGAACGGTAAGGCGGTCACCTTCCACCATGCTACCGAACCACGATCACCGTGATTGGCGCATACTTGGCCATGTAGGCGGCTTGGCTCCCGAAATGGCGGCTCAGTCCGTGTTTGGTCAAGGCCCCAATCACTAAAACATCCGGCTTAACGTCTGGAATCACGTCCTTCACGATGCTTTCTCCGGGACTACCCGAGGTCAGCATCATCCGGACATCGGACACCCCCGCCGCCAGAGCTTGCCGGCGATACTGCCGTAACTGCTGTTTTAACTCGTCATGCTCCCCACGAAGATAATCACTGTCCAACGTCTGGTAAATATTCAGGCGTTCCTTCTCCAGAACGCGCACAATGACCAATTCAGCCGCATCCCGCTTAGCTAATTGAATCGCGGCATCTAGGGCCATTACGGCATCTTTAGATTCATCGACCCCTACTAAGATTCGTTTGTACCTGGTCATGTCTCGTCATCCCCCAATTATTCGAACTTAGTTACCTCGCTCACATCTAGTGTACGCATCCCCGCCCACGACCGCTTACTCGTCGCACGCAACTGAAAATTAACCATGCAAACCACGCGACTGACGTGACCTAACCCTTTAATCTTTTGACAACACAAAGGGCCTGAACGCTTGGCCCAGACCCTTCAATTTATTTCTGATTAAGCTAACGAATGACCAGTACGGAGATTGGCGCGTATTTCGCCATGTAGGCCGCCTGGCTCCCAAAGTGCCGCCGAGCACCCTTCTTAGCCTCGGAACCCACGATGAGCAGGTCCGGCTTAACGTGTGGAATCACGTCCTTAACAATCGTCTCGCCGGGATCGCCCTCGGCCACCAGCATCCGCACTTGCTTGACGCCAGCGTCTTCGGCTTGCTGTTGATACTTGGCCACGTGCCGTTCCAACTCGCGGTGTTCGCCATGAATATAATCGGAACTCAATGCCTGGTAAACGTTCATGTCGTCGCTCTCCAGAACGGAGACAATCACCAATTCGGCATCGTCTCGTTTGGCCTGATGAATCGCGTAGTTAAAAGCTAACAGTGCGTCGGCCGAATCATCGACCCCTACTAAAACCCGTTTAAATGTCGTTGCCATTGCTGATCTCCTCCCTAATGACGTTCCTGATTACCGGCTGCTACATCGGCCGCCATCTGCTTAGCGCTCCGATGTAATTCGAAGACCGTCCAAGCTAACAACGCAACAATGGCGATGTTCAAGCCCCAAGCAATAATCGTCGCCAACGTGGTATCCGCCGCTGATGGTGTATTGCCAAAGAACCCGAGAATGGAAGCTGGCATATTGTACAGATTCAAACCGGTTAACAACAGAACGGAGAACCAGCCAAGACCCTTAATCCACCAAGAGTTCTTGAACCGATTGCCCATTTCCAACTTACTGTCCGTCATCATCAATAACGGGAGCATTGAGAATGGTAAGGCAAAGGCCAGAAAGACTTGTGAGTTGTTCATCAAATCATTCAACGCCGTGTGTTCATCAATGGCGCTCTTACCACTGGTCAACATGACACAGATTAAAACGGGAATGACGGATAATAAACGGGTAACTAACCGCCGTAACCACAGTGGCATCCGCATGTGAACGAAACCTTCCATGATAACTTGCCCGGTCAACGTCCCGGTAATGGTTGAGTTTTGCCCTGAAGCAAGTAACGCAACGGCGAACAAGGTTGAGAGTACACCGGTCTTCGCCACACCGGCCAACAAGCCGTTACTCATCGTATTGGTGTCGGACAAAGCTTGGAACAGACCGAAGAAGGATGGATCCTTCACAGCACCGCTCTTGAAGACGGCAACCCCCATGATGAGGAGCAACGCGTTGACGAAGAATGCCAGCGTTAATTGTAAATTGGAATCCAGACTAGCAAACTTAACGGTCCGGGCCACATCGTTTTCATCCTTGTGATTGATCTGCCGGGTTTGTGAAATGGCTGAGTGGAGGTACAGGTTATGTGGCATAACCGTCGCCCCAATGATTCCCAGGGCCCCACTGATTGGCGTTTGACCACCAACGGTTGGTGAAGATGAAATAGTCTTCATGCTTGGAACCAGACCCGCAAAGACACCGGCCCAGTCAGGCTTAGATAAAGCCACTTGATAGGCGAAGACGAACAGGATCACGAGAATCAAGCACATAACAATGGCTTCAATCTTCCGAAACCCAATCTTAGTCAATAACAACAGTAACAAAACATCAAAAACCGTGATAAAGACGGCGATGACCAACGGAATGTGGAACAGCAGATACAAGGCAATCGCGGCCCCAATAACTTCGGCGATATCGGTCGCCATGATGGCGAACTCCGTCATAATCCACAACACAATCCCTAGTGACTTACTCGTCCGGGCACGAATCGCTTGGGCAAGATCCATTTGACTCACGATCCCAAGTTTAGCCGCCATGTATTGTAACAACATCGCGATCAAACTTGAAATCAAGATAATCGACATCAATAAATATTGAAAGTTTTGACCACCGGTGATAGACGTTGACCAATTCCCTGGATCCATATACCCCACAGCAACCAGTGCGCCAGGACCTGAGTACATAAATAGCGCTTTCCAAAATCCAATGTTCTTGGGAACCGCCACTGTCCCGTTAATTTCCTCTAGGGAACGGCCATTGGCGTATTCAATCAATTTGTGCTTTTTAACATTGTCGCTCATGTTAAAAGCCTCCTCCTCGAAAATTTCTTACCGGATTCATTGTAACGTAAAAGTTAGCCATTGCAAATACTTTTTTAGGGCGGCTTAACTTTAATCTATGCATAAATAAAGAAATAATCTCGTTTATTAAGCGTTTACATTGCTGTCCCCTTAACTTTCCTGCCGGTCGCTCATCCCACATCAGACACATAAACTATTTTTTTGATGGTCTCAACATACCACAGTCCAAATGCCGGTACATAGGGGTTCTGCTTATAAAATAAAGTGAACTTTCTCATTGTTTAAAATTCAAGTCGTTTAAAAAAAGTTGCAGGAAGTGCGCAAAACCCTTAAAATTTGAACTGTTGTAATCTTTTTTTAGGGGTGCTTAACTATTTTTAGCTATTGGGGAGAGGATTAGATGCTACATCATCGAAATACATATTTAAAAATCATCGCGGAGTGCAACTTCGCTCGGTCGCGCGTTAGCAACAAACAAATCATGCATTTTGCGGCAGTCACACCGGCAACCGTCACCGAAATGACCCGATCCTTGCAGGCCGCTGGGTTGGTTGAACGGCGACGATACACTGGGGTTACCCTGACGCCTTTGGGCAAACGACTCGCCAGCCGCCTACTCTACCATTACCGTCTCTGCGAATTGTTTCTCACGCAAAAACTCAATCTGGCCTTGCCCCTCGTCCCAGCTCAGGCCTGGGCGATGGCGGATACATTACAGACAGAAACTGTGCAAACGCTCGATCGTTACCTCGATAGTCCGCAACGCAGTCCTTTTGGCGGCCTTCTCGATCCCAGTAAGTTACTCGATGACGCGCCCATCATGCGGTTGAGTATGGTTCCTAAAGCTACTACCGTCACGCTGGATAGTTATTTGGAGTCGACGGACCTGATTACTTATCTGCAGCACATCGGCCTACCCTTTGACACCGCTCTTCAAGTTACCGCTCATGATGCTGATCTAAGACTACTTTACCTAGAAGACGCCACGCATCACGAGTTCACCCTCAATGACCAAGCGGCTGATTACATCTACGTCAAGGCATAACAGCTTCGATTGAAGCTGACGAGGCTAGTCATGATTACAAGAGTCGTACACCGGCCGCCTTACCGTTCGCCAAATTTGGTCTGGAACGCTGTGGGAAGGGCGGGAAAAGCCAAAGCCCTGTCTTTTCCCTCGCTTTGAGCCGAAAAATCGCGTCTCAAAGTCGCCAGTTTCCAAGCAAAACCACTTGGAAACTCCCACGGCTGAGACCAAATTTGACTCACTCACGGCTATCTGCGATGTAAACAACTATCGTGGATAGCCGTTACCATCGCAGCAATCTTAAGACACATTTAGTTATTTTCAATCACAGTCAGCCAGCAATGCCGGTAGCCGTAACAGCGGTGCTAGCTGAGCAGCAGTTTGCAGCGTGGACGTGCTTGGAGACTCGGTTTTGGTCAGTCTTCAAACCGAGCCTAAGAACCGCTTCTTAGGCCGCAGATGAATATTGATAACTAGCTTAATGGTGATTTCTCTCGCCAACTAGAAACTGACCATTCTTTAGTCATAGGATGTAAAAAAGGCGCGAGCCCAATGCTCACGCCTTTCAGAGGATACGATTTAAATTTAAATGACGCAATCGGCGACTCACCAGTAAATTCTAGAGGTTTACTGACGCCCACTGTCGTCGATCTCAGAAATCACTTGACCGTTTTGACTAAGCACCTTGGCCTTCATGACTGGGGGTTGCCACCGTTGCGGCCGTAGCACTGCTATCGTCAGCAGATGGCAACCGCTTCAAGCCCACACCGGTGAACCCACTGAGGATGGAGAAGACGGGTGATAACAGACTGAAGAAACAGAATGGCAGGTAAGCCAGCGTGGAAACGCCCAACGTGTTGGCAGCAAAGACAGCAGCAACGCCCCAAGGAACCAAGTAGTTGATCACGGTCCCACCATCTTCAAGCACCCGGCTCAAGGCCAAGTTGTCTAAGCCCCGATCGTTAAAGGTCTTCTTGAAGGCTTTTCCAGGCAGGATGACGGAGAGGTACTGTTCCCCAACGAAGATGTTGACGCCAATACCGGAAAGAATCGCTGCCGTGACCACGGAACCGGTATTCTTAAGCCGCTGAGCCAAAGGTACCATGGCCGTTTGGATGATGTTGAATTTCATCAACAGGCCACCTAAGGTCAATGTTAGGATAATCAGGGAAACGGTGGACATCATGGCACTAATCCCACCACGGGTCAACAAGGCATCAACGCTGGCATTGCCGGTCTTGGAAACGAAGCCAGATTCGATCATCGTGGCCACGCTACTCAGTGACGTGCTAGGCTTTTCAATAAATAACATCACAATACCTAAACCAACATTGAGTAACAAAGTGGCGATGGCTGGAATCTTCCGCCATGCACAGACAAACATGAGGATAATAGGTAAAGCCGCCCACCAAGTAATGGAGAAGTTACCAGTTAACGTTGCAATCGTCTTGTTAATCTTGCCCAATGCATTGGCATCGGAAGAACCCGTGCCCATGAAGAAGTATAGAACCAATGATACCAAGAAGGCAGGAATCGTGGACCACATTAAGTTCTTGATGTGGGCAAACAATTCTGATTCAGCAATGGCCGAAGCCAGGTTCGTGGAGTCGGATAATGGCGACGTCTTGTCCCCGAAGATGGCTCCGGAGATGATGGCTCCAGCAACCAGTGCGGGGTTAAAGCCCATCGTGGTTCCCATCCCGAACAACGCAATCCCAATCGTGGAAATAATGGTGAAGGCACTCCCGATTGAGGTCCCAACGATCGCACAAACCAAGAAAACGGATGGGACGAACCACTGTGCGGAGATCAGGTGGAACCCGAAGACCATCATGGATGGAATAATCCCAGCGGCAATCCAAACACTGATCAACGCCCCGATTAACAGGAAGATGAAGATGGGAATAATCCCGGTTCTAATCCCGTCGATAATTCCACCGTGCACGTCGTCCCAACTAGCGCCGCGGACCTTGGCCCACAAGATAACCAACGCAATTACCAATAGGACGGGACTCATTGGGGATAGCCCAAACTTGATAACGCCTAATCCCATGACCAATAACATACCAATTAAAATAATCATTGCTTCGCCGAAACCAACTGGCTTCCAATTTTGCTTGCTGTTCTGTTCTTTCATAGAAATCGCTCCTCTTTGTTTATGCCTAGATTATGTACAAAAAAATCGCCCCCGCTGCAATCAACATTGCAACAGGGACGATTTAGACTTCAACCGTGGTACCACCCAGCTTGAGAGACTGGTTCTAGACCCAATCACTCCACTCACTAGATGGTAACGGCTCTAGTTATTCTCCGCCTGCCGGAGCAGGACATTCCACTGTATTTCGTCGTAATCACCCTGATCGGTTCGCAGCAACCACCGACTTTCTGACACCCAGATGACACGCTACTTGGTAATGGAAATTAGCGTTCGTTATTTGATTGATTTGATAATAGCACGATGAGAAAAGTCCGTCAACCTCTAATCTAAAATTTATTTAAACGAGGCGGGATATTCTAGCATCCCCCCGACCCGGGCCAAAGCCCCAGCCGTCAGCGGTTTAATCAGGTGACTGCCCATCGGAACCGCCAGACTATTATGAATGGAAAAATCTTCTGCCATCACATAGCCCCGGCTCCCGAAGAAATTCATGTCGCCCACCGCACTAATGGCCGCAAACCCGGCTAGCCGCGCCCGCGCTTCCAGTTCACTGAGCAGTTGGCTACCGATGGCCTGACCCTGCCATTCCGGGTCCACCGCCAATGAAGCCAAGGCCAAGATGGTCGTCGTGTGCCGATTGCCCCGAACCGTGACGGGACTCAACAGGCCGTGACCCACCACCTGGCTAACTTTAGGCTTCGCTACGACCTCTAGACTGGGTTGGTAATCGTAAGTTGACCGCAACCGGTGAACCAAATTAGGCGCAGTTCCTGCCGTTGCCTGAGCGGGCGTAAAAGCGGCGGTCACTAATTGGTCTACTTGGTGATAATCTTCTGGTTGGATGGTTTCAAAGCTTAAATTCAATTTGTCTACCTCTCATTTCCAAAGCGGTCTGCATCAATACTGTGCTATTATACACGACTCATCATTAAATGCGAAATTTTCGTCTGGCCTTAATCATGGCCTAAATGAATCTTAAAGATTGCTTCGCTTTTTTTCAAGCCAGGAGCCTAGTTGACTGCCGGAAAGTTCAGTGACCACCGTTTCGTTCGGAAAAACCGGGCACGCTCTGCCGTCTGATTACCCAAAATAACTTGAAATTTGGTCGCAAACTCCGTAAACTAGACAAAATCACGTAAGAATCGAGTTGAACCCTATGACCTCCAAACGATTTTGGGCGATCATGTCAATTTTGCTATACGTCGTCTTCGTTATCGTCGCCATCCTCACCGGCATCATTGCGCCCAAGCAAGTTGGCCTGGAATGGACGATCTTTTGGTATTTCACCGCGGCTGGTCTCTGTTATTATTTTTACTTCAAAAACATCAGCTACCGCGAAGTGATCTACTACGCCAAAAAACTAGGTTATCACAAGGACGACCTCGTCTCGATGGTGTCTAAATTAAAAGAGACGCAGGATGTGCCCGACCCGGACCACCCTCGTCTCTTTAGTCCCTTCGCCAAGGTTCCCCTCAGTGTGGTAAATCAATTAACCGACCAACTGGAAGCTCAGGCCAAGGACCACGATATTCCCCGCTACCGCTAATTATTTGCGACTAGAATACGTTTGGGATTGCTTGAGCCAAGCCTCATCGGCAGGATCGGGACCGACCCGTTTGCCGGCGTCCAAGGCACTAATCGCCCGCATCTCGTCCTCATCCAGACCGAAGGCAAAGATATCGCGGTTCTGCTGAATCCGGGCCTCATGCGTGGACTTTGGGATCACAATCTCCTCACGCTGAATGTGCCAGCGCAGAATAATCTGTGCGGCGCTGACGTCGTGTGCGGCGGCCAATTCATTAATGATCGGATCGGTCAACGCATTGTTCTTGCCACCGCCCAAGGGACTCCAGGCCTCATGCAGAATGCCCTGGGTTTCCAGGTAGGCGTGCAAGTCATTTTCTTGGAAATACGGGTGTGTTTCAATCTGGTCGACCACTGGCTTAACCGTGGCCGTTTCCATCAGTTTCTCCAATTGTGCTTGATTGAAGTTGGAGACCCCGATGTTCTTGATCTTACCGGCCTTGTACAGGTCTTCCATGGCCCGCCAGCTTTCGGCGTAACCGGGAGCCGGCCAGTGGATTAAGAACATGTCCAGGTAGTCAAAGCCCAGCTTGTCGATCGTGGTCTGAAAAGCCTGCTTGGTCTCATCGTAGCCACGTTCGCTGTTCCACAATTTAGACGTGACGAAGATGTCTTCACGCTTCACGTCGCTCTCGCGAATGGCGGCGCCGACCCACTGCTCATTGCCGTAATATGCGGCCGTATCGATGTGGCGGTAGCCCGCAGCGAGCGCCCATTTGACAGCGTTCTTGGTGTCCTCCGCGTTATCGACTTGGAAGACGCCTAATCCCAGTTGGGGAATCTGATTGCCATTGTTTAGAGGTAATTCGGGAATGTCATTATGCAAAATAAAAACCACCTTTCAAACTTAGTTCCACTACTATCATACAATAGGCTGACCGTTTCCGTAGTCAGAAAGCTAGGAAATCGTAAAATTTTGGCTTAAAATTTTCTTCTGCACCCATTTTGCGTTAAGATGAAGAGTGTGGTAGTTTGTCGTTTCAGCGGCAAACTTGTTTTTTCACACCGTTTCTGACATGGAGGTTTTTCAGTTGAATAACCAAGAACCAAAATCACGCGTACAACGGTATAACTTCAATCAGGATCCAAATCGCCCCACCCGTCAGCGGCCACGGAAGCCGCGGCGCTGGTGGCCGTGGGTCATGACGCTCTTAACGTTGGCCATCGCTATTCTGTTGGTCTTAGGCATCACTCACCACAACAAATCCGTCACCAATACCGTATCCACCACGAGTAGTAGTGCGTCACTCGTGGCCAAGGCTTCATCTGTCTCTGAGCAGAGTGCCTACGAGAGCTTCAAGAATAAGTACGATGATTACAACGATAACGGCATTACCGTCTCGCAAAAACAAAAGCTTCAAAATATGATTAACGATGAATCGAACAGCGCCGTCCAGTCGCGGGAACAAAAACTCCTCGACCAAGCGCAAACGAAATCGTCCGTTTCATCCAGCAGTAGTGCGGCCAGTTCCTCACAGAGTAGCCACAACCCAACGTCGTTTGACTCCGTGCACACCTTTTCTTCGGTCAACGATGCGCAGAACTGGGCGCAAGCCTCTAAGAATCAGTGGTTACAGGCGGGATACACCACCTATACCATTACCTCTGACGGTCAGGGGAATTACAATTTACAGTTCGTCCGTTAAACGCGACGCTCTTCGGAGCGGACGCGTTTTTTATTTGCGCTATTAACAATCTTTCTAGCAACACTATCCACGCAGGTCGACTTGCCTTTCGCGAAATCTGTTGCCTGCGCCTGCTAGGGATTCCGCCTGCAGCCAAAGAACAGGCTTCCGGCTCAAAGCAAGGTCCGAGACCGCTCTATGGCTCGGGCCGGCCCTCCCAGCGTTCCAGCCCAAATTTTGCAAACGGTAAGGCAGACAGTGTGGACAGCGGCCATCATTTATGCCGCTCGCGCTGAGCCGCATCCAGCTGTTGCTGCAGGTGATCGACCTTCGCCGTGAGCGTGTCGATCTTGGTCAACAACTGCGTCAAATCGGCCTGTTCGTGATCCTCCTGTTGGGTGACAACCTGTTGACTGCGATCGGCTACAAACCCGCTGAAAGTGCTCGTCAATAACCCAATAAATCCGATGCCGCCAACCATCAGGACGCTGGCAATAATCTTTCCAAAAGCCGTATGGGGTGTCTCATCGCCGTAACCCACCGTGGTCGCCGTCGTTATCGCCCACCACAGGGAATTAGCCAAGCTCTGTTTTTCCGTGAGCGAGAAGAGAAAGGCACTGAGCACGATGATGCTGACACTAATAGAAAAAAGGTAAATAAAACCCGTTTTATAAATAAATTGATGATAGGCGCGGGTCCACTTACTATTGATCCGGAGGCGCCAAAACAGGTGATGGTAGCGGATCATTCGCACTAGCCGACCCAATCGAAAGAAGGCAAAAACGGGGTGGAGTGGAATAATCCCCAGCAAGTCAAAAGCAGACTTGATTAGAAAAATCTTGCGATCTCGAGCACCAATCAATCGGATCACGTAGTCTACCGCAAATACGATCAGTAGCCCGTTGATCATCGTGAGCTCCAGCGACCGGTCGCCCCAATTAAAAAGCACGAGAATGACGAGGCCGACCGACAATAAGGTTAATAGTGTGACGACCACGTGATAGGCAACCACCCCATATGGTTTGCGCTTTGCCATGTGACTTCTCCCCCCCATTTACAATTACGTTTTAATATAGACCGTCTGCGAGAAAATGCCAGCCCCGCGAACAAAATTTTAGATGTTTGCTAGATTCTATATTCAAACTTAATAATTAAATCAACAGCAAAATAACCCGGACCGCCAAGTCAGCTCATCGGCTTGGCAGTCCGGGTTACGCTATTTACCTGTCAATGGTAACTAAAAAGCATTAGTTATGCACGGGATTGTCCTGTTGCACGCTGGCTAAGAAGGCTGGCACCAAGGCTTCATAAAAATCAACGGCCTGCAGGTACTCTTTGATCGAGATGTATTCATCGACTTGATGAGAGGTGTTACTTCCCGGGCCAATTTCAATACTCGTGAAATCCGCCTTGGACCTTAAGAACTCGGCGCCATCGTTCGCACCGCCGGACCCGACCACCTGCGTGTCATGACCACAAATTTTATCGCTAATCTGCTTGGCCAATTGGACCAACGAGGCGTTCGGATCGCCGGGGATGGCCTCCTCGGGGAAACTATAGCTCAGGTCTAATTGGACGCCGGGTTCTTGATTGAGTTTGGCAATTAGCGCTTCTAACTCGTCATAGATGACCTGATTGGGGTAGGCCGGAATCGTCCGCATGTTAGCCATGAGTTCGGCGTGGGCAGGAATCGAATTGACCTGCTCACCACCAGAAATTAAGTCAACGTTGTGGAGCAGACTACCCAGAACGGGATCGGTCTTGGTGTACTTGGCCATCACGGGCCCCACGGCGTTGTAAAATTTCATCAAATTATCAATGGCGTTGATGCCCTTCTCCGGTTGGGCACTGTGAACCCCTTTACCGGTAGAAACGACCTTGTAATCAATCACACCACGCGCTGTATACACAACGTTATCTAACCCGCTCGGTTCGGCGATGACCAGACCAGCCAACTGGTCGGCATAGCCCGCATCGGTGAGTTGGGCGGCCCCGTACTCCCCGGTCTCCTCACCCACGGTAGCCAACAGGCGAATGCTCCCGGGAAGTTGCGTCCCCTGTTCCAAGAACTCCAATAACGTGATAACAATGGCGGCAAGGCCACTCTTCATGTCCGAAGCGCCCCGACCAAAGAGCTGATCACCGACGATCTCACCGGCAAACGGCGCGTGCTGCCATGCGGATTCATCCCCCGCGGCGACAACATCCATGTGGCCGCACAACCCCAGTTGGGGCCCAGCGTTACCGATGGTGACCACCAGATTATCGCGTCCGGGCGCGTAAGTCACCTTTTCAATCTTTGCCTGGGGATAGGGGGCAAATAAACTGGCAATGTAATCGGCAACCTGTGCCTCGTGGTCGTTTACTGAGGGAATCTGAATTAAATGCTGTAAAATTTCAATCTTTGCTTGAGGGGTCATCCGCGTCAATCCTTTCGTCGTTTCATTAAGTTGTTCTTAGCATACGCCCTTTCGTGCAAAAATCAAGCTAATTTTGCAAATATATTAGTTATATTCTATACATTCGTATTTTTATACATTATTCATGCATACTCGCGACTCGTGGATGACTGCGGTATAATGAAGAGTGTGCCTAATATCTAGGAGGGATTTCATGCGAATCGTTGTGCCAACCGAAGAAAATGGCTTTTTAGCCGATGAATTTAGCAAATATGCGACGGGCGATGATGTTTATGGCGGGCAACCCGTTAAATCATTTCCCATTAAGCTTCATAAGATTCCGAAGAAGACCCAAACATTAGCGTTAAACCTCATTGATTTCGACGCCGTTCCCGTGAGTGGGTTTCCGTGGATTCACTGGGTCGCCGCCAATTTCCCTGGTAGTACCCGTGAGATTCCGATGGACGTGTCCCGGACGAACGCCATCCCCCACGTACACGGTCGTAATAGCAACGCCGGCTCCCTCGTGGGCAATACGGACCCTTTGATTAATCAAAATTACACTGGGCCCTTCCCGCCAAACGCGGATCATGACTACAGTCTGACCATTTATGCACTGAACACGAAACTCGATCTGGCCGATGGTTTCTGGTTAAACGACCTCCTCCATCAAATTAACGGCCACGTCTTAGATACAGCCACCATCACGCTGCGTGGGCGCGTCTAACGACAACTTAGTTCAAAGAAGAAGGCTAATTATGGGACAACAATACCAACAGATCTTGGTGCCCGTCGATGGCTCCATCCAGGCGGAACTGGCGCTCAAAAAGGCGGTGACCGTGGCCCAACGCAACCACGCGCACGTTGATCTGCTTAACGTCTTGCGAATCAACCACTACGGCTTCTACGCGAGCGGTTCGATGCCAGGAAGCGTGATTCATGAGCTGGCAACGGATGCGACGTCGTATTTAACGTCACTGAAGGAAACCACGACAGCAGCAACCGGCTTTGCCGACCTCGACATTCACGTGCGGTTTGGCAATCCTAAGACGGTGATTGCCCACGAATTTGTTCGCGATCACCACAACGACCTCATCATGCTGGGCGCGACCGGGATGAGTGCGGTGGCCCGCATGGTTGAAGGCTCCGTCACCGCTTACGTTAGTCGGATGGCCGAGGTGGACGTCTTGGTCGTTCGTACCGATGAACAGGGGAAACCCGTTGATACCAAACAAGTGGCGGTTGAGAATCAAGACCAACCTAAGCTTTAAATTTCGGATCGATGCAAAAGCACCGTGACTGCCGATTTTGGCAATCACGGTGCTTTTTAGGATTGATCATTAAAGGGTGAAAGATAGAAAACAGCTAGAATCCTCGTTGTGACAATGATAATAACTATTATAGGATGATGGTCGCGAGTGGCCGCCTTACCGTTCGCCAAATTTGGTCTGGATCGCTGTGGGAAGGATCGGAAAAAGCCAAGGCCCGGTCTTCTTCCTCGCTTTGAGCCGAAAGTTCGCGTCTCAAAGACGCCAGTTTCCAAGCAGAACACTTGGAAACTCCCACGGCTGAGACCAAGTTTGACTCACTCACGGCTACATAAGATGTATCCAATTAAATTGGCTAAACGCTGCCACTCCAGCGATGTCATCGCACATTTATTAGGTTTTAACCACCGTAACCGGAGGCAGGCAGAGGTGGAGGTAGCCGTGACAGCGCTGTAAGCTGTGCAACAGCTTACAGCGCGGGACGTGTTTGAAGACTGACGATCTTGGTCAGGCTTCAAACCGAGCCGGTGGACCGCTTTTCAGGCCGCAGGCGGTCCCCACAGCGCCGGAATCTCTGGCAGCCGCAGGTGGTCGTTGATGATTAATCTTATGGCGATAAGCCTTGTCAGCTGCGGCTATCCGGCTGGTCACAGCCGTTTACGGAACCAGAAAATACCATATATCGCACCGCTGAGTAACGTCACGGCTAACCCAATGCGGCTGCCAGGCACGCGGTAACTGACCACCACGTGATTTTTTCCTGGGATCACCGGAACGGCCACCATATCTCCTAAGACCGTGCGCGGCTTCACGGGCTGGTCGTTGACCGTGATTCGCCAGCCCTGTTCCTGTGGCAGGCTCAGGTAAACCCAGCGTTTGGTCACCGGAGCAGTTAGCATGCCTTGATAGTCGGTGTGTAAATGGCCCTGATGCCGCCGCAGCCGAAGCTGGTACTCGCTGACTGACCGGTGAACGGCCGCCATGCGGCTCGCCGGTAACGTGGCCACCGTCAGCGACTTCGGCGTCGGCCGGTTGCTGGCATATTTAATCGTCAGCGCTTGTCCCCGTTGATACTCGCCCAGATTAATCAGGCTGGTATTGCCATCCGCCATCATCTTAGGCGCCACGGACTGACCGTTAACCTGCATCGTCGAATACTTGCTTGAGCTCGTGGGGTCAAAGAGATAGAGCCGTCCCGTTGCTTGCGGTGTCACGTGCCAGACGTGATTGTACACGAAGTTGGTGGGATGATGATTAATCCGCCAAATGGCCTTGACCTGATCGTGACCGGCGGAGATGGGCACGAAGTAGGCTTGCCGACTTGGGCGTAGCGCCTGTAAGACGGCTTCTTGATTCTCGATCGCGTTTGACGACAGCTTGAGATTGGTGAATCGTGGGCCGACCGCAAAGCCCATCCCACTGTAGCTCCCGACCGTAACGGCTCCCGTCTTGGTCAATTTCTGATGAATGCCAAAGAGCATTTCCGTCACCGGCGTAAAGCCTTGATGACTCAATCGCCGTTCGTTGCGGGTATAGATCCCCAGATTCTTAGCCATGGAAATTGTGTTGGCGGAAATCGTTGAACTGTAGGCCGTCGACCCGTTATACCCCAACCACATGCCATCATTGTACGGATTATAGTGGCCATGAAAGCCCGGCGCCACGGTCGGCGTATTGTTTCGTATCCGGTAAAGTGTCTTGGCCGCCGTCACGGGACGCAAGCGTTTGACCGATTGATCATAGGCCTGGGCATACCGCCGTTGACTGCCATAGTCGACCCCCACTAAAGCAAAGCTAAAGTTGATCGTTACTTCGAGGATAACGATGATACCTAACCATAGGGGGCGCACTTTTCCCACCCACAACAGGCCGGCCGTCACGGCTAGGAGGACTAAGCTGGTGATAATGGCCGACCAATTCAACGGCTGCAGGCTGGCATAGTAACTGGACTGGGTGAGCGTCTGCATCTGCGGAATCAGGACGCTCCCCAATAGCATCAAGCTCCCCAGTCCCAGGGGAATCCCCCAACGCCACCGACGCGGCAGTTGCGCGATACCCGCGTGCCAGGCACTGCTGGCAATCAGAATTAACACAAAACTGAAGAAAAAGCTATTGCGAAACGGATAACCAGCGGGCGGTGTCATCAAATGCCAAATGGTATTGAATCCCCGCAGCCACATGCCCAAGAATAGGAAGGCTAAGAGCCCTGCTACCCGAACCTTCGCCCAGCCCTTCACCTGAGGCAAGCCAAAGTAGGCCACGGCCAAGAGGACGACCAGTGATGACGCAAAGATGGCCGGTCCATGGTCGAGCCGTTGGAGATAGTTGGCGGATCCGACACCCAATTGACTGAAGAACTCGAGGCCAAACGTGGGCACCAAGTGGAAATTGCCGGCCTGCGATTGGGTCTTTGGCGTTTCTAACATGCTTAAAACAGTCGGTAACAGCACCACTAACGTACTCCCGACACTCAACAACGACGCCGCCACGAAGCGGTAGCATGTCTCTTGTTTGACCCGCCACCACTCGCGAATGGATTGTCCGGCCGGCCACTCCGCCGTCACGATATAGAGAAAATATCCGACGACGAAGAGACAGGTCATATAGCCGAGATAATAGTCGGTCAAGACGCTGATCAGGAGCCAACAGAAATAACCGCCCGTTCGGCCAGAAATCACCAGCCGGTCGAGTCCCCAGGTGATCAGGGGCAGAAAAATCAGGGCGTCCAACCACATCAAATTGAAGAAGTTTAGGGCCACAAATCCACTGAAGGCGTACGCCAGGCCAAAGACCGCCACAAATGGTCGTTGGGTCCGCCAGTGCTCCTGGAGGTAAAACGTCATCGTCCCCGCCATGGTCGTGATCTTCAGTAGGATAATGATAGCCATCGCAACCGGAATCTGACTGGCTTTGAAGAACACCAGTAAGACGTTAAATGGGCTAAGCAAATAATAGGCCACCACGGGCACCCAGCTTCCGCCGAACGCCTGATGAAAATTGTATAAGTCTAAAGTGTGCCCGCGAATCAGCCGGGTAAAGTCCGTAAAAAATGGGACGTATTGCGTCCCTAAGTCGCCAATGAGCAGGTTGTGATCCCCAAACGGTGTCACGCCGCGGACCGCAAACAAAAAGGTAAGCACCCCTAACGCCAGTAAGCCCGCTAGCACGGGCAACCGCCAGTGGTTGAATCGTATTCTTTCTCGTCGCATTATTCCAAAAATCTCCCCGATAACTCAAACTACTCCGTGATTGGCAGATGCGCCATCATCCCCTGATTATTGCGCAGCCACCGCCCTTTCAGCCGTACTAGCCGTAAAGTCACGGCACGTTAAAACTGTTCCTATTGTATCATTAATGATCAGGCATGGGCGCGCGTCAAAATGTAAATTTCGCTTGCACAAATCTTTTAATCATTGGCCTGCGGGTATCAAAAATGGCGGCCCCTTTTTCCGGCCGCCATCCTTTATTTTACTTTCGCCAAAAGGTCGTACAATCGGCCTTATCGGCAATATTAAAGGCAATGATTTGGTGGAGCAAGTCGTAATCTACCGCCTGGGTCCACTTGATCCGGCCGAACTTCTTGCCCGGATTGTACTGATCTGCCGCAATCTGATCGGCAAAGTTGGCCATCGCCGGTCCCTCCGGCGCAAAGGCCAGATGCGGCTTGGCCACGCTAAATCCAATAATAAAAGTCCCGTGATCGGTAAACATGGGCTGATTCCAAGCATACCGCTGTTTAAGCTGTGGAAATTCAGTCTGTACCCAGGTCAACACTTCCCGTACGCGGTCCTGTTGGCTCGGGTCCTCAATCTTACGCAAATAGTCTTCAAATTCGGTAATCATTTGCTCACCCCACATTGTTTTGGTTAATCTTCGTTTAGTATAGCATGTTTCCGGTTAACGACTGCCCAATCTGAGCGCAGAAAAAAGAGGCAACCCTCTCAGGAGTCGCCTCAATTTTAAACGTGATTTAAGTAATCTTATTTCGTAGCACTTGCAGTTTCTGCTTCGCCGGCCTTGGCACGTAACGTAGCTTCGATCTCTTCCAGAGAACGGTTCCGCGTTTCGAAGACCTTGGCGTGAACGAACCAAATGGCGAACAGGCACAAGACCCCGTAACCAATGAACAAGCTCCCAGTACCGAAGAAGTCCAGTAAGGATGGGAATGTCAAGGAAACGACCATGTTGGCCGCCCAGTTAATGACACTGGAGAAGGAGTTCCCTAACCCACGAATATTCAATGGGAAGACTTCACCGATCATGACCCACATAACTGGGCCCCAAGTTGCGGAGAAGAAGGCAATGTAAATGGTCAAAGCGATAACCGAAATGATTGCGGCCACGTGTGACCCACCGGAGAATTTCATCCCAAAGCTCATGACGAACAGGGAAGCAGCCATCCCGATAGCCCCGTAAATCAGCATCTTTTTCCGGTCAATCTTATCCATGATCATCACGGCAACGGCCGTCACAATCACGTTAAAGATCCCAATCCCGATGTGGGCTAATAAGGCAGCGTTAACCCCGAAACCAACATCCGTAAAGATGGTTGGCGCGTAGTACAACACGGTGTTACATCCCATGACCTGTTGGAAAATCGCTAAACCTAACCCAATGATTAAGGAAGGACGAACCATCTTACTGAAGAGTTCACTCCAACCTCCACTGACAATCTTGGCTTGTTCTTGAATCTGAGCCAATTCCTTGTCAACGGCCTTCGTATCATGTTTGTTCATGGTATCTAAGACTTCACGCGCATTGTCGATGTGGCCGGTCTTAACCAAGAACCGGGGACTTTCTGGCAGAACCAACCCTCCTAAGAACAACAGTGCGGCTGGAATCGCGGCGAAACCTAACATCCAACGCCAGCCGGTGTACATGCCAGCGAAGGAGTAGTTGGTGATGTAGGCCAGTAAAATACCGGTCATAACCATCAACTGGAACAGACTGGACATGGTCCCCCGCTTATCGGCAGGTGACAATTCAGCCAAGTACGTTGGGATTAACGCAGAGGCGGCACCAACGGCCATCCCTAAGATAATCCGTGACACGATTAACGTCCAGAATTCTGGTGAAAAGGCAGAACCCAACGCCCCAATGAAGAAGATAATAGCAGATAACAGTAAGAGCTTCCGCCGACCAAACCGGTCAGACGATGGTCCAATAATCGCGGCACCCAATACGGCACCCAATAAAACGGCACTAACGACCCAGCCTTGTTGCCAAGATCCTAGGTGCATCTGTTTCTGAATAAACAGAATAGCTCCCGAAATTACCCCGGTATCATACCCAAAGAGGAGACCTCCCAAGGCACCGAAGAAGTAAACGAATCCGGTAGAAACTTTTCGCATTTATATTACTTCCTTTTACGGTTCATCGCCGTTGAATTATGCAATATGTAAGGTATTTAACTTTTGTTGGTTGATTGCGGCAACCAACTATGAGTCTATGATAGCACTTACATTTTGATTTTGAAAGCGTTTGCGTGAAAAAACATTTTTCGATCCAGATTGCTTTCAACTTAATTGAAAGTCATTCGCCCCTTTTCAATTCAACACTCTACTAACTATTTATGTTGCTATCAAGCGGTGGTTAGCCCGCCCAATCCGCGGCCTTTACACATTCTGTACACGATTTTGGTCAAAATAATATAGACGTTTGATACGATTGCCTAGCAAGAATTAATGTCTGACTGTAAAATCTAATACCTTAAAAAATTTTTAGCTCAATCCGAATTGAAAGCTTTTCAACCTAGTATTGCCTAACTAAAAGAGACTGCCCTCACCGGAACAGCCTCTTGGAAACATTTCTTTAATAATGAGTGGGACTCACAATTGCTGAACCATTTAATGAACTTTCTTGATCATCAGAATTAATCCAGCACCAACTAAACACATAATACCAGCCATTGGGAAGATCATCCGATAGCCTGAGAATCCGATTACCGTCGAGGCCATGATTGGTCCGAAGACTTGCCCCAAGGAGTTCGCCAGGTTCACGATACCTAAGTCCTTCGCGGCACTATTGGGATTCGGCAATACCGTAACGTTTAACGCTTGGTCAACCGAGTTATACATCCCCATAGCGGCCCCACTTAACCCGGCATAAACAAACATTGTCCAAGGAGCTGGGTCAATTGCTGGAATGGCGACCCCAATCCCCATCGCAACGGTCGAGAGTGCCACTAACAGTTTAAGGCTATGGAACTTATCGGCTAATGGTCCACCGATTATAGCAAATGAAACCCCTGCTACTAACAAGATCATCGACATCACAGATAAATTATGTGTCGCATTCGCTGATGACAATTTCATATAGTCCGTGAAGATATAGAGCTGATAACCTGTAATGATGAACTGAGCTGAGACAAACAGTAGCTTCCCAAATACGGCTAAGTAAAAGTCTCGAATATCCCCATGAATTGGGAATGAGAAAGCTTCTAACAATTCGGAGCCATGGAGCTTTTCAACCTTTTCACCCTTATTACTACCGTCACCAACTAAGAACAGTCCAATTAATGTAAAGATAATTTCAAATACCATGAAAATGTAGATACCGCTGTTGACGTTCGTAATGTATTGTGAAGCAATCATTGTCCCAACAGGTGTCCCGATGTTCATCCCGACCCCGTAGAAAGCGGAGATCGAACCACGATACTTCTTCGGTGCCTTATCTGCAATGAAAGCAACCAATGGCGCCACCATCATGTTCAACGCAACCTGGAATAACGACCAGTTAATAATGATCCCGGGAACCGTAGTCACCTTTGTTAAGAAGTAGAAACAGATTAAAGTACTGATCATCCCGAGGAAAATCCACGGATTCCGTTTCCCCCAACGACTCGTGGTTCTGTCGGAAAGAGCACCTTCGATGATGTTAGCAATAGTGGCCACAATCATCGCAATGGTTGCTAGTAGTGCGACGATTTGGACTTTTTGTCCTGGCGCAATTTGCTGAATTTTTGCTGGTAGCAATGTTGAGTTAACCCCTAGATAAGGGACTAACCAGCCTAACAGACCGAAGAGAATCCCAAATCCTAATCTATAGGGAAACTTTCCTTGTGGTGTCGCTTGCTTTTCATTTTCCATGATTATCCTCCTAACAAGAGAAACGCTATGTACATGCTGACTGATTGTCGCAAACAAAAAGGATTCTTACTAGAAACATCCTTTCAAATTGACCCTTCTAGTAAGAATCCACGTCGCAACTCCAGCCAGCGCTGCGTTAGAATATGAATACTCTAATTATTCGATTCTTAGTTTTTCCACAAAACCTCACGTGCATCCTCACCCGAAACAAATGGGCCAGGAACCGTGGAGACGCCACGATGGTTGCCGAAGTAGTCTTCGTTGAAGATGATATCGTCGCCATTAGGTTGTTCATAACGTTGTTCGGGTTCAAAGGCTTCACCCAACGTATCCGTTGTAATAACCCCTTCGTAGTAATCACCGAGCAAGTCATAGAGGTTGGTCTTGACGGTCACTTGGTCACCGTCTTCTACCAAGTCAACGGTGACCTGATCACTCGTGTTGACCAAGTTATCCGTTTCCTTCTTCCAAGCCTTGGCGCCGTTGAAGTAGGCATTTCCGGCAGCCCAGACTGGCAAGTGGCCATAGTGGGCGCTCATCAAATCATTCATATCGGTTTCCTTGGCAAACGTGCCATTTACATTCTTAAATTGGTCGTACCATTCGTCGTAGGTTGGATATTCATCAAAACCGTTCGTCCCGACTTGTTCAGTATCCTCGTGCTCCCGATCAACCAGCGTTTCATTTTCTGGTTTTTCGACTGGCCAGTTCTGAACAAAGATATTGTTGTAGAACCGATCATCCCCGTGCAGGATGGTCATGAAGCCAGCCACTTCCGTCCGGTGTTGGATGTGATAAGGTGTGAACCGTGGTTGGTTCTTTCCGTCAACGAAGAAGTCTGTGTTAGCCCCGATTGAAGTGATTGACCCCAACATCAGGTTGTGAACACAGGCTACACCTTGCGTTGCCAGCCGCAACGAGGCTTTAGATAACAGTAAATTGTTATCAATTAAGGTTGGCCCGTGACCGACTTCAACGAAGATATCCTGGCTTTGCATGGCCCCAACAATCCGAGTTGCCGTGCCGGTTGGCGCATAGTTGTGATCCAACAGGTTTTGCGTAATCCGCGTGCCTTGTGCTTCCCAGTCGGTCCAGATCCCCATCGTGCAATCGTTGATGTGGTTCCGGCGAATAATCACATCGATTGCCGCGTGCATCTTAATCCCGGCAATTTCGGCACCAGCCAACTCTTGCATGTTGTTGATATCATGAATATGGTTGTCTTCGATAATACTGAAGACGCCCCCTTGACGACCCACGATACCGTCCTGTTCACAGTGGTGAATGTTGTTGCGCCGGATGATATGATGGCCAATGTTTTCCTTCAACCAACCATGGTATTGACCACGGCAAACCGCATCCCGTTCCATTTGAGTTGGGCTCTTCACGTGCTTGTAGGTGAAGTATTGGTTGTTGACAGGGTCTTCATACTTCCCAAGTGAAATGCCGGCACAACGACTATGACTGATGTCACAATCTTCAATGATCCAGCCCTTTGACCAGTGCGGCCCAATCATCCCATCTTGGTAGGATGCAGGTGGAGCCCAAGTCGTGGCCGCTTTGTTGACGTTAAAGCCACTCACGGTGATATTGTTAATCCCAGTCTCTTGTGGCATGAAGACTTCCCGCCGAACGTTGATTTCAACATCTTCTTGGTTTGGGTTCTTCCCTTGGAAGTTAGCGTAGATGACCGTTTCGTTGCGGTCGGTATCCTGTCCGGTGTACCATTTGTAAACGGAATTTTTGCGTTCCCATGAACGCGCATAGACCTTGGCTTCAATACATTCTTCAAGTGACGTGGTTTCGTAGAATTGCCGATCGTTCATGTAAACTGCACCGGTATGCTTGTTGACGGGACCGAAGTACCAGTCCCCCATCACAAACTCGGTGTACGGGTTGTAAGATCCGAATAACCCGTTGTTAATCCGACTAACCCAGACGTTACCTTGGTATTGTTGCCAATTCTTAACGGCTTCCGCACCAGTAATGATCGCCTTGAGCGGTTCAACACTGCGATATGTAATCCGTTCGTCCGCTGTCCCCCCATTTTTAGGATTAACGTACTCGCGATACGTTCCTGGGAAGACCAAGACTTCATCCCCAGACTGAGCGACCTGAGCCGCCGTATTGATATTTTTATAAGGCGCGACCTTGGTCCCATTGCCATCATGTGTTGCGTGTGCATCAACATAGATTTTCACGATAAACTGCCTCCTTAAAATTAACCAGATACGATTGGTTCTTAACCCTCGCGACCACCATAGCGGAATCTCGGCTGGTTGATTTCGCATCGGTGAAGCGCTTACATTTATTAGTTTAGCCGCTCGACAAGCAAACTGTTTGAATAAATCTCCTGTTTTTTGAACTTATTCCTTGGAAATCATCACCTTAAACCTTGGAAAAGCCGCAACAGCATTGCGCTGAATCGTCCTTTCAAACCAGCGAAAAAAGACCATAAAAAAACGAACCCAGGAAGATCCCAGGTTCGCTATCGTCAAAACTAAGGTGTTGACCTGGTTCCCAAAAGGCCGTGCGTTCTCGTTCAAACTAGCGAATTGCCTCTGGGCTCAGATCCCCCATGAAATATGCTTTTATTTAGCAGCACTTAAATCGTCAGCATTAACGCCGGCCTTTTCCCGTAACGTGGCTTCAATTTCTTCCAGAGAACGGTTCCGCGTTTCGAAGACCTTAACCTTAACGAACCAGATGGCCAGGAAGCACAGGACACCGTAACCGATGAACAGACTCCCGGTTCCAAAGAAGTTCAGTAAAGTTGGGAACGTCAGGGATACGATCATGTTGGCCGACCAGTTGATCACACTAGAGAAGGAGTTCCCCAACCCACGAATGTTCAGTGGGAAGACTTCCCCAATCATGACCCACATCACCGGACCCCAGGTTGCGGAGAAGAAGGCGATGTAGATGGTCAAGGCGATAACCGAGATAATGGCCGCTGTTTGGGAACCGCCGGAGAACTTCATCCCAATACTCATGACGAACAGGGAAACCCCCATCCCGATGGCCCCACCAATCAGCATCTTCTTCCGGTCAATCTTATCCATGATCATCACGGCAATGGCCGTCACAATCACGTTAAAGATCCCAATCCCGATATGGGCTAACAGCGCAGCGTTGACCCCGAATCCAACGTCCGTAAAGATGGTTGGTGCGTAGTACAGCACCGTATTACACCCCATGACTTGTTGGAAGATGGCTAACCCAAGGCCGATAATCAGGGATGGCCGGACCATCTTACCAAAGAGTTCACTCCAGCCGCCATTCTTCATTTTGGCTTGTTCTTCAATCTGGGTCAATTCTTTATCAACGGTTGCCGTATCATGTTTGTTCATGGTATCTAAAACTTCACGCGCCTGATCGGAATGACCCGTCTTTACCAAGAACCGTGGACTTTCCGGAAGGATTAACCCACCGAAGAAGAGTAATGCGGCTGGGATCGCGGCAAACCCTAACATCCACCGCCAACCGGTGTAGATACCCGCCCAAGCATAGTTCGTAATGTAGGCAAATAAGATCCCGGTCATAACCATCAGTTGGAACAGACTGGACATGGTTCCCCGTTTATCGGCTGGTGATAGTTCGGCCAAATACGTGGGAATCAAGGCAGAAGCGGCCCCCACGGCCATCCCTAAGATGACCCGTGAGATAATTAACGTCCAGAATTCCGGTGCTAGCCCGGAACCCAACGCCCCAATGAAGAAAATAATAGCAGAGAGTAACAAGAGCTTCCGACGACCATAACGGTCAGAAGATGGTCCAATGATGGCGGCCCCGAGAATCGCCCCTAATAGGACGGCACTCACAACCCACCCCTGTTGCCAGGACCCTAGGTGCATTTGCTTTTGAATGAACAGAATGGCCCCGGAGATAACCCCGGTATCGTAACCAAACAGCAATCCACCCAATGCACCGAAAAAGTAAACAAATCCGGTCGAAACTTTTCGCATAGATATCGCTCCTTCGAACGGCATACGCCGTATTGTCAGCAGTGGCATTGTATGTAAAGAAGTATAGCTGAATGTGTAAGTTGGTCGTTTCAAGTTGGTTGAGGATGCCAACCAACTATGTATCTAGGATAGCATGTTCGTCATCAAAAAGAAAGCGCTTTCTGCACAATTATATAAAAGCGGCTAGTTTTGCCTCTATGGCCTAGATTAAGCCTTCTAGCGGCTAAGCCGTTCGCCATAATGCTTAAAAATCCGGAGCTGAGTCGTCGGACCATCCAAGGCACGTCCCCACCAATTCAAGCCGCCAAAACACGAGAAAGTTTCCAATATTTTACGATGGAAATTGTGGCGTAAAAAAGGACTGCGCCAAAAATCACGCAGTCCTTTAACAGCTCACTCTATAACATAGGTGACCTGTCTGACAGTCTAATTTCTATAGTTCTTCACGCCGGTAATCCAACAATTGGGCACTGATGCTCTTCGTTTGTTGGTAAACCTGCTTGTAAATTTTGTGCATCTTGGCATACTTCGCCGCGTTTTCGGGGTTTGGTTCGTAGGCCTTGCCGAAGTGAACGAACGTTTCGGCACAGTCTTGTAGGGAATCGAACCAGCCCAAGCCGGTTGCAGCAATCATGGCCGCACCCATGCCGGGTCCCTGTTCGTTCTTCAAGCTGACGACTTTACGGTTAAAGATGTCCGCCTGAATCTGGAGCCACAGTGGACTCTTGGCGCCACCACCGATGGAAACAACCGTATCGAAGTCACCACCGTTTTCTTCGTAGATATCGAACAAGTCTCTAAAGGAGAAGACAATCCCCTCTAAAACGGCCCGTACGAAGTCAGCCCGCGTGTGAGTGCCATCGACCCCGGTAAAGCTTCCCCGGATGTCAGCGTCGGCGTAAGGGGCCCGTTCACCCACGATATAAGGGGTGTAGAGCAGGCCATTCGCACCAACGGTCGATTGGGCCGCACTCGCAACGAATTCCGTGAAGTCTTCGGCTGGTGCGAAGGTCTTCTTGAACCAACTAAGCGAATAGCCAGCGGCCAGCGTAACGCCCATGGAATAGTACTTATCTGGAATGGCGTGGTCTTCAAATTGAACAACCCCGTGGTAGTTCACGTCCGGCGTGTCCTCATACTTCAAGACAACCCCAGATGTCCCAATACTGGAGAGCACCATATTCGGGTGTAAAATACCAGCACCCACGGCACCAGCAGCGTTGTCAGCTGCCCCACCGAAGACCTTGGTAGCTGGGGTCAAGCCAGAGAATTCGGCGTAGGCCGGCGTTACCGTCCCCGCAAAATCAATGGACTTGATCAATGGTGGGCACATGCTCAACGGAATATCGAAGGTGTCACAGATCTTCTTACTCCATTCGCCCTTAGCAACGTCCAGCAAAACCGTCCCGGTGGCATCGGAATAATCCATGGCCAGATTCCCGGTCATGCGGTAACGGACGTAATCCTTAGGCAGCACGAAGTATTTCGCCTTTGCCCAGATGTCGGGTTCATTTTCCTTGACCCACAACAACTTGGTCAACGTGAACCCTTCCAGTGGTTGGTTCCGGGTGATGTCAATAAACTCATCGCCCATCTTGGCTTCAATCTCTTCACGTTGCGGCGTACTCCGGGTATCGTTCCACAAGATAGATGGCCGTAAGACCTTCTTGTCCTTATCCAACAGGACTAACCCGTGCATCTGACCAGAGAAACTCAGGCCTTCGATGTCAGTGGCGCTTAAATGGTCATTTAAAATCAACCGTACAATGGCCACGGTCGTCCCGGAAACCCAGTCTTCTGGATTCTGCTCGTTATAACCGGGCTTCTTTTGAATCAAATCGTAATCAAAACTCTCTTGGGCGACAATCTGCCCACTGTGATCTAGTGCTGAAACCTTAACGGCACTCGTCCCTAGGTCAACACCGAGTACATACTTTCCCATCGGTCATTCCTCCTAATTGTCGGTTCGTCGATTTCTATTTTCGTTTAGAAATAAAAATGGCGGACGAACACACCGTCCGTCCGCCATTCTATTGATCTTTATTTTCGCAAAGTTCGAGATTACTTGCTCAGCGTGTCAATGATGTAATGGTTGATCGTATCCTTGACTTCTTCCAAGTGATCTGAGTGCGTAGCTGCAATCAGCTTAGATTGTGGCATATCGATCGCGTACTTTTCAAGGGACTTGAAGTCAGCCTTGCCGCTTTCGATATCAGCACCGATACCTGATTCGTATGAGCTGTAACGGTTCTTACGCAGGTTGTCCAAGAAGCCGTCTTCCTTCATAGCAACAGCGACACGTAAGCCGGCAGCAAAGCTATCCATACCAACAATGTGGCCGTAGAAGAGGTCTTCTGGGGCGAATGATGAACGACGAGGCTTAGCATCGAAGTTCAAACCACCGCGAGGGCCGATACTCCCGTTGTCAACAACTTCTGACATAGCAGCAGTCGTTTCGTACAAGTTAGATGGGTATTCATCAATATCCCAGCCGATCAACTTGTCGCCTTGGTTAGCATCCAATGAACCTAACAAGCCTGCTTCACGGGCAACACGGATTTCGTGTTGGTAAGTGTGGCCAGCCAAGTTAGCATGGTTACCTTCCAAGTTCAACTTGAAGTCTTTGTCCAAATCGTATTCCTTCATGAAGGCGATTGTGGTTGCGGCATCGAAGTCGTATTGGTGAGTCGTTGGTTCCTTTGGCTTTGGTTCGAGCAACATTTGTGCATCGAAGCCAATTTCGTTAGCGTAATCCTTAGCCATGTGGAAGAACTTAGCTGCGTGTTCTTGTTCTTCCTTCATGTTCGTGTTCCAGAGTGATTCGTAACCTTCACGGCCACCCCAGAAGACATAGTTTTCAGAGCCAACACGCTTACCAATTTCCAGACTGTGCTTCAATTGTGCGGCACAGTATGCAAAGACGTCAGCGTATGGTGAGGTTGCAGCACCTTCAACGAAACGAGGGTTGGTGAACATGTTTGACGTGTTCCACAGAACCTTCATGCCACTCGTCTTTTGGTATTCAACGATCTTGTCAACAACTTTGTCCAAGTTGGCGTTCGTTTCGCGTAACGTGTCGCCTTCTGGAGCCAAGTCACGATCGTGGAAGCAAAGGTAATCTACACCCAATTTGTTGTAAAATTCGAATGCAGCATCAACCTTGGCTAAAGCCAAGTCCATAGGATCAGTGTACTTGTCGTATGGACGTTGAGCGGTTCCATCACCGAATGGGTCAACTAAGCGTTGATCGAAAGTGTGCCAGTAAGCTACGGCAAACCGTAACCAATCGCGCATCTTCTTACCACCGATAACTTCGTCCGGATTGTAGTACTGGAAGCCTAAACCTGATTTTTTATCTGAATGACCGACGTATTGAATCTTGTCGATACCTTTCCAATATTCTTCTGCCATAATTTATAAAAACCCTCCTAGTTAGTTCGTTGCGACAACCAACTTACAAATTCAATTATACAAGGTTTTAATGTTAATGCAAGCGTTTTCGAGAAAAAGATTTAAAAAATTGTTAGCGATTGCGAAATGCGTAGAATCGGGGTTTTAAGCTAAGGCTTACGGGGCATCGTGCTGTGGCAGAATCTGACTGCTTTCCTTTATATAACCTTCAAAATTTGTTGTCTTGGATTGTCAGAGCTGAAATCGTAGGTCGACCGGTGTCCAATGGTCACGGTGCCACCATCACCCCCGGTACCGATACGGCTAAACAACCCGATCTGGTCACGCCGGATAAGCCGCAAGTAACTGCCATCAACGTGACCACCCACGGCCAAGCCGCACAACTTTCGCCTAAAAAACCGCAGCGGGTGTCGGGTACCCGAACCCCGTCGTCGCATCAGACGACCCGGACCAATCTGAACGTCTCATCACCAGCAAAACAAACCCTGCCCCAAACGAACACCCACCGGATGTCACCAATTGCCGGCCTAGCCCTCCTCCTGGGAACCCTAATTGGCTTTGGCTGGTCCCGCAAACGAAACGAACACTGAATCGCCTAAAAACGCTGACTGCCGTGGGTTAAATCCACAACAGTCAGCGTTTTTTGGGTTGATCTTAATTTTCAGTTGTTTCGGCACTCGGCCGTTCAAAATTCAATTCATAGCCATTAAGGTTCAAGACACGATGGGTGATCAGCGAGCAACCGCCCAATACCGTGGCCAACCGCGCATTGTTGGTCAGCTCGATACCGCGGTCATCATCTTCGGACAACTTACGGTAGGCCAACCGAATCTTAGGCAACAGATCCGGCAGTTCTTCCACCAACGGTGAGTTGATGAAGAAGGCATCGGGATCCAAGGTTCGCATGGTATTGTAGATCAAACCGGCAATCCCGGTCACAAAGGTCTTGAGAATCTTGGCCGTGGCCGCATCATTTTCTTGATACAACCGCACAATGTCGTCTCGATCCAGATTACTCAACCCCTTGTGTTCCTCGACTTGCTGAATAATGGCATCTTCAGAGCAAATATCTTCGGCGTGAATCGGCCGAGCATTGCCAGCATCATCAAACTGGAGACTGGCGACCGTTCGCCCAATTTCACCGGCATCCCCGTGTTCCCCCCGGAAGAGGTCACGATGAAGAACGACGCCGGCACCAATCCCCCGGTGAATACTGATGGTGACCGCACTGTTTAAATTGCGCGCACCATTAAAGTCCCGTTCGTACAGCGCGGACAAGTTGGCTTCGTTTTCCAACACAACCGGCACGTGGTAAGCCGCCGTGAAGACCTGTTCCAGATCCACATCAGCCATATCGATAAATGGTGACGTGACAACCTTATTGTCCATCACAATCCCGTGAATGGAGAAACAAATTCCCAGGAGGCCATTGTTACTGGTGTCGGCGGTCTGCGTATCGGTAATGTACTGTTTAATCCGCGCCACCATTTCATGGATCGACTGGTCCTTGGTCTCGATGCGATCATACTGCCAAATATGGCCGTCCAATCGCGTGGCCAAGGCATGTAAATGACGATAGCCCAGGTCAAACGTCAGGGTGTAACCGTAATTACGGTTAATCTCGACCAACGTTGGCTTACGTCCACCCGCAGTGGAGGCCTCCCCCAGACCTAATTCCGTCAAGTAACCATCGGCCATCAAGGTATTGTATAGCGATGAAACCGTTGACTTATTTAGGTGAAGCTGGTGAGAAATCTCGATCCGCGAGGTGGGATGATTATTGAAAATTTGTTGCAGAACGAACTTTAAATTCTGATCGTGCAACTGATTACGATTCATACTACGACGAACCATCCAATCCCTCCTTATCGCTCGGTCGTTCTTGCACCACTTCTCAAGTCCTTACTGTTAGTGCGGCCAACCATCCAACTAACCGGAGTAGCCAGCCACCTTGCTTATAATTCGATTGGAAGCGATAACAGAAACTAGCATCATGGTTCAGTGAACCAACTAACCTCAGTATCACCCACACCTTGTGAAATTTCAACTGTTTACGCTAAATTTGTTTATATTTCTGGCGAATTCAAGGTTAATAAACTTTTGATACCGAGAATTACATGACTTAGCGCAAAAAAAACGATGCCTACGTTGACATCGTTTCTGGAAAACTACTATTTAAAAAATGCTCGGAAACTTCCTGGTGTGACTTTCTCTCGTTGCTTAAATGCCGTGATAAAATAACTATTCGTATTAAAACCAACCTGTTTACCAATTTCTTCAACACTCTTGTCTGGACAATTCGCTAATAGTTCCTTGGCTTTGCGAACGCGATAATCCATTAATAAGTGATGGGGTGAACTCCCAAAATAGGCTCGAAAAACCTCTAGAATATACTGTAAGCTGTAATGCGTCTGTTCAACAAAATCTGCATTCTTCAGATCATCCATATAATTAGTCTTGATGTACTCCAGAATTGGCGTCACGATAACCGCCATCAAATGCGGACTGACTTCATTTTTTATTTGGTTTTTCTTGATCAACAGCAAAAATTCATAAACCAATACTGATGCTTGATAAGCGTCAACTTCTTCATCTTTGATCCGCTGATAACTACGCTCCACAAATTCCTGCAGTTGCTGATCGGGGTTCTTAATCTGAATATACTGACTAAAGCGAAGTGTAGCCAGCATCTCTGTAATCAATTCACCGCCAAATGTTAAATAGGCGGTTAACCATTCACCACTCACAGCGTGGTAGGCATGCGAAACATCTTTATCAATGAGAATACCTTGTCCCGGATGTAATTCAAGACACTGGCCACCCACTGTGATTTTCCCGACACCAGAAATTGTTTGTAGCCAATGAACGTATGGATAACCTTTTTTTCGGTTAATAGCTTCTTGTGGCCAGCGATTACTAATACTGTCAATGTATAACGGTAATGAATAATCTGATATTCCAAAGCTATAGCGCATACTCCCCACTCCATCAGCTGTTGTATTTTGTGGATCTATTTTTATTCCAAGACCCGATTTCTTTGTGTGTATTTCTGCATAAGTTCCGCATACTCAGTATAGGCGTCACAGTTTTTAAGTTCAAAGCTACTTAATTTAGACTTAAACGAATCAAAACTCATCGTCTTTAGCAATGGAATTAAGATACTTTCTTGCTGGTAACGGTACAAAATTCCACGCACCCTGAACTGAGCTTCATAATCCAAATCATCATCGTGGAAATCAAATTGATCCGCAATCCCCGCCACAATCTTATTGGCCTGATCCATTTCAGCATAATGCGTCCACTTCTGATGAACTTGATCAACGAACTGCATCCAAGGCGAATCAGTCTTAGGATGGGTTAGACCCATGAAGCAAGCATCCTTATACGCCCAGAGGCACCAGGAAATGTGATGATCTTCGAATAGGTCTACCGTATCATCCAACAATTCCATACTAAACGCAACATCATTAGCATCAATATCGTAGCCCGCTTCCCCACAAATCAAGGGATGATGGAGATCATGCATTGTCGATAATAAATCAACCAGCCCATTATCAAACTCCTGTTTCCGTTCCGTACGGCTCAGATCACGATCTAGCAGATTTTGTTTCCACACCGTTGGGTAGTAATGGAAACTCACAATCAGTTTATCATCTTTGATATCTTTAAGTCCTGAGAAATCCATCGCAAAGTGATCGCTCTCTAGGATCACCGCATGGTTAACATCATTCTCTCGAATCCTTGCCACAACATCTTGAAAGTATTCATTCATCGTATCCCACGTTGCCATCGCTGGTTCATTTAGAAGATCATACCCCAAAAGATAACTGTAGCTCTGCCCAAACCGCTTCGCAATCTCACCCCAAACAGTAATTAACTGATTACGTAGTGCCTTAAATTCCCAGAACTGTGGGACCCCCGTTCGATTGTCGCTGTGCCAATCAGGGTTTTGACCACCCGGCGCTGTGTGCATGTCCAGCATGCAAAAAATATGATACTTCTCACAATAATCCAAGAGTCGTTGTACCTTGGCAAACCCAAACTCTTTAAATTCCAAGGTGTTGTCATCCATAAATAACCGATAGTTAATGGGGACACGTAGAAAGTTAACGCCCAATTTTTTCAGAAATTTGAAATCATCTTCGTTCACAAAACTGTCGATATATGCATCTAAAAATTCATGGCCTTTACCGTCGCCATAAGCTCGGTCGATACTCTTTAGAATCATACTCTGAGGCCCTGGCATGCCAATCATAAAATGTTCGATATTCAGCCAGGTCCCTATCCCCAGTCCTCTTAACGTTAAGGGCTGATCCTTAAAATACAACTGGTCTTGTTTAACTTCAATAAAATCTGCCATTATAATCTCCTCCTAAAGTCGTGTTAATCCGTTGTCTTAGCTGATAATGGTTTAATCACAAAGAGCATGACGGCACCAGCAATGACTAAAATCCAACCGAAGAACAGGAACGTAAAGCCTAAGTCGCTACTTGAATGGAACGCCCCAATCCACCCTAATACCAGTGGCGTGACGAAAGTCCCAATATTACAACCCACGATCATCAAGGAAGTCGCCAGATTAATCGAATTTTTAGGGGCCACATCGGCGGCTAAGTTAAAGACGTAAGCAACCACAACGCCGGAAATCATACTGGTTAAAATAACACCGGTACCGATGATCCAAGCATTGGTGGACAAGGCGATCATCAGCTGGGCAACGCCAGTCAGGGCAATCGTAATGGGTTCAAATGTGAATTTCAAAACGCGGAGCATAGGGCCAAAGATAATCCCCGTTAAAATTCCGGCAAACTGTGCCAAACTAAGAGCAGTTGCGATGGTTGCTAAGCTCAGATAATGATTGGTCGTCACATACTCCGTAATCCGCGTATATGAGGCAATGATTGGAATTAGGTAGAGCATACAGAAGATGGTCCAGAAAACGACTTTACCATTAACTCGTTGTTTTTCTTTAGTTTTTGGTTCCTCAGCTGCCACTTCCCTAGCCTTGGCTTCAGCAGATGGTTCTGGCACATAGATGGCAAAAAGAATTGTCAGCAAGAAGGCCAATCCGTATACCCAAAACGCTGCGTGCCAGTTAAACGAAACTAACAGGATTCCGGCAACATAGGTCGTTAGTGAACTTCCTAATTTTTCACAAGAGCTTCGATAACCCATTAGATTTGAACGTTCAGGCCCGGAGAAGAACATCCCAATCATACTAACCGCATATGAATTAACGAGCCCAAACCCAACACCTAACATCAAACGCGAAACAAAGAACGCACCGTAGCTAGTCACCAAAGCTGGAGTAATCCCGGAAAAGCCGGCAATTAATAGACCGACGATAACCGTTCGCTTAATTCCAATCCACTTGGCGATCCAAGTACTCACCAACGTAGCAAATACGACCGAAATCGAAGGCAATGTCTGCAACAATTCAACATTGGCACGGGAGACATCTGGAAAGGCTTTTAGCCAACTCGGAATTGTCGCTGCGATGGCTGAACCAGAGGTTAAAATGATTGACACCGACAATAGCGACGTCTTCATCATTACTGAATATTTTTTGGGTTGTACTTCAGTTGTTTCATCCATAGTTTTCACTCCTTATTCCTAAATCATCTGATGTAAGACCACAACATCATAAGGTTTCAAATCCAGCTTATCGGTTACTGGTCCGCTTGCGACTAATGGTGTTGCAGACGGTGACGGATTTGTTATAAATTGTGGTTGATTGCTTGTATTAATAATAAATATAAACTGCTCCTGGTCACTCGCTCGTGTCGTAATTTCAACCGCCGGCATTGCCCCAAGCGGCAATCCAGCAGTAGTGTTGATCTGCTGAAGCAAATAACTCAATCCAGCCTGATCCAACTCAGCCCCACAATAGTAGGCATGTCCCCGACCAAATTGATTACTCGTTAACGCGGCATAGTCTTCGTAAAAAACATCACTGGCATAGTGGGCCAAGGTGGCGGCTGTATCCGGGATAACCAGATCACAGATACCCACCGCAGAACCAATCTTAGTTTGGCCCGGCGTCAAGATTCGAACGGGCTGCTGAGGGCCACGCGCATCGCGTTCATCAACGTGTATGCCCAACAATTGCCGCAACGGTCCTGGATAACCACCTAAAAATGCATTATCCGTTGGATCTGTAATACCCGATAAATACGTAGTGAGAAAATTCCCACCCTCACGGACGTATGCTGTAATATTACTGACAAATTGTGTGTTTAGCAGATAAAGGACTGGCGCCACGACTAATTGATACTTTGAAAAATCGCCTGTTTTAGGCACAATATCCACGGTAAGGTTGTGCCCATAGAGCATCTGATAAAACCGCTGGACCTCTTTAACGTAACTGAAGTCCGCCAAGGGTCCAATCGCGTTTTCACTGGCCCAGTAGCTCTCCCAATCGAAGATTACCGCAACCTTGGCTTCAACGTTTGTCGCTTGTAACGAGGTGGGCAATGTTGCGATCTCTTGGCCCAAACGCTGGACCTCTTTAAACGTTCGCGTGGCCGTCGAATTACTATGACTGAGTACCGAACCGTGAAACTTTTCCGGCCCGCTTCGCGATTGTTTAAGTTGGAAAAACTCAATGCTATTGGCCCCATGGGCAATTGCTTGATAACTCAGCATACGCATTTCCCCAGGTTTCTTAAGCGCATTATACGGATACCAGTTTTGCTGGTTTGGCGTCTGTTCCATCAAAAGAAACGGTTGATTCTTTAATCCCCGCATGAGATCATGTTCCATCGCATTTTCGCTAGCCGTATCCTCTGGCATAGGGTAGCTGTCCCACGAAATAACGTCTAATTCTGGTGCCCATTTGAAATAATCCAGGGCTTTTTGGGACCCAGTCAGATTCGTCGTGACGGGATGAATCTGGTCAAATCGTTTAATTACATCACGTTCCATCCGATAATTGGCCAATAGACTATCAGACTGAAATCGTTGATAATCCAAAGCTGCACCATTCAAGACCGGTTTACCATTATCAAACAAGTCTGACGTCATCATCGGTGGCTCAATCTCAGACCAATCATGGTATGTATGACTCCAAACGTTGCTGTTCCAAGCCTGATTGAGTTGTGTGAGGTCAACGTACTTGTCTTTCAACCAATCGCGGAATGCCGTCGCACAATTGTCACAGTAACAGTAACCTTCATATTCATTCGAGATATGCCAATATGTCAGTTGCGTACAGTCCCGATAGCGTTGAACCAACTGTGTAACGAGTTGCTTTGCTAGTCGCTTAAAGTCAGGACTGTTCGGGCAGGCATTGTGGCGTTTCCCGTGTTTCTGTTGAATCCCGTGGACATCCACGCGGGCCGCATCAGGATAGTGTTGAACCAGCCACGCAGGCATTGCAGCCGTCGATGTCGCCAAAACAATTTTGATCTGATTTCGTTCTAACAATGCTATGATGCGATCCAATTGTTCAAAGTTAAAGACATTCTCTCGCGGTTCCAGCAGTGCCCACGAGAAGACATTAATCGTTGCAACGTTAATGTCTGCTCGCTTTAATTTATCGATATCTTCTTGCCAAGTGTTCTCTGGCCACTGCTCCGGATTGTAGTCGCCGCCAAACAGAAAGGCATCCTGTTTAACCTTATTCACACTGCATTCACCCCTAACAATAAGTAATAATCACTAATTTAGAAAGCGCTTTCAGTGACTATAGTAGCATGTACTATTTCCTGTGTAATTAAGGAGAATGCTGATAAAATATCATAAATTGAAACTCATCGCGTTAACCATGATGAATTTAGACCGAAAAAAAGACGCTCCACCAACGCGTGAAGTGAAGTGAACCCCCAAGGTTGGACAGAAAGTCCAACCTTGGGGGTTTTATTATGGTTAAGTTTAATTTAGATTTTAGGATTAAAGTCGTCACTGAATA
>NZ_JAAVSC010000026.1 GCF_012641095.1 Lactobacillus sp. HBUAS51381
GTTTATCCATAACAAAAACCTCACCAATTTATTTGATGAGGTAATCATATCGTTTTGCGACCATCAATCATAGACGGTCAGTTATTAGGTGCTTACATTGAAAGTTAAGACTATCCTAAATATTCGGTTCATTCACCAATCTGTGGAACAAAAAAATCGCCACCCGCAGGCAGCGATTCGTTTTTATAAATTGAAGGTGACTACTTCAAAGTAACCACGCCACCAACGGCTTCAAGCTTTTCCTTGATTTCGTTGGCTTCGTCTTCTGAAAGGCCTTCCTTGATGACAGATGGTACGTTGTCAACAAGACCCTTAGCGTCCTTCAAGCCTAAACCAGTGATTTCACGGACAGCCTTGATGGCCTTAACCTTGGCGTCACCAGATTCAGTTAATTCAACGTCGAATGAATCCTTGGCAGCAGCGTCGCCACCAGCAGCACCGGCTGCAGCAACTGGGGCAGCAGCAGAAACGCCGAATTCGTCTTCGATACCCTTAACTAAGTCGTTAAGGTCAGTAATTGATGCTTCTTTAAGAGAAGCGATGATAGCATCTTTATCAAAAGCCATGTTATTTTCCTCCAATAATTGGGTTTTATTTTTTATGTTTCAAACTGAAGCGGATACTTAGGCTGCGTCGCCTTCGTCACCCTTTTCAGCAATCGCCTTAACTGCGTAAGCCACGTTCCGTACTGGTGCTTGTAAGACATTAGCCAGCATAGAAAGCAAGTCTTCACGACTAGGCAAGGTTGCGTAAGTGTTGATTTCGTCAACGGAGACAATCTTGTCTTCGATGAAACCACCCTTGATTTCAAGGTCATCAACACCATCAGCAAATTTCTTCAAAACCTTAGCTGGGGCAATGGCATCCTCGTCAGAGAAAGCCACAGCAGTAGGACCAGCAAACAGATCGTTTAAATCTGCATAACCAGCTTTTTCAGCTGCCCGCACCAAGATCTTGTTCTTGATGACGCTCATATGAACGCCAGCTTCACGTAATTGCTTCCGTAATTCAGTTGCTTCTTCAACAGTTAAACCACGGTAGTCAACGACGATGGCGCTAACGGCGTTGTTGAACTTGTCAACAACCTCATCAACTTTTTTTGCTTTAATGGCAATAGCTTGTTCACTCAAATTGTTCACCTCCCGGAGTAGTTTGGTGGGATAAAAAAATCCCTATGCCACCAAGACATAAGGAGTCAAAAGTTTAAGTAAACTTCTGCCTCGGCAGGAAATTAAGACCATTCGGCCACCTGAGTCTTAGGTAGATCTATTAAATACAACTTCAATAGCATACAATACTTTGACATCACTGTCAATGCACTGCTAGGGATTTTTTTAATTCACGTTTTAACTTAGGCTAATAAAGAAGCCAAGTCAACGTCGACACTAGGGCCAAACGTTGAAGAAATTGAAACGTGTTGTACGTAAGTCCCACGCACAGCGGCTGGGCGAATACGTACGATCGTTTCAGCAATGGTCTTCAAGTTGCCGGCAAGCTTGTCAGCATCAAAGGAAACCTTACCAAAAGGAACAGCGACGTTACCGTCACGGTCAGTCCGGTAGGTAACTTGACCATTCTTAGCATCGGAAACGGCCTTTTCGACGTTCATCGTAACCGTACCCGTCTTAGGGTTAGGCATTAAGCCCTTAGGTCCTAAGACCCGGCCTAAACGACCAACTTGGGCCATCATGTCTGGCGTTGCAATGGCAACGTCAAAGTCTAACCAGCCGTCTTGGATACGTTCGACTAAGTCTTGTTCGCCAACAACGTCGGCACCAGCTGCTTCTGCAGCCTTAGCTTGGTCGCCCTTAGCGAATACAATAACCGTCGTTTCCTTACCAGTACCGTTTGGCAGTACCAGTGCGCCACGGAGTTGTTGGTCCGCTTGCTTTGTATCAACGTTAAGCTTGAAGGCAACTTCAACAGTTGCATCGAACTTAGCGAAATCCATCTTCTTAACTAAATCAACGGCGTCGCCCATCGTGTAGACCTTATCAGCCTCGACCATTTTGGCAGCGTCTTGATACTTTTTACCTCGTTTGTGAGCCATTTTGTGTATTCCTCCTTGCAAATGTGGTTGTAACGGATAAACCTCCCACTTGACACATTTCATTTTCGTGAAGTGTCCGACTATCCGAAAACTGAGCTTAACCTTCGACCGTGAAGCCCATGCTCCGGGCAGTACCTTCAATCATGCGCATAGCTGCTTCAACGTCAGCTGCGTTTAGATCTTGCATTTTAGTTTCAGCGATTTGCTTAACTTGATCCTTGGTTACAGTAGCAACCTTCTTCGTGTTAGGTTCGCCGGAACCACTTTCAACACCAGCAGCCTTCTTCAACAGCGTTGCTGCTGGAGGGGTCTTAGTGATGAAATCAAAGGAACGATCTTCATAGACACTGATCACAACAGGAATGATCATACCAGCTTGGTCAGCGGTACGAGCGTTGAATTCCTTAGTGAAGCCCATGATGTTGATACCTGCTTGACCTAAAGCTGGTCCAACTGGGGGAGCTGGGGTTGCTTTACCCGCAGGAATTTGTAATTTAACGACATTAGCTACTTTTTTAGCCACGAGACAATACCTCCTTGAGTCCGTGTGTGGTAAGTGGGGCTGTTAGTTTGCCCCTCCCACTTTGAAAATATGCTTCACGCATACCTGAGAATCATACCACACTTTACTAACCGCAACAAGTTCTTTTCTGAAAATCACCGGCGGGCAGGCTAGCCCAGGATGGGGTCAACCTGATCGAAGTTGAGTTCGGTACTGGTTTCCCGGCCGAACATGTCGATGTTGACCTTCAACTTCATCTTTTCATTGTCAACTTCCGTAATCTTACCGACTAACCCACTGAAGGCGCCGTCCACGATCGTGACGGAGTCGCCAGGCGCAACGTCCAAATCGGCATGGCGGGCAGAAATTCCCACGCGCCGTAAGATCCGTTCCACTTCGTCAGGCAACAGTGGCGTTGGCTTACTCCCTTGCCCATGGGAACCCAAGAACCCGGTAACCCCAGGCGTGTTCCGCACGATGTACCAAGCTTGGTCACTCATGACCATTTCCACCAAAACATAGCCAGGGAAGGTCTTTTCCATCGTGACCTTGTCCTTACCATTCTTGACTTCGTGTTCCTCTTCTTCGGGAACGACAACGCGGAAAATGTTGTCCTGCATCCCCATTGATTCGGCCCGAGATTCCAAGTTTGCCATAACCTTGTTTTCGTAACCGGCATACGTATGAAGCACGTACCATTGCTTTTCAGCTGACTCAACCATGTGTTGCACTCCTTTTACTGATTGACTTTTTCGTCCAAAATAAAAAAACTTCGCACTACACGAAGTTCCCGTTGACTCTTAATATACCATATTTAGCCGTGTTTGACCACTGACAATTCACCTAGGCAATAAACTTTAAGCCGTACTGGACAACCCAGTCAACGACCGCAAAGAAGATTGCGAAGAGAATCGAAATACCAATGACGGTACCGGTATCGTGCCGCGTTTGCTTAGGACCAGGCCAAGAAACCTGTTTCATTTCCTGTCCGACCGCCTTGAAGAAACGGAATAAACGCATGGTGTTGCCTCCTAAATTGTAGTGTGTTCGTCGTTACGATTAGTCAAATTAACGGGTTTCACGGTGTAACGTGTGCTTACCGCAATGCTTACAAAACTTCATAACCTCTAGGCGCTTCGTGCGCGTCGCACTTGCTGTGATGGTGTAGTTTCGCGACCCGCATACTGAACAGGCCAGAGCAATTTTTCGTTGAGCCATCTTGCCACCACCTTTGATCAAATCCTATTCAACTCATACTGGAGTAGTTTACCATTGTCTTCCCTGCCAGTCAATCACTCGACCAGGAGTTCTCGCAGCTTCATACGACTTCGATGGGCCGCACCGCTCACCTGTAGAACCGTCAACTGGTGCTTGCGGGCGATGCGCTGCAAAGATTCGCCACGTAGCAGGCCGCCAAAGACCGTGTGCTCGACCGACGACAGCCGTTTGGCCAACCTGACGACCGCCTCCTGAACTTCTAAACTTTCCCTTAAAGTCCACCGGGTGTCACGAACGGTATCGCTCACAAACGTTCGGTTAGCCTCTAGCGAAACGGCTTGCTGCCCCGCCAACCGTTTCTTCGTCTGACTCCGACGAATGAGGTCATACACGCGAAAACGCAGGGCCTGGCGGTAAAAGCCGCCAAAACTCTTCCCACGACTGATCTCAAAGCGTTGGGCCACGCGGCAAAGGACCAATAATGCCTCTTGATTCCAATCGTCGCGATCATACCCCGGGATAAAGTAGCGACTCTGAAGCTTGTATAGAACGGGACGGTACCGGTCGAATAAAACCAGTAACGCCGGGGATTCTAAGGATTCACGAATGAGGGCGAGCAGCTGTTCGTCAGTTAGTTCGGTCATTGGGAAAACCTCCTTTGAAGTTATTCCCAGTCTACGATAAGCGTCGCCGATGACCGAGCGAACGAATGTTTAAATTCATGTTTTTTTGAAAATATACTGGCTCTCCTACCACATGACGGCCGGTCATGCCGATCTTGGCAGTGTTACCCACAACCTGATTGACTGACGGCTAGCGTAACGGGTTAATCCAACACAAAATTTGCCTGCCCACTGTAGCCTAAATTTGGCGAACGGCAAGGCGACCCGCTTACACCATCCATCAGCGCATCCGTCAATCGATCGTTGGCAAACCTCACGACATAAAAAAGTCTGGGCACAACCTCCCAGACCCCTTCATATCTACAATTGACCGCGACACTCACTTTGGCTTGGACTGCTTACGCCGATCCGGCCGGGCCATCATTTGGTCGCGTAACTTCTCCAGCTTGAACAGCTGTTGGTCATTCCACGGCGACTTGCGTACCAAACCCTTGTCCGCGAACTCACGGGCCGTTTGCTTAACCTCATTTTGGGCCCGTTCGATGTCGCGTAGCAGTTCACCCGCCGGAATCCGCAAGGCCCCTTCGGAGAAGATGGTCCACTGTTCGGCTTGGTCGCTCGTGGCCACGGTGACCTGCGTAAATCGGGTTTGGCGTTCCTTGGCGATGCGTTCGATATAACTATCGGCCGTTTCGTCGCGGTTCGTCCAGACCACCTCGAGGTCAAACTGCTTGTAACTTTTCGAGATGCCCGGCACGTACATCGCATCAAAGACCACGGTGATCGAGGCATCCCGTAATTTTTTATAATTCGCTAACATGGTCAGGAGCAAGTCCCTGGCCTCCGGTAACCGATCATTGAGCTTGAGCCGGTTGAGCTTGGGCCAGTTGCCGATCATGTTATAGGCGTCGACAATCAGAATATCTTCTTTCATCTTCCCACGCTCATCCCTTCATTCAGTGTTGGACCGGGTGGCGTGAACTAAAGCCCTGGTACATCAGCAGCCCGGCGGCCACACTGGCGTTCAAGCTCTGAACGGACCCCACCATTGGAATCGTGAGCATCTCGTCAACGGTTTCCTTCAGTAGGCGCGAAATGCCCTTGCCTTCGTTGCCGATAATCAGGCCGACAGCGCCCTTAGCGTTCCAATCACGGTAATCGGTCCCGGTCATGTCCGTTCCGAAGATCCACATCCCCCGTTCTTTCAGGTCATGGACCGTGTTGACCAGGTTGGTGACCCGGGCAACGGGCACGGTTTCAATCGCGCCGGTTGAGGTCTTCGCCACCGTTGACGTCAGACCAACTGCCCGGCGTTTGGGAATAATCACCCCGTGAACGCCACTGGCATCGGCCGTCCGCAGAATCGATCCCAAGTTGTGGGGATCTTCTACGCCATCCAAAATCAGGAAGAATGGCGCTTCACCCGCGGCTTCGGCCTTGGCAAACAGGTCATCGATGCTGGCATATTCAAAGGCGGCCACGCCAAGCGCAACCCCCTGGTGATTCTGGTGATCCGTCAGTTGATCCAATTTTTGCTTGGGCACTTCGGAAATCACCAAGTGGCGTTTCTTGGCCAACTGCCGAATCTCGTCAATCGCCTCGGCCTTCAAGCCACTCTGGAGAAAGACCTTGTTGATGGTCTGTTGACTCCGCAAGGCCGCAACCGCTGGATGGCGACCAATCACAAAATCATTGGCTACGTCGTTATCTGCTTCTGGTCTCATTTTTCAGTCCGCCCCGCTTCTACTTGTTCAATGCACCACTTACCCAATTCGTTGACCCGATCCTGTCGACCACTGAGGGCGAGATAGCCCATCAAGGCCTCGAACCCCGTGGAAATCCGGTAGGTCACGACGTCCGTGTTCTTCGCGTGGGTGTAGCTCTTGGCATTCCGCCCGCGCTTAAACATCGTCCACTCTTCGTCACTCAAGAGATCATCCGTTTCCATCAGGTCAATCAGCGCGGCCTGGGCCTTCGCTGAAACGTAATGGGTCGCCTTCTTTTGTAAATGGTTGGGTTTCGCCAAGCCTTCCGCAATCAGGTGTTGTCGGATGATGACTTCGTAAGCCGCATCGCCCATGTAGGCCAATGCCACCCCGTTTAATTGTCGAAAATCGACTTGTTCTGTCTGTTCAGTCATTAATTTCCCTTTCTCCACCGCGTCCCTTGGGGCGTGTCTTCCAAGATAATCCCTTGGTTTTTCAATTGTTCACGAATTTCATCGCTACGTTCAAAGTTCCGGTTCTTCCGGGCGGCCAATCGTTCGTCGATCAGTGCCTGAATCCGGTCGTCGTCCAACGTGGCGGCTTCGGCCAGCTTGACCCCAAACACACTGAGTAGATCCGCTAAGGTCTGCCGAATGAATTTAAGGGTGCCGCTAAAGACCACCGGCCGTTCCGCGTACACGTTACCCAGCCGGGCCAGGTCGTGGACTTTCGCAACCCCATTTTGGACGTTAAAGTCATCGTCCATGGCATCGTTGTAATCCGCAATAATCTGGCGAGTTTCCTGTTCCACCTTGGGGTCGTTACCGGCCTCGGCATCCTTCAGGCGGTACCCCATGTTGTTGTAAGCCGTCTGGAGCCGTTCCAGGTTGCGAGCCGCCGTATCCAAGTTACGTTGGCTGTATTGAATCGGCCGGCGGTACTGGGTGGTCGCCATGAAGAAGCGCAACGTCTGCGGATCGACCGTCTTCAGTAGGTCATGGACCGTCACAAAGTTGCCCAGCGACTTACTCATCTTTTCGTTTTCATCGCCAACTGTGACGAACCCGTTGTGTAACCAGTAATGGACAAAGGTCTTGCCCGTCTTGGCCTCACTCTGAGCGATTTCATTTTCATGATGGGGGAAGGTCAGATCCTCGCCGCCACCGTGAATGTCAAAGGTGTCGCCCAAATAGTGCGTCGACATGACCGAGCACTCAATGTGCCAGCCCGGTCGCCCGGCACCCCACGGCGATGGCCAGGAGATTTCACCCGGTTTAGCGCCCTTCCACAGGGCAAAGTCCACGGGATCTTCCTTGCGGGCGGTCTCCTCATCATTGGTATGCTGAGACGCCCCCTCTTCCAGTTCGTCCAGATTCTGATGAGACAACTCACCGTAGTGGGCAAATTTATGGGCCCGGTAGTACACGTCCCCATCTACTGGGTAGGCGTACCCCTTGTCGATTAAATCCTGCACGAACGAAATGATTTCCGGAATGTGTTCGGTCGCCCGGGGATTGGCCGTGGCCGGCTCAATGTTGAGGGCCGCAGTGTCTTCCTTGAAGGCCTTGATGAACCGATCGCCCAATTCGGGAACGGTAATGCCCAGCTTTTTCGCTTGCTTAATCATTTTATCGTCAACGTCGGTAAAGTTCGAAATATACTTGACTTGATAGCCCCGGTATTCGAAGTACCGCCGGATGGTATCAAAGGCAATGGCACTCCGCGCGTTTCCAATATGGATATAGTTATAAACGGTGGGGCCACAGACGTACATGTTGACCACGCCGGGGGTAATTGGTTCGAACGTTTCCTTTCGGCGGGTCATGGTATTGAATACTTTGAGCATCGCGAGACTCCTTTCGCGTAACTTATTTATATTTTTCGTCGTTTCGACTATTGAAGACCGTTTCCTGAGGGGTTCCCCCACCGGAATCGTTCCCCAGTCATCGAATGAGTTAGCTCCATTGTAGCATACCCGACCGGTTCACAAAAAGCCGAATGGGTGGCAAAATGCCCCTCATCCGGCTTCTTTACCAAATGATTAGCCTTCGAGTTGGGCTAACGTTTGGTGAATGTGTTGTAAGGCCGTCTTGCGACCGACTAATTCAATTGATTCAGGTAATTCTGGACCGTGCATTTCGTGGGTGACGGCAATTCGGATTGGCATCCATAATTGACGACCCTTGATCCCGGTCTTGGCTTGGACCCGCTTGATCACGTGGAAGATTTCAACGGAGTCAAACAAATCGAGCTTTTCGATCTCTTCAGCGAAAGCCTTCAAGACCACCGGTGCCGTGTCATTGCTGATTTCTTCTAAGGCATCGCCCGTCACCTGTTCGGGTTCTTCAAAGAAGACGGAAGCCATGTCATTGATCTGGGCCATGTAGCTCATTTGACGCTTGTACAAGTTGATCAATTGACGCGACCATTCGATGGTACTGGTGTCTGGGTTAGCCGGCACGTTCCCCGCCTTGATCAGTTGCTTCAGGGCCAAGTCCATGATCGTACTGTCATCGGCATCCTTAACGTAGCGGTTGTTGATCCATTCCAGCTTGTCGCCATCAAAGGTCGCTGGTGACTTGCTCAAACGGGTTTCATCGTACATCTTGATGAACTGCTTGCGGTTGAAGATTTCGTCTTCGCCCACTGGTGACCAGCCCAACAACAGAATGAAGTTGAACATGGCTTCTGGCAGGTAACCCAAGTCGCGGTACTGTTCGATGAATTGTAGAACGGATTCATCACGCTTGGACAACTTCTTACCGGTGTCCTTGCTGATGATCAAGCTCATGTGGCCGAACTTAGGCGCTTCCCAGCCAAAGGCTTCGTAGATCATCAGTTGCTTAGGCGTGTTGGCCACGTGGTCATCACCACGGAAGACATGGCTAATGGCCATCTTGTGGTCATCCACAACCACGGCAAAGTTGTAGGTTGGCATGCCATCGCGCTTGGCAATGACAAAGTCCCCACCGATGGTATCGGAGTTAAAGGACACGTTGCCCTTAACCATATCATCCCAGGCGTAGATCTTATCCTTAGGGACGCGGAACCGAATCACCGGCTTCAAGCCCTTGGCCTTAGCGGCATCAATGGCGGCCTGACGTTCTTCATCAGACATCCCAGCGTATTCGTATTCGTAATGGGGCATTTCATTGTTGGCTTTTTGGGCCTCACGGTCGGCTTGTAATTCATCTTCCGTCCGGTAAGATTCGTAAGCCTTGCCTTCGTCCAACAACTGTTGGATCAGTGGCGTATAAATATCGCGACGTTCGGATTGCCGGTAAGGACCATAGTCCCCACCAACATCGGGACCTTCGTCCCAGTCTAGACCTAACCACTTCAGGTTTTCGAGCTGGCTTCTTTCACCATCCGCGATGTTCCGCTTCGTATCGGTATCTTCGATTCTGATGATAAATTTACCCTTATTGTGCCGGGCAAATAAGTAATTAAAAATCGCTGTCCGGGCATTACCAATGTGCAAATGACCGGTAGGACTCGGTGCATACCGAACCCGAATTGAATTTTTCGCCAAAACGTTTGCGCCTCTTTCTCCATTTTTACGTATTTTAGGTGTTCACTGCCATCTGTGACATGACACATTGTTCTAAGTGTACAATGCTCATCCGGAAAAATAAAGGTATGTCCCTTAATCTTTCCGAAATTCGCACGTCTCCGCCCAGTTACCGTGAGCGTTTCGTCTTGTTCGACGACTTCTTGTTCGCATCTTCTTCAATGTTTCTACTGGAATGAACCGGCTTGGCGAAGATCATCCGCCCGGCATCGGTCTGAATGGCACTCGTGACCACAACGTCTAATTGCTTGTTGATAAAGTACTTGCCGTCTTCAACCACGACCATCGTCCCATCATCCAAGTAGGCCACCCCTTGTTGCCGTTCCGTCCCGTTCTTAACCACCATGACGTGCAGGTTTTCACCGGGAATGACCCGCGGCTTGAGCGCATTGGCTAAGGAATTAATGTTGAGCACCTGAACATTTTGGAACTGAATCACCTTGTTCAAGTTGTAATCGTTGGTGACGATGACGCCCCCATTTTCCTTGGCTAACCGGATCAACTTACTGTCGACCTCCGGAATATCTTCGAAGTCGCCCTCGTACATTTCGATCGGCATAATGTTTTCGTTCTGCAATTTGTTCAGAATGTCTAAACCCCGCCGACCGCGAACCCGTTTGATCGAATCACTGGAATCCGCAATGTACTGCAGTTCATACAACACAAAGTTGGGGACCAACAGCGTCCCTTCGAGGAACCCGGTCTTCGCCAGATCATAGATTCGACCATCAATTAAAATGTTGGTGTCCAAAATCTTGTAGTGGTGAAAGTTTGGTTCAGCCGGCTTGTCCAAAACCTTCTTGGATTCCTCTTCGCTGGCCTTCTTACTCCGCGACTGGAACAACTTTCGCCATTCCTCGGCCCGAATCTTACTCAGCCGCGTCCCAATTCGAAAACCCAGGTAACCAAACAGCAACATCAGAATCCAGGGAATGACCATGCCAATGAAAAACGATGGCACCCGGAAGAGAAACGATGAGATCAGCAGAGCCAATGCCAAACTGATGATCGCCCCCAGGCTCCCGAAGAGAATGGTCATTGGGTTTTGCCGATTCAGATAGTCCTCTAGCTTACCGACCACTCGCAGGATCAATCCGGCGAACAACAGCCCTAATATAAGGAAAATAATTGCACCAATTAAAATGTTGACTAAGATATTGTTGACTAGCGGACTGGTCACCCCGACGATGTGCCAGAAGCGGGAAAGATAAGCGACACCCATGACACCCCCTAGAATGGCAAATATCACGAGAATAACTGTTTTCTTACGCATACGTTCACCTCCCTTCGCGGTGTAAAATCAAATTCTATCGACTGTTTAAACATCCAAGGCCAGTTTAAGTGCCTGTCGAAGCGTTGACACGCCCACAACCTGAATGCCATCCGGTGCCTTCCAGCCCTGCATATTGTTCTTGGGAACAAAGATACGTTTAAAGCCCAGCTTCTTAGCCTCGGCAACCCGCGATTCAATCCGACTGACCCGCCGAATCTCACCGGTCAGGCCAACCTCGCCGACGAAACAGTCGCTGGGTTCCGTAGCCGTATCCCGATAGCTAGACGCGATACTCATCGCAATCGCCAAGTCAATGGCGGGTTCATCCAGCTTAACCCCACCGGCCGCCTTCAAGAAAGCGTCTTGGTTCTGAAGCATCAGGTTGGCCCGCTTCTCCAAAACCGCCATCAACAGAGCCACCCGATTACGGTCCAACCCACTTGAGGTTCGTTGCGCGTTGCCAAAGACTGACGGCGAAATCAGCGCCTGGACTTCGACCAAGATCGGTCGGGTCCCTTCCATTGAGACCACAATGGCCGAACCGGTGGCGTCCTTTAACCGTTCCTCCAGGAAGATCTCCGAGGGATTGGCGACTTCATAGAGACCGCCCTCACGCATCTCGAAGATCCCCAGTTCATTGGTCGAACCAAACCGGTTCTTCACCGCCCGTAAGATCCGGTAGGTGTGGTGCAGGTCGCCCTCAAAGTACAGAACGGTATCCACCATGTGTTCCAGAATCTTCGGCCCGGCAATCGCACCGCCCTTGGTGACATGCCCCACCACAAAGATGGTAATGCCGTTAGTTTTGGCGATCTGCATGAGTTCACCGGTCACCGCCCGAATCTGGGAAACGGACCCGATGGCCGATTCGATCCCTGGCGCCTGCATGGTTTGCACGGAATCAATCACCACGTAATCCGGCTGCATCTCTTCGATGTTGGCGCGAATGCTGGCCATATCCGTTTCCGGATAGAGGTAGAGGTGGTCGCTGTTCACAACCAACCGGTCCGCGCGCATCTTGATCTGCGAGGCACTTTCTTCCCCGGAAACGTAGAGCACCTTGCCTCCGGTCGCACTCAGCTGACCCGAAACCTGTAGGAGCAACGTGGATTTCCCAATACCGGGATCCCCGCCAATCAGGATTAACGACCCGGGGACGATCCCGCCACCAAGCACGCGGTTGAGCTCGTGCATCTGGGTCTTCACCCGCATCTCCGTGGTGTGTTTAATCTCGTTCATCAGTTGCGGCTTGGAATGCTCCCCTGTGACCGTTGTCCGCGTTGATTGAGGCTTAGCCGCGGCCGGTGTGATAACCTCCTCGACCATGGTATTCCATTCCCCACAATTGGGGCAGCGTCCCAGGTAACGCGGCGAGCTATAATCACAATTTTGACAAACAAATTTCGTTTTCGTTTTAGCCACGTTCATCCCCCTTATCCGTTCGTTTTCAGCACTTTCATTTTAGCATATCCAAGGGGAAATTCCCCACTAGTCTATCAGTTGAAATGTAAAGATTTAGTTGCGATCAGAGGACCCGAATCCACCGGTCCGTTGTTGGCTTGGAATCTGTTCGCCATCGGCCAGCAAAAAGGGCATGAAAATCCCCTGCGCAATCCGTTGGCCCTTCTTGATCACGACATCTTTTAGGCCGACATTGACCAATTGCACAAAGATTTCGCCCTCGTTTTTGGCATTGTTATAGTAGTCCGCATCAATCACGCCCACCCCGTTTGGCAGAATCAAATTGTGCTTCAACGGGTTGCTCGAGCGATTCGCCAGCAAGAGAACCTCTCCCGGCGCCATATAAGCCTTGACCCCCGTGGGTACCAGCCAAGGTTTGAGATCATGCTGACCGGCCACCAATTCTTCGGTGGTCAACGGGTCACGGTGCCAGAGCTGCTTAAAGGCGTGCAGGAGATCATGCCGCCAAATAGAGGGAAGCGTAAAGTCCTCGGCGCACTCAAAATCATAGCCAGCCGCCTGTTGGGTCGTCCGATAAGGGACCTTAATATTTTGATTTTTATACTTACTGACAACTTCAAATCCGCGATGCATCGTGACACTCCTTCTTATATGTAAATGACTTTAATCAAAACCGCAGTGACCACTCGTCTAGGTGATGACACTAAAAGCCAATTTTAACATCCCCCACCCAGAATACAATAGCCAGTCGGCCATGACCAACTTGTTACTAGCGTACCTACCTTTGGGCCAGAAAGCCAGTAAAAATAATCGCCAGCGAAAATTAGTTGACAAGACCCCGGGGATAGACCAGAATTAGGGATGAAACTGGTCATGAAGGGAGCAAATAACCATGACGATTACGGAACGCCCCGGGGAGCTCGCCATCACCGATGATGACCGCCTGCTGGCGAGTCTTCACTACTTGGTGTTGGACGAGACCACGTGGGTCTTGGAACAAATCTTCGTCCGGCCCGGACAACCAGCGGCCACGCTAGCTGAGCAATTGATAAAACGTTTTACCCAACTTGCCAGCACCGCCGATATCCAGTTGAAAGTGTTGGATCCGTACGCCAAACGTTACTTTGTGACCCATCCGACCGATTTATTGGTTGCCCATCAGCTCCCCGTGAGTGGTGCGGCGGCCGTACGACCAGTCGCTTTACGCTTAAACCACACAGAAGAGGAGTAGTTATATATGGATCAAAACGCATTAAAAGCCCTTGTTGGCCAAGAAGCTGTTAAGTACGTTGAAGATGGCATGATCTTAGGGATTGGGACCGGCTCGACCGTTCGTTACATGATTGACGCCTTAGGCAAGCGGGTCAAGGAAGAAGGCCTGCACATTATCGGGGTCGCAACTTCAGACCGCTCCGCTAAGCAAGCCGAATCTTTAGGCATCACCATCAAACAATTGGATGACGTCGATCACCTCGACCTAACCATTGATGGCGCCGATGAAATCGATGATAACTTCCAAGGCATCAAGGGTGGCGGTGCTGCTCACTTATGGGAAAAGATTGTGGCCATTAACTCCACCAAGAACATGTGGATCGTGGACGAAAGCAAGATGGTTCACCACTTAGGTAAGTTCCCCCTCCCCTTGGAAGTCATTCCATTCGGTTCCAGCCACGTCTTAGAAAAACTAGACAAGATGGACTTACACCCAACCTTCCGGATGAAGGAAGACGGGAGCCACGTTCTGACTGACTCGAAGAACTACATCATCGACCTGCATCTCGGTCGTATCGACCATCCACACGAACTTGCCAACACGTTGAATGGCATCGTGGGCGTTGTCGAACATGGGTTGTTCTTGGACACGGTCAACACGGTAATCGTGGGTCGTCAAGACGGACCAGAAGTCTTGAACGCACGGGACTAAGTCAACTTAATTTCAAAAAAATCAAGGGTCACGGGCCATCCGCTAGTTTAGTGGGTGACGCGCGACCCTTTTTAATTAAACGCTGGTTATGCTTGAGTGCGCACCAACCAATCGAAGCTCATTCGTGAATCTGACGGTGGAGTAGTGTATCATGGTCTTATGTATTAGGTTTTAAAATTTTGAAGAGCGAGGTAATGACATGGAAACGACACAATTAAGCAACGGCGTGACCATCCCCATGTTGGGATTCGGAACTTACTTAATTGACAGTAAGGACGTCCCTGCAGCGATTAAAACGGCATTGGATGCTGGTTACCGGCATCTCGACTGCGCCCATATTTACGGCAATGAACCAGCCGTCGGTGCGGCCATCAAGGCCTCTGGCATCGATCGTTCCGACCTATTCATCACGTCTAAGGTGTGGAATGCCGATCAGGGCTACGACAAGACCTTAGCTGCCTTTGACCAGACTTTGAACGACCTGCAATTAGACTATCTGGATCTCTACTTGATTCACTGGCCAAATGAAGAGAACTTCGACCTCACGTTGGATACTTGGCGCGCCCTAGAAACTCTCTATCAACAAAAGAAGGTTCGGGCCATCGGGGTGTCAAACTTCTCCGCAGACCAACTCGAAAAAGTCTTCGCCATGGCAAAGGTTAAGCCAATGGTCAACCAGATCGAACGCCACCCCTACAAGGTGCAAGCCGAATTAGGCAAGTTCGACACGGACAACGGCATTGTCAATGAAGGCTATTCCCCAATTGGTCACGGTCACTTAATCCTCGAAGATCCCGTGATTACCAAGCTGGCGGACAAGTACGGCAAGTCCCCGGCCCAAATCGTCCTGCGGTGGCAAGTCGACACCGGCTTCGTGGTCTTCCCGAAGTCATCCAAGCCAGCCCGGGTACGGGAAAACTTTGAAATTTCTGGCTTCAACCTGACCGCAGCTGAAATCGCTGAGATCAACGCGTTGGACCAAGATAAACATTTAAACTACGACTAACTTGTAACGTCTAAACCAAAGCTTCTCGATACGTCTGGTATGGGGAAGTTTTTTGGTATCGGCTTTTGTGTGAAAATAAGTGCACTTCACAACATCTTTCAGTCATTGTACCCAACCCGCGATTATCCCGTCATACCGTGCTATTTCAGCATTATCAGCTAACACGTTTGTGGGAAAACTTCAGGAACACTCTATACAAAAATGAGAAGATTGGGGTACAATGAGAGAAATACGATTAGGAGAGTGACGTCATTGAGTAAAGAAATCACGGCGGACCAAACCGCCCGTTACCAACAAGCTTTAGCTGCCGACCCCACCGCAAAGGTTTTGGAACGCGCCGTCAGCCACCAAGGAATCTTAGCAACGTCAGCCGATTACGCTTCCGAGACCGACATGACTCCCGTGTTCTCTATCGATTTGGACACCGGGAAAGTGGCCAATCAAAAGCAAAGTGGCCGTTGCTGGATGTTTGCCGCATTGAACACGATGCGTCATCACTTAGCCGACCTCTTCAACTTGAGTGACTTTGAGTTATCTCAAAACTACACCAACTTCTGGGATAAATTCGAAAAGGCCAACTACTTCTACGAAAACGTCTTGGCCACGGCGGATCAACCCACTTCTAGCCGGAAGGTTGCCTTCTTAATGGCCACCCCCCAACAAGATGGTGGTCAATGGGACATGCTGTGCGCCATCATTGAAAAATACGGGATCGTTCCCAAGTCTGTGATGCCTGAAACCTACAACAGTTCCAAGTCCAGCGAGCTCAACAGCACGTTGAACTTAAAGCTGCGCAAGGACGCTGTCACCTTACGGAAATTGGTTGCCGATAAGGCCAGTGACGATGACATTGCCGCTGCTAAGGATAAGATGCTGGGCGAAGTTTACCGCCTGTTGAGCTTCTCTCTCGGCGAACCCGTCAGCGAATTTGATTTCGAATACCGCGACGATGACAAGAACTACCACATCGACAAGGGCCTGACACCTAAGTCCTTCTTTGACAAGTACGTCAACTGGGACCTGTCCGACTACGTCTCCATCATCAACGCCCCAACTGCCGACAAGCCTTACAACCACACCTACACGGTTGAAATGCTGGGTAACGTGGTCAACGGCCGGCAAGTCAAGCATTTAAACGTGACGATGAAGGACTTCAAGGCTTTAGCCATCAAGCAACTTCAAGCCGGGCAATCCGTCTGGTTCGGTTGTGATGTCGGTCAATCCTCCGAACGGCAAAAGGGGATCATGGACACCAAGTACTACGACAAGGATGCCCTCTTCAATATCGACTTTTCCACCACCAAGGCCGAACGCCTGGACTACGGCGAAAGCATGATGACTCACGCCATGGTCTTGACCGGGGTCGACTTGGTCGATGGTCAACCAACCAAGTGGAAGGTTGAAAACTCCTGGGGTGAAAAGGTCGGTACCAAGGGTTACTTCGTGATGAGCGATGCTTGGATGGACGAATACTGCTACCAAGTGGTCGTCAACAAGCAATTCTTGCCCGACGATTTAAAGCAAGTCCAAGAAACCGAAGAACCAACTGTTTTGGCCCCTTGGGATCCAATGGGTGCCTTAGCTTAACTTAAAATTCGACAAAAAATTCCGGGGCGACTGCCTCGGAATTTTTTTGTCGTCAATTAAGTCATTAACAGAGAATCGTGTTGATCTGAAAGACGGGGCAAGTCCTTCGCCGACGCCTGCCACGAATACGGCACGCTCAAACCCGAACCGCAATTTGACTCTGCGGTTACGGACACCAATTAACGTAGCCGGGAGTGAAGCGAAATCTAGGCTCAGCTGGGGCATTTACCAGTGATTTTACTGGTAAATGGGTGACTTTGAGACGGTGGATTCCCGGCTCAAAGCAAGGTCCGAGACCGCTCTTTGGCTCGGACCAGCTTCCCCCGCGATCCAGCCTAGATTTCGCGAACGGTAAGGCGGCCAGCATACGCAATGCTGCTGATCCCAAAGCTATTTAAAATTCAGGTTGAGCAACTCTGGGCCGCGATTCAGTAGGACGGTGCCCTTTCCGCTACCCGTGAAGGCCAGCGCTTCGAACTCTCGGTGACTGGCAAAGACCGTTGCCCGCACATCTTGAGGTTTAACCCGGCATTGACGTAACTTCGCCAGTGGCACCGACGAAATGGCGTCATCACTAATAAAGTACAGGCGACCCGTTCGTCCATCGTAGGCAATCGACTGGTGGGTCTGCCCAGGACGGTAGGCCAGGCCCTGCATGATTAGACTGAAGTGAACCCCCTTAGCGCTGATGGTGCCTCGATAAACCCGGAGTGCCCGTTTACCACTGTAGCTACTGAAGTAGGCGTAACCATGCTGGTCAAAGGTCAACGTGCTATTGACCGCCAACTTCACACCGGCCCGATTGACCAGCCGATAGTCGACCGTCTGTACCGGTTTGAGCGTCTTGGGCGAGACCCGCACGGCACTGCCGTAGTGACCGGCTATCCCGCTCGAGCGCGTAAACCACAGCTGGCCAGTCTTAGGATTCAACGCCAGCGACTGGCCGTGACCAAGATCAATCTTTGGCCCCTGCTTGATGGCTTGGCGAACCGTTCGCTGTTGCGGCGAGGGTTTCCCTTTCGAGGCGGCATTCGTTGCGCGGCGAATCAGTGCCATATTGGCCGTTGTGGCACCAAATTTCTGCCGCAGCTTAGCCAGGTCATAGCGCACAATCCAACCGGTGCCCGCCGTTCCCGTTTCTAAATAGGCAACGTAGGCGGTTCGCCCATTCTTAGTGATGACTAGGCTCTGGGGATTGGCCCAGTCGCCGGAATGGTGCACCGTCACCGGAAGATACAGCGCGGTCGTCAGGCTGGCGGGCGCATTTCCCCGCGTGGTGGTGATGGTCTCCGGTTGCGTCTGAAAGGTTCCCTGTGCGTCGTAGGTCGGCGATACGCCGTAAGGATTCGGTCGGGGCACATAAAGATCTTGGTTATGAACCACTTTAAACTTTTTTTCCTGATAATTGGTCAACGCGTACTTGGTCCGCACCCGAGTGGCGGCTTGAACCGGCTGTGTGCCCGGCTGACTCATGACCAATCCCAGCGCGCCGAGTAGGGCTAACTCCCCGACCAATAATCCCCATTTTTTCATGTTATGCTCCCCCAATCACGATATCGCCAGCCATTGTCTGAATTAAGACGTTCGCCGGCGTCTCCGTTATTAAGGGTACCATTCTTTATGGGGATCGACGGGAAATTCTTCCTGACTTGCCGGAATTAGGGTCTTGTCCCGAATAAACCCAAAGGCGACGAACTGGTCTCACTTAACCCAGTTCGTCGCCTTTGGCTCACACGCATTGACCTACTTGATAACCCGGGCAATATTTTCTGCCGTCCGGGCTAAATTCTCCTGACCGGTCGCAATGGCCGTGGGCAAATCCACGACGCCGGGTAAGATGCCAAAGATGGCATCAATTCCGAGACCATAGAGTTGGTCAATCCCGGCGCCCACGTTGCCCGCCACACCAATCACTTTGGCGTGGGGACTGGCCGCCTTGACCGCCTGGGCCGTGCCCATCGGTGTCTTGCCGTACTGCGTCTGAAAATCAATGGCCCCCTCGCCAGTAAAGGCGTAATCGGCCCCTGCGGCACGCTCCTTGAGATGGGTTTCACGAACCACAATCTCCACGCCCTTCTCCATTTGAGAATCGGTAAAGGCCAGGAGTCCCGCGCCCAAGCCACCGGCCGCACCGGCCCCCGGAAAGTCCGCGAGATCCTTGTCCAACGTGGTCTTGATGATTGCGGCGTAGTGGGCCAGGTTCGCATCCAAGGTCGACACCATCGCTGGTGTGGCCCCCTTCTGTGGTCCGAAGACGGCCGCCGAACCGGTGTCACCAACTAAGGGATTCGTGACATCCGACGCAATCCGCACCTTGGTCTGCGCCACCAACGGATCAAGTCCGCTCACGTCAATGGTGGCCAAATCAGCCAGGCCGCCACCACCGCGGGCGATTGACTGGCCCTGTGCATCCAAGAACTTCACACCCAGGGCTTCCGCCATCCCCTGACCGCCATCGGTCGTGGCACTACCGCCAATCCCAATGATAATCTCACGGGCGCCGTGGTGCATGGCGTCTAGCATTAACTGGCCGGTACCATAGGTCGTGGTCAGCAAGGGATTCTTCGTTTTCTCATTCACAAACTGAATGCCGCTGGCCGCGGCCATTTCAATCACGGCCGTCTGCTGATCGCCCAGCAAGCCATACTCGGCAGAAACCGGCTGGCCGAGTGGGTTCAACACGGTCGCCTGTCGAAAGCTTCCCTGCGTGGCATCAACCAGGGATTGGACCGTCCCTTCACCCCCGTCGGCCATGGGCACAATCTCGTAGTCAGCGTCGGGAAAGACGCGTTTTAGCCCCGTATGAATGGCATCTGCGGCCTGTTTCGCCGTCAAACTTCCTTTAAATGAATCCGGTGCAATAACAATTTTCATCGTTTGGTCATCCTTTCACTAATGCGTTAAAACAGCGTAAACATGACGACACCGACGACGGTCATGGTCAACCCGACGGCCGTCTCGTAAGGAACCGACTGCATCCGTTCCTTCAAGGTCATGTTCATGGCGTTGGCCGTCACGTGGAAGTAATTCCCTTGTGGCAGGTGGTCAATCACGGTCGCCCCGGTATGAACCATGACCGCAGCGGCGAGTGGTGCCGTCCCAAAGGCCAGAATGGCTTTGCCAAATGAGCCGGTGGCCAAGATAACCCCGGTTGAAGTCGAGGCCGTGGCGGCAGCCATCAAAATCCCGGCAATCGGTGCCAAGAAGGTCCCGGAAATACCAGACACCTTAATCAAGTGGACGATTGCGGCGGGCAACGTCGAGGTAGTAATCAAACCACCAATGGCGCCGGCCCCAATCAGAATCAAGACGACATCGGTCATTCGGGCCATCCCCGCCTTGGTGTAGGCCAGCACCTGCTTGCCTTGGCGCATGGCTAACATACCAATGAGTCCGGCCAGTGGCAGGATGTACATGGCATCTACGTTGAACTTTTCCAGTAGGCCAATGTGTAAGACATTCCCGACTGGGTTCAGGAGCAGTAAAATCACGGCCAGCAACGGCGCCACAATCGCCGTCCCCAGGGAAGGCAATGGCAGAGCCGATTGGTCATCGCCCTGCGCTTGATTGGCCTGAACGTCGGCCATGGTGGCTAACGTTCCCCGATGCCGTAACAGCGTGGCAATCAACACGGTTGCCACTAAGCCGAAGACGGCCGGAATAAAGTCGGCGACCATCAATTGGCTCAGTTCCAGATGAAAGCCGTGAGCCGCGGCAATCGTATTGGGATTCGGTGAGATAATGTTTCCAGCCTTGCCCCCACCGGACAGTGCGACGAGTAGCGCGAGCTTGGAAATTTGCATCCGACTCCCCACTTCCAGCGCGATTGGCGCCACAATCAGGACGGCCACTGGGATAAAGACCCCCACGGCCGTGATAATCATGGTCGCCAAAGCCAGCGACAGAATGGCCAAACTTTCACCAAACTTGTTCACGATTCCCCGGGCAATCGCGTTGGCGGCCCCGGACTCCATCATCACCCCGGCAAAGACCCCGGCGGCCAGGACCCGGACCACGGTTCCCATGACACTCTGTGACCCCGTAACCACGATGTTGACGGTCTGCGTGAGGTTAGCGCCCCCGATTAGCGCTCCCACAATTGTCCCCAATAATAGCGAATACACGGGATTTAACTTTCTTAAAATCAAAATAATGGCGAGCGCCAAGCCTAGCAAGGCACCAATCCAACTGACAGAAACTGACACACTGTTCACACTCCTCAAACAAATAAGTGAATTAAATAACGAACTTTTCGAACGCGTAAAATTATACAACAACTTATTTCACAAGGGAAGAGGCAATTATCCTTCAGGTGGTTAATATTATGGAAGGGAAATTTCCGACTATGCATCCAAATCGCGTGATTTAATCGGTTGTTATTCCCGATACAACAGCACTTTCCTTAAGGAAAGTTAGGCCCCTCAACAAAATCCCGACGATCATGTAATCGCTTTCGACTTTGCTCAATTATTAACGATAAGAGTTAAAAAAAGATCGTGTCAGGCTCACACGATCTCAAAGATTTTATTTTATTTGTGATGACTAACGTAACTTGCTAACGGCATTCACGTTCTGGAAGGTACTGATAGCCAAGTCTTCCGTCGACCACGTTGGGTACATGCCCCGCTTGTAGTAGTTGTTAGATAAGAGGATGACGCCCGTCTTACCGTTACGGCTCATGACGAAGGTGCCCTCGTAGTCATCCCCGACACCGTGACCGTAATAACCGGTTTGCCCCAGGTGATAGAGTCCCCCCGCATAGTGCACCGTGTTATTTGTACTTTGATGCAGGCGGTTGGCGCCACTGGCCTTCTTCAACACCGTTCCGCGGATGATAGCCCGCTCGGTCCGGAAGACGTCGCCAGCCGACATGGTCGCATTCCCTGTGGCAATCTGCACGGCCATATCCTTTGCGGACGGCTTATGCGGTTGCGAATAGTTGCCAGGAACCGTCCCACTATACCCCATGGTGGCGCCAGAATGTTTCAACTGCGCGAAGCTGGTATGGTTGAGGCTGAGCGGCGTCACCAAGTGTTCATAGAACAGCTGGTAGTACGACTCGTGGGTGACCTGCCGTAAGATGCCTGCCAACAGCGTGTAGCTAATCGGCTGGTAGTTAAATTGATTGATCTTGGTCTGGTTAATCCGGGCCTGCTGACTGGCATACTTGTAAACGGCCGGTTCCGTCAGCGTGGTCTCGGGATTCAGATCACCCGTGATCCCCGCTTCCATATCCAGCATCTGCCGAAGCGTGACCTTGTTACTGCCCTTGATCTGCGGGTAATATTTGCTCAACTTATCGGTTAAATGCAATTGTCCGGCCTGGGCCGCACGCATCACCAGAATCCCGGTCATCGACTTTTGAATAGAATTAATCAAGAACTGCGAGGTGGCTTGGTTGGCCTTGTGTTTCTTGGCATTGGCCTTGCCAAACGACCGCTGGTAGACGACCTTATTGTTCTTAACCACTAACGCCGTGCCGACAAACTTCTTGGCTCGGAGCTGGCGGTTAAATTTGGCCGTAAACTGTGGGGTCTTCTTCCCCTTGTTCTGCTTATCCCAAACCGTCTTTTTCTTACTGCGCAGTTGATTGCTCTGTAACGCATCGTAGGCAATCTCCTGCCGCGTTTGTTTCGCATGAAGCTTATTCGTGGTTCGAACCGTCTGCTGATCCTTGGTATCCAACTCATGCATGCCAAAGATCACGCCGCCGAGTCCCAAAATCACGGCAAATAGGATACCCCAGTGTCCCAAATTACGTGTGTTCAAAATCCTCAATCCCCCTTAAAAATTAGGCTTCCCTACTCTTTGCCTATGATTCGTCAGGGTGTTGATTAACCATCAATTCTGAATCCGTTGCCCCCAAAAGACATCGCCCCAAAACATCGTGACTAATCACCAGCCACCGGTCACATCATCAAGAGAAAGTCCCTTTCTTCTGATTATACGAAAAGGCTGGCTAAACACAATCATTTCTCCCAATTGTGCGAGCCAACCTTATTATCTTAGTATTTTGTTAACTAAATATTATAATATTAATTTTTGCAGGACGTTGAGGTGGTCGTCAAAGTCATATTGGATAGGTTCGCCGTTGGCCACTTCCACCTTACTGATGTCGGCGTCGGCCACGCCATCCAGATACTTGATCAGCGCCCGCAACGTGCTGCCATGAGCCACGACCAGCTGATTGTGGCCGTCGAGTAGCCGCGGGGCAATCTGATCGACCCAGTATGGCATTAGACGATGATAGGCCATCTCCAGACTCTCGCCCAACGGTTCAATGTGCGGCCCAAACCGATCGTAACGGGGATCTTGAACGATGTGATCCAGCAGTGGCGGCACCGTCTTGAAGCTACGCCGCCAGATCTTAATCTGTTTATCGCCGACTTGTTCGCGGACCTTGGCTTTGTTTTTTCCCCGTAAGGCACCGTAATGCCGTTCGTTTAGCCGCCAGGACTTATACTCCGGGATATACAGCTGATCAATCGCCTCCAAGACAATGTTCGAGGTCACGATTGCCCGCTGCAGCATGGACGTGTGGAGCGCCCCGAACTGCAAGCCCGTCTGGGCGACCAATTGACCGGCATCATGGGCTTGTTGCCGTCCCTTAGCCGTCAGCGGCACATCGTTCCACCCCGTAAAAATGTTGTCCCGGTTGGCGACACTCTCACCGTGCCGTAAAATAACCAGCGTTGCCATCTGTCACGCTCCCTTTCTCTCGATGATTCACCACGACAATCATAACATAGGGACGCCAAGGATTCGCTTAATTTGTGCAGGAAATCACGGATTCGGTGTTCTTATCTTACCCCGAACGGTCATCCTACCAATCGCGTAAGTTGCTGGTCACTGCGCGGCCTAAGGCAATTCCACAATGACTTTTCCGCGAGCATGCCCCCGCTTCGAATAGACCAGTGCTTGATCCAGATCCCGAAACTGAAAGGTGCGGTCAATCACGGGGCGTAATTTGCCGGCCGTAATTAACGCCGCCAACAGCGCCAGCTCTTCTCCACTGGGGGCCATGAACAGGAAGTGGTAGGCCACACCAGACTGCCTTTCCAACCGAGTTAGCCGATGCGTGGCGATGCCTAGTACGCCCTGTTTCCACAGCGGCAGGCCATACGCCTTGGCAAACCGAACATTGGGTAAGCCAGAAATACTGACGACTTGACCACCGCGTTTGACCACCGAGAAGGCTTGTTCCAGGCTCTTGCCACCTAACGTATCAAAGACGGCGTCATAATCTGTTAAGGCTGTTGCGAAGTCTTCGTTGTGATAGTCAATGACCCGGTCAGCACCCAAGGAACGGACCAGCGCAAAATTTTTCGGACTTGTGGTCGTGGCCACCTGAGCCCCCAAGTAGGTTGCCAATTGAATGGCAATCGTGCCAATGCCACCGGCGCCAGCCTGGATGAGTACCTTCTGGCCATGCTTCACCCGCAGGATATCGTGAAGTGCCTGGTAGCTGGTCAGACCAACTAAAGGGATTGCGGCAGCTTCATTGAACGTGAGATTTCGCGGTTTCAGGGCAATATCCGCGGCATCAACTGCCAAGTATTCGGCAAACGTGCCAATCCGACTTTTGCGCGGCCGGCCATAGACTGCATCCCCCACTCGAAACTGCGTCACCTGGTTCCCAACTGCGACGATCTCACCGGCAAAGTCGCTGCCCAAGATTAAGGGCATTCGGTAGGGTAGCAAAAATTTTAGACCGCCCGCCATGGTCTTCAAATCGATGGGATTAAGGCTTGCTGCCCTAATCTTAACCAAGACGTCGGTTACACGTAGCGTTGGGACAGGAACGGTTTTTATGAGCGGCGTAACTTGCCCATAATGGGTAAGCAACGCGGCCTGCATCTTTTCTGACATGTGTATTCTCTCAGCTTTCTTGGTTCAATATTTTAAACGATTATATCCCATAATATCGGGTCCGTTCAAAAATGTCAACCAATGAATTGGGGATGATTCTCTGATAATAAAGGATTGACAGATCGACGCAATGATGGTTTAATGGTTTAAAATAACGAACGGATAGGTGACTAAATTGTCCAACTTAACCAAACTCAAGCATGAATTTACCAAGTCCAGTGATTTTCTAGTGGCCCTGGGCGATCAAAAACGGCAAGCCATTATCGTGGCGTTGCTCGATCCTCAAGTGATTCACCGCGGTCTTCAAGTCACTGATCTCGTGGATGTGACTGGACTTTCCCGACCAGCCGTCTCGCACCACCTTAAAATTTTAAAAAACGTTCAGCTCGTCGATTATCGCCGTGAGGGAACAAAGAATTTCTATTATCTCACGCACCAAACCAAGGCCATCGACCAGCTCAAGACCCTTTTAGACCATGTAATGGAGACGATGATATGCAACCAAAACCTTTAAAAAAGATTCTAATTGTTTTAACCAATACGATTCGCTATGGCCAGACGACAGACCCCACTGGACTATGGCTCGGCGAAGCGACTGAATTTGCGCTGATTGTTCAACGTGCCGGTTACCAAGTGGACTATGTCAGTCCTCAAGGGGGCTTTGTCCCACTCGATCCACGTAGTTTAAAATACACCGACAAAGAGATTATGTCCGTCTACGAATCCGCCGACTTTCAACGACGTGCCCTCACCCACTCGTTAAGTCCCCAACAAGTTAAGTCCGCCGACTACGCGGCCATTTACTATGCCGGCGGCCACGGCGTAATGTGGGACTTTCCAAACAACGTCCCCTTACAGACGATTGCCGCAACGATCTATGCCCACGGCGGCTATGTGACCGCGGTTTGCCACGGCATCGCGGGGTTGTTAAATATTCAGACATCCCCTGGCCACTATTTAATCGCGAATCACCGGGTGACGGGCTTCACTAAAGCTGAAGAGATCTTGGCAGGCAAACAATCAGTAGTGCCATTCTTCAACCAAGCGGCTGCCGAAGCTCGGGGCGCAACCTTCCTGAAAAAACGCGCCTACAAAGAATATGCCGTCCAAGACGAGCGTTTGATCACGGGCCAGAACCCCTTCTCAGCCAAGGCGGTTGCCCAGCAACTCGTTCAAAATTTGCACAAATAAAAACATCCTCGTCTTTTTCGGCGAGGATGTTTATTCATTTACTTAATCAGTTGATTCCGTTGAAGACGACTTCACGTGAGCTTCCGCACGCGCCCGTAGCTTGGCTGCGGCCGTTTGTGGGGTTGCTTCTTGAAAGTCGCTGGCTGGGACGGTTGCGTCCTGATCGGCCAATTGCGATTCGCGAGACTTGACCCGGTTCCCCATAAAGGTCACGACCGACCCCAACAGGATAATCACAATCCCAATAATCGTATTGGTCAAGATGCGTTCATGGATCAACAACGCAGCTAAGATTGGCGCCAGACCTGGCTTGATAAAGAACACCAGTGATGCCGTGGAGACGTCGGAGCGTTCCATCGCTAAGAAGTAGAAGGCGAACCCCCCACCGGTGACACAGACCCCAATAAAGAACAGGAGCCAGAAGTATTCCAGACTGACGTTCTTCAAGATTGGCATCGCGGCGAATTGGCTGAGCCAGGATACCTGGCGCATCCCACCAGCGATGGCCGGCACGTGACTGACAAGCATCAGTAGCAACAGTTCAAATGACCCGGCAAAGAATGTAAAGCAGGTCATAATGATCCCGTTGAAATGGTGCCGAACGGACCCCCACCGCGACACAATGCTGTACAAACCAAAGGTCAACGCAGACCCAATGGCCAGGCTCAGGCCCACGGCATTGGTTAAGTGGGCGGGGTTGACGATGATGACCAAGCCGATAATGGAAATCACCACGGCAATTAAGTTGGCTCGGCCCAGCCGTTCGTGCAAGATCAGGTAAGAGAAGATCAAGGCGAAGACGGGGTTACAGCTGAATAGAACGGCCACCGTTGAGGCTTCATCAACGGAAATGGCCAATTGATACAACGTCATCGAGACGATCACGCACACGAAACCCGTCAGGAAAAACAGGCCCCAGTCGGAACGCGTCAGATGGTGTTGCTGCTTACGCAACGCGCGTAACGCGATCGGCAACAGAACGACCCCACCGATGAAGAAGCGGATCAGGTTTAACTGGATGGGATTAAACGCCCCACCGGCCGCCTTCAAGGCAATTTCCATCGAACTAAACATCAAAGTTGAAAATGCGATATACAACAACGTTTTTCTCAAAACGAACCTAGTTCCTCCCTATGTAAAACCTACAGTGTCTAGTGAATTTGTTGGACGAGGACCATCAAAATCGGAATCACCACTAAACTTAGGAGGGTCGTTTCGGTTACCATGATGGCCGCGTAATCCGTATCCGCATGGTAGAGTTTGGCCACTACCGGTGCGTTGGTCATAACGGGCATCGCCGCTTGCAAAATAAAAACTTGTTTCATTAGTATGGGCATGCCCGTGGGAATGACCAGACAGGCCATCAATGTGGGCGCCACCAGAAATCGTCCGAAGAGAATCCCCAGACTATCCCGATTCAGGCGGATGTTTTGTACCCCGGCCCCCGCAATCGCGGTCCCAATAAAGATCATCGACAACGGTACGGTCAACCCACCCACGTAGCTAAAGTCCTTCATGATCCAGGCGGGCAACTGAATGTCTAGCAACACCAGTGCCACCCCCAGCATGAAGCCCAACAATGGTGGCGAAAAGATCTTCTTCAAGGTCGTGACCAGATTGAAGGTCGCCGTGCCCTGACCATCGCGTTGAATCAAGTACGCCCCCAACGTCCAGAAGAACGTCGTGTTGGCCATGTAATAGACCAACACAAAGGGCATACTCTTGGGTCCAAATAGGGCCTCGTTGACGGGCAAGCCTACAAAGACGGTGTTGGAGTTCGCAAACATCGCTTCAAACAGGCCCCGACGTTCCGGATGCACTTTAAACCCGTGAAAGGCAATCACGGACAGGCCAAACATGATCAGCATGGAAACGACCGGAAACCGAAGATCCGGCAGCGTTGACTTCAACGTCTGCGCTGAGAACTGGGTCGTAATCGTACTAATCATATAAGCCGGTAAAGCAATCTGGGTCACCAGCCGGGCAATTAGCCGCCGAGACTGTTCATCGAACCACCCGCGGCGGGAAAGAATATAACCTAAACCAATCATCACCAGAATGATGAGCACCCCGGAGACACTGCGAACAAAAACGGCCATGAGACACCCTCCCGCCAATCATCATAAAAAATTAACGATTCTTAACTAACTTGGCCCATTATAGCACGCGTCTGGTTTTCACCGATTCGGTAACCGGTTCCAAACGCCCATGTGCCACGTTTCAGACCACCTTGACAAGCTTTTGAAAATCATTTTTACCTTCCAGATTATACCAAATATCACCCTATCCCACCCGACCAAGCGTTTACGAATGGCCAATTTTGTGGTCTAATAAATTAATTGAGTCCGCAAACCAGATTTCCAGGGGAACACTTAAGATTTGGTTGCGCTGGTCAACGCCGTGCTTGACGATGATAACCGTCAGCCGCGTCTAGACAAAGATTTTAATGAGGATGAGGAAATAACTATGCCAAACGATAATGGAAGTAGACGCCAACGGTCACCCGAAGACTTCGAACAAGTCTATGACCGCCGGGCCGATCGAAATTCACACTTTAAGACGCCGTCAGTACACCCCCACCGTCCCGTCATGTGGACGGTCGTCATTGTCCTACTGGTCCTGTTGACCGGGGGCTTGGCGTATGGTTACCAAGCCTGGAACTCCGCCAAGAAGACCTTCAGTCAAACCTACGAATCATCAAAGGCGGCCAAGAGTCGTAACGTCTCTGCCGTCTTGAAGAAAAACAAGCCCTTCTCAATTCTATTGATGGGGACCGACACCGGGGCGCTGGGACGCTCCGATGTGGGTCGGACGGATACCATGATGGTCGCTACGATTAATCCCACGAAGGAGACCGCTTATTTGACCAGTATTCCCCGGGACACTCGGGTCACGGTCGGATCTGGCGTCAACGCCTCCGTCCAGAAGATCAACGCGGCCTATACGATTGGCGGCCCCAAGACGGCCGTTAAGACCGTGGAAAACCTCCTGGACATCCCCATTGACTTCTATGCCATCGTCAACATGGGTGGCCTAGAGAAGATGGTCGATGCCGTTAACGGAGTCGACGTCACACCGACGTTAACCTTCCATTACGGCGCCGCCAACGTCACTAAGGGCAAAAAGGTGCATTTGGATGGGAAGCAGGCCCTCGCCTACTCCCGGATGCGGCACGAAGATCCCTTGGGTGACTACGGTCGCCAGAAGCGGCAACGGCAAGTCCTACAAAAGCTGGTCGTTAAGGCGGCCGGGCTAACGTCACTGACCCGTTACCAACAGATTCTGACCTCCCTAAACGGCAACCTGAAGACCGATTTAACCTTTGACGATCTCATGCAGATTCGGGCCAAATACGGCGATGCTTCTCACCACATCAAGTCCGAGACGTTGCAGGGACAGGATGCCATGATCGATGGGCTCTCCTATCAGGTTCCAACCAACGAGGAGTTAAAGAAGGTTTCCAATCACATCCGTAAGACGCTGGAACTGGCCAACACGAAGAACTTCACTTCCGATGCCGACACGACGGCCTACGGGACCGACACCAGCTACGACACGACCGCGGCCAATTCCGGCTACGGAACGTCTACGGGGAACGGCAACTACGGCTACTAAACTTAACGCTTAACCAATACCATCACGCCTGACTGGGCGCGATGGTATTTTTTTGCACAACTGATTGCTTCCATGACGGCTAATAATTTCGAGTCTTCGACCTTCATCGGAGATTGCCGTGTCCCCTCCTAACCGTCTAGTCACCTATTTTTTTAAATTTCCCCTTGCCAAGTTTCAATCACTTCTGTAATATCTAAACAGTAATAATTACTATTTAGGTTTAGAGGAGAGAATTGATCAATGTCTGTTTTACGAAAATTAAGCCTTGGCGTCGTCGCCATCAGCCTGCTCGTCCTGGGAACCGCCTGTGGTAAGTCCCCTGCAACCGCAACAACCAGCCCGACTAAACCCATCCACGTGGTCGCCAGCTTAGACTTTTACGGTGAGGTAGCGCGGGCCGTCTTGGGCGATCACGGCACGGTAACCACGCTCATCAAGAGTCCTAGCGTTGACCCGCATGATTTTGAACCGACCCCGCAGGACGCCGCAGCCGTGTCCCACGCCAACTTTGCGCTCAGCAACGGTCTGGGTTACGACCACTGGCTACCCAAGCTGGTCAAGAGCAACGGTAACCGCCAGATTCAGCAGATTCGTGTCGGTGAGGACGTGTTGGGAAAGCAACCGGGGGCCAACGAACACGTCTGGTACGATCCGGAAACGATGGCGCAAACGGCGACCTACCTGGCCCATCAATTTGGTAAAAAGGCGCCGCGCTATAGAGCCGTCTATCAGCGCAACGCGGCCGCCTACATTCGTCAGCTAGCGCCCCTTCAACAACAGCTCAAGTCCCTCAAGCAGCGGAGCCACAATCAACGGGTGGACGTGAGCGAACCGGTCTTCGACTACGCCCTCACGGCATTGGGCTATCGCCGCAACAATTCGGCATTTGCGCTGGCGATTGAAAACGGCACCGATCCAGCCCCCCAAGCGATTAAACAGATGCGTCGCGACATCACGGACCAGCGCATTGCCTTTCTGGTCAACAACCGCCAGGCCAGCAATCGCACCGTCAAGGCCATGGTTCAACTGGCCCATCAACATCAGGTTCCCGTGATGACCGTTACCGAAACGCTACCTAAGGGCAAGACCTATCGTACCTGGATGCAGAGCCAATACCGCCAACTGGCCGCTATTCAGCGGACCACTGAGTAAGTCGCGCTCGCCGATTACCTTCATTCAGCCTAGCCACCGCGTTCACCAAGCCGTGTGCCGTTGCGGCCCCGGCAGAAAATCGAGGCCTCGTGACCAAAAAATAAAATACGTAGCGACACTAAACCATATATGGCGTTGTGCTTTCAGTGAAAAGGACTAGAATGGGGGTAGCTATCAAATCGAGAACTAAAGGAGTCGACCCAAATGTATCGTTTTTTTGTCCAACCACAGATTAATCAAAATGATCATAAAATATTTGGCTACGAAGTCCTCCTGCGCAAGCAGAAAGACCAGTCGTGGGTGTTACCCCAGCACTTTACGGACATTTCTGTCGAAGAACAGACCGCCCTACTGGAACAGACCGTTGCGGCCCTAGACACGACGACAAATAAACTCGTCCTAGCCTTTAACCTGAATAATCAACAGCTACGTGATCCCTTCACGCTCGGCAACATCATTACATTGAAGAAGCGGATTAACCCCGCAGCCCTGACCATCGAACTGACTGAGGCCCCGACCTTACCGGAGGTTCAGTTGTTCAGCTTGGCTTTTCATCAGTACGGGATCAAGCTGGTATTAGATGATGTCGGCACGGGCTCGAACATCTACGATAACATTCACCATCTGTTGCCGTACGTCGACGAGATTAAATTCGCCATGCAAAACCTCCGGATGGAAAATCGGGAGGCTGATATTCCTGATGCCCTTGCCTTTTGGTCTAAAATTGCGAAGCATTACCGCTTACAACTGGTCCTTGAAGGGGTTGAGAATTCCGAAGATCAACAACTCGCCAAAAAATTCGGTATTACACTGCATCAAGGCTACCTCTATGGAAAGCCCAGTCTAGTTTAAGATGAGGAGTTGGTCCCAACGGTTTTGGCGGGTCAACTCCTTGTTTTTCACTAAATTTTCACCCCATTACAGTGATTCGTTAAGTTTTTAGGGTTAATATATGAGTATGGTATATTTCAAGCACGCAGACTAAAGAACGGATGGCAATCATGACCTGGTCACAATGGTTCGTAGCGCCTGCCCTAACCAGTATTTTCTTTCTATTGGGGGTTCTGACGCTCTATTGGTTTATGACCAATAAAATAATTCAATATCTGGGCAGTCGCGGTAAGCACGTTAACGTGCCCAAAGTGCGGACCACGATCGGACTGATCTACATGCTTCTCCTCCTGATCGTGACCCAAGCAGCGGTCAACGGTACGAGTAATAGTTGGGTCTTCACCAACTTCGAGATCTTCGCCATTGCCTTTGTGAGTTACTTCTTAATGCTGGAGATTCGGCTGTGGCAACTCCTGTTGGCGACCATTCTCTTCATGCTAGTTAACGGGACGTTGTTCGCGTGGCTACCGTGGGCGTTCGTCGTGGTCTACATTGGCTTTTACTTTACACTAAAGGCCATTAAGACCCACCGTCACAGTCCTTGGCGTGATTTTGGCGACTACGCCTCGACCACCCTACTATTTTCTACACTGTTGTGGGGCATCACGAAGGTACGTTTTGACCTGCCCCTGACCACGACCGGCTGGGAAATTCTCTTCAGTTTTCTTCTCCTGACGATCATGTACTTCTACGTAGACTCCTTGTTCGCCAGTGCCTCAACCTTGGAGAAACTGACGTACACGACCAATTTCGATGAACTCACCCATGTGCGGAATTACTTTGCTTTTAAAAACGACTTTAACTGTACCTTCTCGAGCGCACAGGCCGAGCACCAACCGCTGACGCTGATGCTCTTCGACATTGATCACTTCAAACACGTCAACGATACCTACGGGCACTTGGCGGGTGATTACGTCCTGAGCACGGTCGCCCAGCTCATCACCGAACAGTTGGCGGCCATTGACCCCGACCTGCGCCTTTACCGGACCGGGGGCGAAGAATTTACGATTATCTTCAACCACTACACCACGGATCAGGCGCGAACCCACGTTAACGCAATCGCTCAAGCCGTTAAATCCGGTAAATTTCGCCACGGCGGGAAGCCGATTGCCATTAGTATTTCCGTCGGTGTAACGCAGCTACAGACGGGCGATGAGGATCAACTAGACGTTTATCGCCGGGCGGATCAAAATCTGTATTTCTCAAAACGTAACGGTCGTGATCGTGTCACGATTGTGTAAAAAACCAACGGGCGACTCACGAGTCCCCTCCCTTCCTCCTGAGCACCTGTGCCCAGTTTTAGGAAAAATCTAAACGAAATGGATGACGGTGTATGACTTGGTCTGAATGGTTTGTGAATCCTGCGCTAACCAGTGTTTTCTTTCTCCTAGGGGTGCTCACGCTCTACTGGTTCATGACCAGTAAGTTGATTAAGTACCTGGAAAAGCGCAAAAAGAATGTTCGTTCTTCCCGCGTTCAAGCGGTTGTCGGTGTCATCTACATTATGATACTGATCATTGTGACCCAATTGGCCGTTAAGGGGACGCCGAATGGCTGGGTGTTTGTTAACTTTCAAGTCTTTGCCGTTATCTTCGTCAGTTATTTCTTGGATCTCAACATCCACGCTTGGCAGATTGGCTTACTCATCTTAGCCTATATCGGTATCAACGGGACCTTTGCCATTGGGCTCTCCTGGCTCTTCGCCGCCGTGTTCTTCGGCCTGTACTTTGCCATGGTCTTCATCAAGGAACATCGGCACACCAACGAATGGCGGAATTTTAGCGACTACACCCTCGTCAATCTGGTGTTTGCGGTCGCCATGTGGTCGGTGCTTAAGGTCCGGTTCAATCTAGGCTTCGGTGAGGTCGCTTGGCAAGTGCTCTTTAGCTTCTTCTTTATGACCATTACCTTCGTCTACATCAATTCTGTCCTGGCCGGTGCCAATACGCTGGAGCAGCTGACGTACACGACGAACTTCGATGATCTCACGCACGTCCGGAACTACTATTCATTCAAGAAGGAGTTCAGTCAGGACTTCACATCGGCCCAGGAACATCAAGAACCGTTGACCCTCATGTTATTTGATATTGACCACTTCAAGCACGTCAACGATACGTACGGCCATTTAGCGGGGGATTACGTCCTCGCCAACGTTGCCAAACTCATCACGCAACGGCTTAAAACCATCGACCCCGACCTCCACCTTTTCCGAACGGGTGGCGAGGAGTTCACGATTATTTTCAAGAACTACACCACGGCAACGGCCAAGACCCACGTCACCGAGATCGCTGATGCTATCCGTAACGGCCATTTTCGGCATGACGGCCAAGATATCACCATCAGCATCTCCGCCGGGGTCACGCAATTCCAGGATGTGGATGACAATCAACTCGATCTTTACCGGCGAGCGGATCAGAATCTCTACTATTCCAAGCGTCACGGCCGTGATCAGGTCACGGTCAACTAACAGGCGGGCAGGAGTAACGCGACCTACCCAGTAATTCAATTTAAGTTCAAAAAATGGCTCTGAGACGGGAAAGTCTCGGAGCCATTTTGCCATATATTTATCCGGTTTTTACCTCAGGTCACCAGCTGAATAATCCCGCTATTTCGTCGCGGTCATTGGGTCAAAGTGGCGAATGCCCCCCTGCGCCGCGCGCTCCAGATGGGGAATAGCCACGGCTAACGGTTGCGTCCGAATGGTCAGGGCCTCAATCAGCATGGCTAGGTTCACGCCAGCAATCACCCCGTACTTTTCGGGGGCCTGCATGGCCAATTGGCGCGCCGCATTAAAGGGCGCCCCACCCCACAAGTCCACCAAAAATAGCAGTTCCGAACCAGGCTGCAACGCCTGAATCGTGGCCTGATAGTGGTTAACCAAGTCCTCTACACTTTCATCAGCCGCCAAGGTGACCGCGGCCACTTTGGGCGCCTTACCAAAGATCATCTCGGCACTTTGTAAAATGCCACGGGCAAACTCGCCGTGGCCTGTAACGATTATGGCAAACATTCTGCCACCCCTTTGCTCTCACCCGCGTCGCCGTCGTGGGTCATTTAGCTCAAATATAGCACAAAACATCACGATCAGCTACCTTGCAGCAAGTTTAACATGTCCTGTGGTCGCTGGAAGGTCACGTCCGGCGTGAATCCTTGCGGCTGTTTGCCGTTCCATCCGGCAAAGCCGAAGATCACGCGGGCCGCCTTCGATGCCCGGACGTCGTAGTCCGTATCCCCCACATAAATGGTCGTCTGGGGATCGGCAGCTAAGCGGTCCATGGCCAACAGGATGCCGTCGGGTGCCGGCTTCCCATGGGCCACGTCTTCGGCAATCACGTGCTGGGTAAAGTAGGAAGCGAGCCCCTCACCCACCACGTCACGTTGATACTCAAACTTTTGTTTTGAGGTCATGACGGCTAAACCGGCACCAGCGTCCTTCAATTGCTGTAACGCCTGCTTGACGCCGTCATAGACCACCACCGAGTCACGAAAATCCTGCGTACGTGGTCCCCACAGGGCTAAGACCTCGTCAACCTGCGGAATGCCCAGGCGAATCAGGGCATCGCGACTGGGAATCCCAAAGGTCGTGGCGAGCTCGGCATAGTCGCGTTCGATCCCCCGTTCGTGTAGAACGGCTTGCAACGAGCGCATATACATCGCCTCGGTATCCAACAAGGTGCCATCAATATCAAAAATAAAATTCTTTATCGTCATGAAAGTACTCCTCAATTTAGCAATTTCGTTTTTGAGTTAAGCGTCAAACGACCACGCCGGTCAGCGCTTATCAGCCCAGTCGCGGTGCGAATGACGCGTTATTTTTTTCAAAAAAGGTGGCCGTTAATAAACGACCACCTCTAGTGTATCACGCTTCGTGTTAGGACTCTAATTTTGGTTGTCGCGTTGCGGACAACGTCGTATCAGGCGTCGTCTTGTGCGGTGTGTCAGGCGTTGTCTTGCCCTCGACCACGTCAACGGAACGCTGTAGATTCCGTAATTGCTTAACGGCCCGAATCCAAGACGGCACCAGAATCGCACAGGAACCCAGCCAAGCCAGTGGTTCAGCGGAGACGGCCCCGGCATAGCCAAATGTTCCAACCATGAAGACTGCCGCAAAGACCCGCATGGTGAGTTCACCGACACCGGCTAGGGTTGGCAAGACGCGCCGGCCTAAGCCTTGAAGGGTGTTTCGAATGATGAAGAGCACGCTCAACAGGAGGTAGCTACTCCCAATGATGTTGAAGTACGTCTGCGACAAGCGAATAACGTTTTCGTCGGCTGTTCCGATGATTAACGTCACAATGGGCTTACCGAAGAAGATAACCAGTCCACCGGCAAAGACCGCGAAACTACCGGATAACCAAAGGGTCTTCTTGACCCCTTCCATGATCCGGCCGTATTTGGCTGCCCCAAAGTTCTGAGCGGCAAACGTCGCCATGGTTACCCCAAAGGAAGACATCGGCAGCGAACACAGTTGATCGACCTTGGAGGCCGCCGTGGAAGCCGCCACGGAGTCGGTTCCCAGGGAGTTCAAAGCCGCCTGCATCACCATTGTTCCGATGGCAATGATCGACAATTGAAAGCCCATGGGCATCCCCGTAGAGAAGTGATCCCACAGTTCGTGGAAATCAATCTTGAAGTCTGCCCTGGTGATGTGCAGTAACGGAATGGACCGCACGATGTAGACCACGCACAACAAAGAAGCAATCACTTGTGAGATAACCGTTGCCCAGCCGGCACCGGCTACCCCCATGTGGAAGACCAGGATGAAGAGCAATTCTAAGACCACGTTGACGACCGTCCCAATCACCAGGAAGATCAGTGGGGTCCGGGAATCACCCAGCGCCCGAATAATGTTTGACAGTAAGTTAAAGGCCATGGAGGCAAAGATCCCCGCAAAAATCGTGCTGATGAAGATCCGGGCATTTTCAAAGATCGAAGCCGGGGTCTGCATCAAATGGAGGATGGGATCAACGAAGGTCAGGGCCAGAACCGTCAGGACAATCGTCATCAGGATTGAGATGACAATGCTCGCGGCAAAGGACTGCCGAACCCCCTTGTAGTCCCGCGCACCATAGCGCGTGGCCGTGATGATCGCCAGACCGGCCGTTAAACCTTGGGCGAACCCAATAATCAAAAAGTTGATCGAGCCAGTCGCACCAACGGCGGCCAACGCCTTAACGCCTAAGGTTTGCCCCACAACCACAGTATCCGAAACGTTATATAATTGCTGAAACAAGTTACCAATTAAAAGTGGAATGGTGAAAAAGAAAATGAGTTTGAGGGAATTGCCCTTAGTTAAGTCGTTCATGCGCCGACCTCCTTTTTGAATTTTGCTAATCTATTGCCACAGGACAACTACTATACAGCGAATTCGGAACTTTGTCAGTCTTTTTGCTTAGAGAATTCGTTATCCCGATTTAATTTCCAATATTACGCCCTTCTTAAGGATTTTTGAAGAGTTATTTTGGGTGAAAACGATTGCGTAGCGAAATTGTTACCTGTTTGTCATTTAACGGTCGTCATTCATCTTCATCACGGGGAATACTGCCGAGCAGACAAAAAAATCGTGATGGCGACGTCTACACGTCTCATCACGATTTTCGTTTGTTTTCGATGCGGCCAAGAAGATTCGAACTTCCACCCGGATTACCCGGACAAGATCCTTAATCTTGCGCGTCTGCCAATTCCGCCATGGCCGCATTAACTCACAAGAAATAGTATACCAAATGATTCGGGCAGTGACAATATTTTTTTGCAAGTTAATTCAAAAAAATCTAAGATTATGCATCTGTCAGGACAGTTGCCCCGTCTTGATCGAGTTCCAAGATGCGCAGACTCCCCGGCAAATCGGCATCCGCCAGCTTCGTCCGCAACAAAGTCAATTGCGCGGAGGTCCCAAAGGTCACCACAGTTGGTCCGGCGCCACTGAGATACGTTCCGACAATGCCCAACTCATGGGCGGCCTCGCGAATCTCATTGAGCTCTGGGACCAGTTGTGACCGCGCCTGTTCGTGGAATTCATCCATTTCGATCAACTTCGTGGCCAATTTCCAGTCCTTCTTCAACAGAGCGGCAACCAAGACGTTGGCCACGCTGCTGGCATGGACGGCCGTCTCGAAGGACACCTGCTTGGGCAGGGCCTGACGACTCTTCTGCGCCAACAGCTTTTGCCCCGGAATGAAGACCAGCGCCTGGAGATCGGGTAGTGGGAGCTTAATCGCATCGGCCACGCCATCGTTGACCGTTGCCACGGCCGCTTGCCCCATCAAGGCCGGCGCCACGTTGTCCAGTTCGCCACCCAATTTGACCGCCCAGTTCAATTGGTCGGCAATTGTCAGGTCCATTTCGCCCAACTCATTGGCAATCTTGATTCCGGCAATCACGGCACTGGTCGAACTCCCCAAGCCACGAGAGACCGGAATATCTGACATCACCGTGAGTTGGTGCGCCTGCAATTTCGGATTCACCTTCAACGCCGTCTGTACCATCAGGTTATGTTCATCGCGGGGAATGCTCGTCCCTAAGGCGTGATTAACCCGCCATTTCTCCGTCTTCTCTTCAATGATCACGGTCAAATAAAGATGTAGCGCCGCCCCAATCGAATCAATACCGGGGCCAAAATTGGCCGAGGTTGCCGGTACTCGAATAATTGTTTTACCCATAATTTACTGACCTCCTAAGTTTAACGCGGTCGCTGAACAGCGATCACGGTCTTCTGCCAAACTAAGTGACCGCGACAACGGCCACACACCATTTTCGTGACGTCAATGCGCCGTGCACGGTAGTATTTCTGTCCACAATTCTGACACACGTACAGCTGCCACGGTCGTGGATGGGGCCGGGTCTGGCCGGGCGCGGCCGGGGCGAACCGCAAGCCGCCAACCTGACGCAGAAGCTCACGAAAGGCCCGCGTCCGGTGTTGTCCGGACTGTCCCGCCAGATGAAGATGATAGTGACACAGCTCATGCTTGATGATCCCGACCAGCGTCGCCTCATCGTGTTCCGTCAGCATGCGCGGATTAATCTCAATACTGTGATCCTTCAGCTGATAGCGACCACCCGTGGTGCGCAGCCGCGGATTGAACCAGGCCCGGTGGCGAAATGGTCGCCCAAAGCTTTCCAGTGAAATCCGCTCAACCAGCCGCTGAAGCTCCTGATTAGTCATGACCATCAGTCCGCATCGTCAGCTGAATCCGTTGTCGATTCTCATCGACGCTCAACACCCAGACAGTGACCACATCCCCGATGGTTACTTCCGCGCTGGGATCACTGACGTAGTGGTCGGCCAACTGGGAAATGTGAACCAGACCGTCCTGCTTAACACCAATATCCACAAACGCGCCAAAATCAACCACGTTACGCACGGTACCCTGAAGTTCCATGCCGGGTTTCAAATCCGCCATGGTCAAGACGTCCTGCCGCAGTAAGGGAGCCGGCATGGTATCCCGCAGATCTCGGCCGGGGTT
>NZ_JAAVSC010000027.1 GCF_012641095.1 Lactobacillus sp. HBUAS51381
TTCAAAATGCTTAAGTTACTGAACCGCCGTATACGGAACCGTACGTACGGTGGTGTGAGAGGTCGGTAGCCGAACTAATCGGCTACCTCCTACTCGATCGATCATCAGGAAATGTGACCAAAATAAAACGCACCGACAATTATCTTGTCAGTGCGTTTTATGGTATAGGCGTCAGATTTACTTCTTGTTCTTTAACCAACGTTGTAAATCTGAAATTTCGTCGCGCCGCTTCCGGTCCTTCTTACGGTTAACCTTCCGACGGCCTTGAACGCCATTTGGATGTGCTTTTCTCATTGTAAAAACCCTCGCTTAATTAAAATAACAATCGGCTACCATTCTATCGTTTATCCTCACAAATTGCAAGGGCTCCCGGTGATTATCCAGTGATTAACCCCCTGATAGGGTTGCTAGCGCGGCGATTCATGTGATTTGGTTAAAATTTTTGGGTCGGCTCTAGCAGCACCACAGAAAGTGGTATATTAAATGCAACGCGTCAAAGTTAGAAGGGATCGGAATAATGCAAGATTTACGTGAGAAAAGAAGGGTGACGCTGGTCTGGTGGCTAATTGTGCTCGTCATCGGTGGCTTGCTGGTCTGGGGGACGCAGCACAATGCCAGCCTTTATCGGGACCCCATCATGCAGGTAACGCGTGTCCAGACGGGGACGGCGACGCACGAGGAGGATGACTTTCACAACGTCGACCGGCAGACCAAACAGGTGCTACATGGCCGAATCCTTAATGGAAAGTATCGCGGACAGCGGTTAACGGTGACCAACACGTATTCGTTGTCGGGGGCGATGGATCAACACTACCGTAAGGGCAGTCAACTCTTCGTGGTGGTTCACCAGCACCAATCCGGCTTCACCGCCACGGCCAAGGATGCGAAGCGCGATACGCCGCTGGTTTTCATGCTGTGGCTGGTCGTGGGATTACTGCTCCTCATCATGCAGTTCAGCGGCTTCATGGCCTTTTTAAGCGTGGCGGTAAATGGCGTGCTGTTCTTGATGGCGATCATCCTCAACGGCTCAACGCAGGGGGCACGGGTGCTCTGGATCTTCGGTAGTCTAGCGGTGGTCTTCGCGGCATTAACGTTGTGGCTGGTCATCGGGGCCAACCGGCAGATGCTGATTACACTCGCAACCACGTTAGGGGGGACGGCACTTTCCCTTATCGTAGCGCTGCTGGTCTTTCATGTCACCCATGAGAAGGGCATGTATTACGAATCCATGCAATACGTCACGCAATTGCCGCGACCGCTGTTTCTGGCGGAGACCTTGCTGGGATCGCTGGGGGCGGTGATGGACGAGTCGACCGATATTATTTCATCGTTGTTCGCGTTGAAACGCGAGCGGCCGGAACTCTCGGCGGGACAAGTCTTCAAGTCCGGCCGGCAGATTGGCAGTACCATCATGGGGCCGCTGATCAACGTCCTGTTCTTTATCTTCGTGGCGGACACCTTTCCCATGGCCATGTTATACCTCAAGAATGGCAATAGCTGGGGGTACACCTTCTCGATGAATATGTCGATGGGCGTGGTCCAAAGCCTCATCAGTGGGATTGGGATCGTCCTGGCCGTGCCCTTGGCGAGTTATTTGGCCAGTCGGTTTATGGAAAAGAAGGTGCGCGCATGAGTACGATTAACGTCTTAGGCCTGGTACTACTGGTGCTGATGGTGCTGGTGGGTGGCAAGGCGGGGTTACAATCCTTCCTAGCCCTCCTGTTAAACTTTGGTCTGCTGTTTCTAGCCATCGTGCTGGTGGCCTTTCACTTCCCACCATTGCCAGTAACGCTGGTCGTGGGGCTGTTGGTGCTGGCTCTGACCATCTTTATGAGTAGTGGGGATGACTTATCCAGTACGGTGGCATTCCTCGCGTCAGCGGCGGTGCTGGTCATTCTGGTGCTATTGATTGTACCAGTAGAACACTGGGCGCTGGTTCAAGGATTTGGCCCGGAGGACAGTGAGGATCTCGAAGGGCTGTCGGTCCTGGTTGGCATCAATTTTATCCAAGTGACGACCGCTACGGCCATTCTGAGCACGCTAGGGGCCATTGCGGAGGCCGCTATGGCCATTGCGGCTGGCCTCAGTGAAATCCTCGAGCAACACCCGCAAGTGACGCCTAAGGCCCTGCTAGGGGACGGTATCACCGTGGGGAAGCAGATCATTGGCACGACCTTCAACACGTTATTTTTTGGTTTCTTCGGTGGTTTCCTCGCGCTCTTCATCTGGTTTACCGGCGTGCACTATTCGTTTGGTGAAATTCTGAATGACAAGATTTTTGTTTCGGAGATTCTGATGATTCTCTTCGCGATGGTCAGTGTGATTCTGACCGTGCCGATCACGGCGTGGGTGATGACGCGCGCGGTGGCCAATCAACGACGACGGGCGGCCAAAGGCGTAACTAAACACGACACTACAGAAAAATAAAGGTTACTAGCGACAAAGGCAGTGCCCCGGATTAAACGATGAGGTTTAAATCTGGGGCACTGTCTTTGTGTGGTGTGATGGCGCGGGTCGGTAAGTGCGCCGGTTATGCCTTTAGGTGATTAGCAAAAGTTTCAACATTCTTTTCAAATTGCTTGGGAGAAACCGTGAAATTAGCATGCTTGTACAACAAATTCATCACCGCATTACCAAAATTCATCGTCACAAAATTATAGGCTTCTACCGCTACATCGATGCTTGAAGAGACTTCCTCAGCCTTCATCATTTCAGTGAAATTTTGGATCAATAGTTCATAAAACTCTTGTGGCAGCCGGCCAATCGTCTTGCTTAGCTCAGGGAACTCGTATGAATCTCGGAGGCTCAACATAAAGAGTGCCTGATGTGCTTTGATAAATTCCGTATAGTATCTTGATGCGACGATCAAATCATGAGAGATATCGCCAGTTGGGTGAAATTGATTGCCAACCATCTTAATGTCATCAAAATATTTTTGAGCAATCACTTCGACCAAGTTCTTCTTATCTTTAAAATGTCTAAACAGGGTACTCTCGTTTATCCCTGCCGTCTCAGCAATTTTTCTAGTCGTTGCACCAGAATATCCTTGTTCGAGTATTAATTTTGAAAAAGCCGCCATAATCTTATCATCTGTACTCTTTTTTTCAGCCATGTTCATTACCTCATCACTCTTAGCTTAAGTCCTCAAAGTTAACCATCATCGGTTTCTTTCTTAACATAACTATAACAGTATTTACGATCATGATGCCAAGAGTGAGGAGAATTAGTTCCCACCATAATTGGGATGTGCCCGTTCCGCCAAACATAATATTAAAATCAGCCTGGACGCTGTAATACATGGGTGAAATGAAGTGGGCAAACTGATAAAAACCATTCATGGTGACCAAGGGAACCATACCCGCACCTGAGACGACTTGAATCATCGTTAAGAAGATATTTAACACGGTACCGACTTGTCCAATCAGTAGCATCAAAATAGCGTTGAAATTGTAAGCCGCAAAAATTTCTAAGCCGTGATTGATGAACAATTGGCCATAATCGCTGCCGCCTAGGTTCATCATCGGTGCAATGACGGCACTGACGATTGCCGACCCGAGAACGGCCAAAATCAACATGGTTCCTTCTAGCATGACAAATGAGCGTAGGCGCCCGACGCGTTTTGAAAATTTAACAAAAGTTCCATAGAGTAGCAAGGTTCCTAATAATGAACCAATATAGATTGCCAAATTGGCAAAGAATGGCGCTAACGCATTATTCAAACCGCTTTTTACTTTATTAACTTGATGAACCTTTACGTTAACTGAATTTGACACATTTTGATAATTAGAGTTAGTCCGTTTCAAAATTTTCTGCTTCTCAGAGTTAATTTTTGACTTGGCTGCTTGTTGACTTTGTTGCGTTTTAGTTTGTAATTTTTGCTGCAACTGTGCCCGTTGTGCGGCAGGTGCCGCGGCGATTTGTTGTTTGCTTTGTTGTAATTCAGATGCCATTTGTTGTTTTTGTTTCTCAACTTTTTGTTGTAAGACGGTCAATTGTGCCTGATTCAACATGGCCTTGCCTTTTTCAATGACAACTTGTTGATTGACCGTATTACCAATGGTCGTTGCAATATTCTTCATCCCAGATACCCCAGAATAAGAAGTGGATTCATTTACATAAAAGTTTAAATTAACCCGTTTATTTTGTTTAATGTTTTTAGCAAAATTCTTAGGGATATTAATAATCAAAAAACTATCGCGATTATTTAGATCCTTTTTGGCTTGTTTCATACTAGTCGTTTTCTTGATGTGTTTAAAATCCAATTTATCTTCAATTTGATTAGCTAGTGCTTTACTTTTCGAATCTTGATTAACGATCGTTATGGGCATTTCGTCAATATGGTTAGGCATGGCTTCGTAACCAGTAAAATAAATCAAAAATACTAAAATTCCATATAAAATGACAACAAGTGCTGCTAAAAGTGGTCCTTTACTAAATAGGAATTTTTTCATTATTCTTCCTCCTCACTTTCGTTAAGAAGAGGATAACACTTTTATAAAATGCAAGCAAGTACTTGCTTGCATTTTGTTTTGTGATAAACGCATTGTAGAGAGTCAAAAACAGATCTGAAAACCGAATGAAATCAACCGAAGCAACGCTCATTTTGATAGGGGACGAAGGATTGAGCAACGGCCAATAAATAGACGTAGACAATCGATTGGACAAGAATATTGTTCGGCTTGGTGAACTAAAGAACGCAAAAAAAAACACGACCAGAATCGCATCCTGATCGTGTCGTTTCAAGTCATTTAGTTACTGCTAGAGGCACTCGAAGTTGCGGTGTCGCTTGCAGATGAAACGGATGATGAGCTGGCAGCGGAACTTGCGCTAGCGCTGGTTGCCGTGGCCGTTTCAATATCCTTGATGCTGGTTAGGTTACCGGAGTATACCCAGTAACGGGTCTTGCTGGTTGTGTTCGCAGAAGGCTTGATCCGGTACCACATCGAACCGTTACTCTTCTTAGCCGTCATATCAACAACGTAAGTCTTGCCGACCTTAGGGGAAATCTTGGACCAGCTCTGGCGTTTGGCATTCTTGTTGGCGCCCTTAACGTGGTTGTACAGGTAGTACTTGGTGTACTTGCTGCTGAGTTTAGCCTGCTGGTTAACGGACTTGTAAGTGGCACTAACCAACTTGGTGTGGTTAACGTTCATGGCGTTGTAGTACTTCTTCACCATCTGGTAGAAGGCAGCCATCGTGTACTTTTGACCAAAGTACTTCTTACCCGTGGTAGAGTAATAGCCAACCGGATCGGTATGCGACGAGCCACCCAGATGAGAGGCCACGGCACCGTGAGACCAGACCGTGCCTTTACCGTCATAAGCGGCATCGTTAGGCTTCAAGTTGTATTCCTTTAACAGGTAGGCCGTGTACCAAGCCGCGTTAGCGATTTCGTGAGCAAAGGCGGACTTGCTGTGCACTTCAACCTGTTCAAATTGAACGAAGCGCGCGTTTCCAGGGAACCCAACACCCCAAGCCAAGTAATCGGTGTTGGCAATGTTGATGATTCGCGAACCGTCAACGAAACTGTGGACGAAGGCGTTGTTGTAGTTCCGCTTCATATAGGCAATTTCGTTGTAGATGGTTGAGGAAGGATTGGCCGTTTCGTGAACGACGACCCCTTCAGGCTTAGCCTTACCGTGCCGGTACTTGTTCTTCGGAAAACCATTCCAAATGGATTTGGTAATCTTAGCTGGCTTAATATTTTTACTACTGATATAATCGTTCACTTTGGAACTCGCGTTGGCCGTAGTTGTGTTGGTGACACCGAGAATGCCCACGACACCCAAGGCGGCCAGTGCGGTCAATACTACTTTATGCATCTTCACCCTGATCATCCCTCAAATCTTTTTATTCATGCAACGACCCTTACAGGCCGCTCAGTCGATATTCTTCGTTATCAACTATATACATTATCCGAGGCCGCGACAACCGTTGATCCAAGCCGTATTTGTAATATTACGAGACTTATATCAATGCTGACGGGATTTGTTCAGGGTGTTTTCAAATACATTAAAAGTTAACGACACCTGTAATGTGGCTGTAACATTGCTATGACAGCGGTTTCTGGGTATCGGCCGTCCAATTTTGACGGTGCGGATCAATGTGTAATTTCTGCTGGCACTCGGGGCAGAGGCCGTACACCTCAACGTGGTTACTGGTGATGAGGTAGCCGGTCTGGTCCGCCGCCTCTTGGTTGAGGCGCTGTTCGATTTCTGGAAAGTCGGGGGCAAAGACGTCCGTAATCTTGCCACAATTTTCACAGATAACGTGATAATGGGGCCGGCCATAGAAGTCATAACGGATTCCCCCATTGTCGTTAGGCAATTCAATGACGACGCCCAAATCAACCAATAAATTTAAGGTATTGTAGACCGTGGCCATACTGAGATTAGGCAGTTGGTCAGCTAAGGCATTAAAGATGGTGTCCACGGACGGGTGATTGTGGTGAGTGACTAAATAAGTCAAAATAATTTGTCGTTGTGGGGTGACCCGGACGTGGTGATCTTTTAAGGTGTGTAAAGCCTGATCTAACAAGTGTTGCTGATTTGCCAAGGTAAACCCTCCTTACGTGATCGTTTTAGTCGCTGGATTGGTCCCAGCGAAATCGTAGAAATATCATTGGTAATTTATAATCAATCTAGTTTGCCTCTATTAAACCACATTTTGATAATACTTCCAGTTTATTGCCTCACCGAATAAATACCGGTAAACAAATTGGCAACTCGTGATTTTAAGAGTTTACTTTTACAGTCAATCTGAGTACAATAGATTTGTTGTTAGATAATAATCATTCTAAATTAGTGATGAAATCGGGTTATCTCCCATGTGGCGTATGCGTCATGGTCATACACAAGATAAAAGCATACCACATTTCATGCGAGGGGAGCCGCTATTCGGCTAGTTTTGAGTTGAGGAAAACGGTTAGTTGGAATAGTTTCAGTATTTAGTTTGTGTCACCTAACTTTTATTTATAAGAGTGTTAAGATAAAAGACGGACATAATCGGGGGTAGATAGCGATGAAGAAGGAAAAGAAAAAGGCAACGTTGGCACAACGGATTAACGTGTTACGGGCCAGTGTCATGGGCGCGAACGATGGGATTTTATCCGTTGCTGGGATTGTTGTTGGGGTGGCGGGTGCTGCGACCAGTAGTTTTGCCATCTTTATTTCGGGGATTGCCGGGATGATTGCCGGAACGGTCTCCATGGCGATGGGGGAGTATGTCTCGGTCAATGCCGAGAAGGACGCCCAGCGAAAAGCGATTGAAACACAAACGGTGGCGTTGGATAACGATTACGATGGCGAGTTTTCATTTGTCCGGGATAAGTACTTGGCTAGTGGCATTCGACCAGAACTGGCCGAACAAGCCACCAAGGAAATGATGAGTAAGGATCCACTCAAAACGACGGTGCGCGAACGGTTTGGCTTTAACGTTGGGGAGTATACCAATCCGTATTCGGCGGCGATTGCGTCGATGCTTTCATTCCCTACCGGCTCAATCTTGCCGCTTGTTTCTATCACCTTGTTACCGGCCAAGTGGCGAATCATCGGGACCTTTATTGCGGTCGTGATCGCGTTGTCCATTACCGGTTACGTGGCGGCCATCTTAGGCAATGCCAACCGGGTTAACGGGACAAAACGTAACGTGATTGCGGGAATCTTGACGATGCTGGTGACTTACGGTATCGGTCGTTTATTCGCGTAAAGGGGGACCAATCGAATGGCTGAAAATGAAAACGTAAAAATCAAAAAGCAAGAGAAACACCAAACAATGAGTGAAAAATTGAATACGTTGCGGGCCGGTGTCTTGGGCTCCAACGACGGGATTCTAACGGTTGTCGGGGTGCTGTTCAGTGTCGCCGCGGCCACCAACAATCAATTTACAATCTTTATTGCCGGGCTGTCGGACTTGCTGGCCTGTGCCTTCTCGATGGCGTCGGGCGAGTACGCCTCCGTCAGCACGCAGAAGGACACGGAAAAGGCGGCCGTTGATCAGGAAGCCGCGTTACTCAAGAGTCACTATCCCGATCAGGAGGCCGCCGTACAGAAGTTCTACGAGGAACGGGGCGTGTCTGCCGAGACCTCGCTAGCGATTGCCCAGGATCTGATGCATAAGGATGCCTTGGCCACGGTGGTGAACGTGAAGGAAGATATTCAGCTGGGTCACTACATGAATCCCTGGAACGCCGCCTTTTCGTCACTGATTGCGGCATCGCTGGGAGGCGCCTTTCCACTGCTGGCCATGAGCCTTTTTCCGACGGCTTCACAGTGGCCAGCTACCATTATCGCCGTGCTGTTGTCGGTCACTTTAACGGGTTTTCTGAGTGCTAAATTAGGCCATGGGTTAGTCCGCACCGCGATTATCCGCAATGTGATTGTGGGGATTATTACCATGTTCATTCACTACTACGTGGGTCAACTGTTCTAAGTGAAATATCGCTGCTTTCTTAGCGCATTGCCAGATTCCTAGTGTACAATGGGCCAATATCTTTTTTGAAAGTGAGGAATTTGGTTGAAGCGCAAGATGAGTTTATTTTCACTAGTCATGCTAACGCTGAGTGCCATCATCGGCTCGGGCTGGTTGTTTGGAGCGGGAATGGCCGCCCAGATTGCCGGTCCGGCCGCTATCCTATCTTGGATTTTAGGGGCCGTGGTGATCGGCCTGATTGCCTTAAATTACATTGAACTAGGGACGATGTTCCCGACCAGCGGGGGAATGAGCCAGTATGCGGCCTTCTCCCATGGCCCCTTATTGGGATTCGTTGCGGGTTGGTCGAACTGGCTATCGCTACTGACAATCATTCCGATTGAAGCGGTGGCGGCCGTCCAATACATGAGTTCGTGGCCCTGGGGCTGGGCGAACTGGACCAGGGGGTTCCTGAAGGATGGGAACATTACCAATCAAGGTTTACTGATTGTCTTTCTGTTTATTTTGGCGTTTACGCTCTTGAACTTCTGGTCCGTCAAGCTGTTGACGCGATTCACCAGTTTCATTGCCGTTTTTAAATTGGCCATTCCCACGCTGACCATTATTGTCTTGTTGGCGACCGGCTTTGATTCCGGAAACTTTGCCCATACCGCTGGTTTTATGCCCAGCGGGAGTGCGGCAATTTTCTCGGCAACGACGGCTGCGGGGATTATCTTCTCCTACAACGCCTTTCAGACCACGATCAACATGGGAAATGAAATCGAGCACCCGGAGCGCAATATTCTTTGGGGCATCGTGATTGCCTTTGGGATTAGCACCGTGATCTACACGATGCTACAGGTGGCTTTTATTGGCGCCGTGCCGGCCGGAAACTTGGCGCACGGGTGGCAAGGGGTGAACTTTCAGTCGCCGTTTGCCGATATCGCGATTCTGTTGAACTTGGGGTGGCTGTCGACGTTACTGTACCTGGACGCCTTCGTGTCGCCATTTGGGACTGGGGTTTCCTTCGTGGCCACGACTAGTCGTGCGTTGGCGGCGATGACCGGGACCAAGCACGTGCCTACTAAGTTGGGTGAAATCAATCGGAAATACCAGACACCACGACGGGCCATGGTGGTCGATATGTTGCTGGGCGTCTTGCTGGTGGCGGGCTTTCGAAATTGGAGTGCGCTGTCCAACGTGATTTCCACGTCGACCTTGATTGCTTACCTGACGGGGCCGGTGACGGTCACGGCGTTGCGTCATCAGGGCCGCGACTTTGTTCGGCCCTTTCGCTTACATGGCGTGCGATTGTGGGCACCGTTGGCCTACGTACTGGCGAGTCTTGCCATCTACTGGGCCAAGTGGCCAACCACGGTCGAAGTCTTCGGTGTCATTGCGCTAGGTTTGTTGTGCTACATTTACTATGAAATTCGTCAACCAGCGGGATGGCGCGCCTTACGTGCGAGCCTCAAGGGAAGCCGCTGGTTGTTAGCCGAAATGATCTGGCTCACCGTGATGTCGTATGCGGGGAGTTCCCAATTCGGTGGGATCGGGCAGGTTGCCTATCCTTGGGACTTCCTGGTGGTCGCACTGGGTAGTCTCGCGTGTTATTATCTCGGGGTCCATGATGCTTATCGGAGTGAATCCTTCGCCATTGCCCGTGAATTAAATCAACGGGTGACGGAAGAGGATTAAGGGGATGGTTGACGGGAAGCGCGACTAATGTTGTCAGAAGAATTCCAATGATTGGAAGCCTGCCTACCCGGTAACCTGTAAAATTAGAGAACGTAGAAAAGCCTTTGCGTGGCCATCAATTGGCGGCGCAAAGGCTTTTTGATTGTGTGATTGAACGATCTTTAGATGGCTGATCATGGTTGCTAATAACCGCAATGGTTGACGGCCGTCATGCCGATTATCGGTGTAGGCGCCAGGTCCAATCGTGGTCGCTGTCATTGGCCGTAAAGCCCGCTGCGGCAAGGACCGCCTCGTCTAAGCGTGCGGAGGGGGTCAACGTTAACTCGGTCAATTGTAGTTCGTCACGACCGAAGCTAACCAAGCGATCCACGATTTCTTGCTGTTCGCTGGCTGGAAGTCGCTTGCCAGCCAGTCCCGCGTGGCCGGTATGGGCGGGAAGATCTAACTCTAGAAAGCCGCCCCAGCCCACCAGTTTGTGGGTCTGTCGCCGCTCGATCCCCCAGGTAAGCGTGGCGCGCTTCATCGTGGCACGCATGGTGTTGTTGATCCAGTCAGCGGTTTCGGCAAGATCTTGATTGGTGAGCTCGGCAACGTTTTTTAATTTGAAACGGGTAAGCCAGTCGAACCGAAATTTCGGTGTGAGCAACGGGTGGTAACCCTCAAAGCTTGACATGTACGGTGATTCCTTTCCTAAAACGGTTTATCCCTATTGTACAGATAAATCGGTGTCGTTACCAGTGACTTCACAGGTGTTGTTGGCTGAGCTGTGCTATACTTGACTTAGATATTGGTAAGTTGAAAGGGGTAGCACATATGACGGAAGATTTTTATATTGGGACTTACACCAAGCGGATTAGTCGCGGTATTTACCGGGTAAGCCTGGACGCCAAGACACCACAGTTAACGGATTGCGAATGGTTAGCTTCTGCTGGGAGTCCAACTTATATTGCCAAGGCCGCTGCGCAGCGCCTGTACGTCATCAACAAGAAGGAGACGGATGGTCAAACCCAGGGCGGGTTGATTATCTACGATGTTTCTGAAGAAAAGCCGCGGGCCATCCAACAGGTGCTGGAACACGGGGCTTCACCTTGCTACGTTGCGGTTGATGAAGCTCGGCAACTGGTCTACACGGCCAATTACCACAAGGGCTTGGTCGACGTCTATGCTATCGCGGACGACGGAACCTTGACGGAAACGGATGAAATTCACGATGATGATCCGGTTGGCCCAGCTCCCGAACAGGCCGATGGGGCACATCCACATTTCACGGACCTAACGCCGGATAACCGGTTGGTCGTCTGTGATTTGGGAACGGATAAGGTCTACATCTATGACGTTTCGGACGCCGGTAAATTGACGGCCGTTAGTCACGTGGATCTGCCAGCGGGCTATGGCCCTCGGCACATCGTCTTTGATGCCAAGAAGAGTGTGGCCTATCTGGTCGGTGAACTGAGCAGTAACGTAGCGACGTTGGACTACGATGCGGCGGCGGGTAAACTAACAGTCAAGCAAATCAGCCACACCATTCCGGATGACTGGACGGCCCACAACGGTTCTGCGGCCATTCGTTTGAGTAGTGACGGCCGGTTCGTGTACGTATCCAACCGGGGTCACAACTCGATCACGGTCTTTGCCGCAGACGATGCCGGTAAGTTGACCACGGTACAACGGATCTCCACGGAAGGTGACTTCCCACGGGACTTCAACTGGAACGCGGATGAAAGCTTGGTCATCGTGGTGAACCAAAACTCGGACAACGCCACACTATACAAGCGTGATGCAGACAGCGGGAAGTTAACGATGGTTCAAAAGGACTTCATGGTACCTGAGGGTGTTTGCGTGGTACCGGTTAAGTAGTAAAAAGTAAAAGAGTGCGGAGCAAGGCGTTTAGATCCTGAGCATTAACGTCATTAGGGGAAAATCCTGGTTTTGGATTATTCCCTAATGGGGTTAAGCGCAGGGATCTGCCTTGCTCCGCACGTTTCGTCTATAAAAAAATTTAGACCGATTCCATCTAAGAAAACGCAAGCCACATAAAAAATGAGCGAGGACCAACGCCTAGCTCATTTTTTCTCGGGGAAATTCGTCTTAAAGTACGCCGCCACCACCTGTAAATGGTGTTCCAGACTCAGCCGTTTCACCACGCCCAACCCGGGGAAATGTTGCTGCGTGTGGTATGCGGCGAGTTGTTTGGCGGCGGGCGTCTGTGTGGCTAGTGGCTGTTGAGGTAACCAGTCCGCTAACTGAGCGACTGCTTGAAAAAACTTTTCTTTAGGATGCTTGAAGTCGGCCCGGTCGGTGGACACGAAGCGGTGAATGCGCAGTTGATCCCCGCGGAAATAGGTGAGGTGCAGGGTGACCGCACGGGCCGGATAGCCGTGTTCACTGTAGAAACTGCCCCCGATCGTGTAGTCGCTGAAGCCAACATCGCCGTAGAGTTTGGCCAATGACCAGTCATCACTGAAAAAGCCATCGGTGATGTCGGCGTAACTACGGCCATGTTCGGGCAACCAAGCGTGATCGAATAAGCGAACCGTGGGCCGTTTGATCAATCGGCGAATCCGGGCCTCTGGGGGCACCAAGAGATAGTCAGGGGCGGTTAGCCAGCCAGCTTGCTGGGCGGCTTTGAGCTCATCATATTGCCGCGCGACGAGCAATGTTTGGTGACCCGTGGGTGCTGTGAGGACGTCTGGAATCAGCGTGGGCGTAAGAATGTGGCCGACGATGAGCCGAGGGTTGTCGCGGTAGGCTTGCCAATCGTAGAGCTTCTGTTGGGTTAGCGCGTAGTCACTCACCGTGGGATTGGCGATGATGGCGACCGGTTGGTTGTTATCGACAAAGGCGGCGACAGTTTGGGGTAAGCCCCGAATATCGCGGACGGGCTCAATGATGGGGATGATGTTGGCCGGTAGAATCTGTTGTTGGGCGATGGCCTTTAAGGCTTGCAGGTCGTATTGGCGACCACGGAAATAGGGAAAATAGATCATTTGTACTCCTTTAACCGCTGCTGCAGCTGGTGAACTTCGAGGTTCAAGGCGTCGACTTCATCCTGAAGGGCGGTCACGGCGGTGGACTGCGTATCGTCAATGAATTGATCGTAAAAGTTACTGTCCGGATCGTAAATGTCATAGTGTTGATGGCGCTTTTTGAGCTCCTGGTAGAGTCGATCGGTTCCGTACTGTTTGAGACCGGTGGCCATTTGTTTGGCCTTGTTGACCTCCCGAGCCTGCGAAGCGATGAAGCGAGACGTCAACTGCTGCTCGGGAACTTGGAGCGCCTGTCGTCGCGGTGGCCGAGCGACCGTCAAATACCCTGGAGCCACTGGCGCCTCGGTTGCCGTGGCCAACAGGGCCTTGTCGAACGGCCGGTAGATGAGGACGCCGATACCGGCCGGAATTTCGTCAGCGACCGCCTGATAGAGCTTGAGTGGCAGGACGAAGTAGTTGTAGTGGCCGACAAAGGAGAGCTTGGCCTTGGAATGAAAGTCGGACTTGGTGACCTTGAGTTCGTAACAGCGCCATTCAACCGACAAGTCGGGCATTTCCTGATAGCTCAGGGTATCGACAATCCCCGCGCCATCGGGCATCGTGACTTCCTCAACGGGTGAGGCGCCGGTCTCACGGCAGTAGTAATACAGTGTCTTTTCTAAAGCGAGTGTTAACTTGGTTTTCATGGGGCGACCTCCTGATGCCAGAAATTGTGGACGGCAGTCGTGAGCTGTTCGGGACGGTAAAGGCGCCGAAAGTGCTGCCAGTGGCGGGGATACAGGTTGGTATAGCGGGGGCTGGTGAAGCGTTGATCCATCAGTAAAATAATTCCCACGTCCTTGGACCCCCGAATGAGCCGACCGGCCGCTTGAAAGACGTTGTTGAGTCCGGGAAGCTGATAGGCGAAGGCAAACCCCTGATGGGATTGCGCGTCAAAGTAATCGCGGATCAGGTCGGTTTCCGGGTTAATTCCCGGCAGGCCCACGCTGACGATGCCGACACCAATGAGGCGGTCGGCCTTGAGATCGATTCCTTCGGAGAAGATTCCCCCGAGTAAGGCGAAGCCCACGAGCGTTTTGTCCGGATTAGCGTGAAAGTTGGCGAGAAAGGCGGTGCGATCGGCTTCAGCCATTTGGGATTGTTGGCTGACGGTGTGCACGTGCGGATAAGCCAGGTGGAAGGCCTGGGTGACGTCGAGCAGGTAACTGTATGACGGCAGAAAGATGAGGTAGTTGCCGACCTTACCATCGATTAGGGTCTTGATAGCCAGTAGGATGTTGGCCAGGTTGGCGTTGCGCTGCTTGTACGTGGTTTGAATGTAGTTGGTGACTAGGATGGCCTGATGTTCGGGATCAAACGGTGAATCCAGACGGTAAGCCAAACTGTCTTCATCGCCGCCTAGAACCGTTTGGTAGTAGCTCATCGGCGAGAGGGTGGCGGAGAACAGGACGGCGCCGTGACCGAGGGCTAGGCTGTCGGTCAGAAAGGCGCTGGGGTCTAAGCAGAGTTGCTTGAGGGTGATGTTCCCGTCCGCAATCGTTAACCGCATGCGGTAGGTGTCATCGTAGTACTCGCCAATCCGCTGATAGCTAATGGCCGCGAAGTAGTAGTCCAGAATGCTTTGGGTAAACGGCGTCTGGGGTTGATCGACCAGCCAGTCGTGGATTGCTTCAATCAACCGGCCTAAGTCGTGATCAAAGTCCTCGGGTGGGGTTAAAAAGGTACTGTCCGTTTGGCCGTCTTGCAGGAGGGGAGCCGCAATATCATCGAAGGTGGCCCGTAGATCTTGCAGGCGACGGCGGAGCTTGGGCGTGGCCTGGCCGAGATCACGGCTCTGTTCAATCAGCCGATCCAGCGGCCGACTGGTTAACTCGGCCGAATACATGTCCCGCGAACGGCTGACCAGGTTGTGGGCCTCATCAATGAGAAAGAAGTTATCGGGATCCTCGGTGGTAAAGAAGCGTTGCAGGTGGACTTGCGGGTCGAAGAGGTAGTTGTAATCGCCAATAATGACATCACAAAAGAGGCTCGCATCCAGTTGAAATTCAAACGGATCGAGCGTATGTTTGCGCGCGTACTGCTCGATGACTGACCGCGTGAGTTGGTCGTTGTGCTGAATGAGATCGAGCAAGGCGGGTTTCAACCGATCATAGTAGCCCAACATGTAAGGATTCTCATCGGGTTGTAGGTCGGCCTCTTCGGGAAACTTGATCTTATCCTTGGCCGTCAGCGTGATGCTCTTGAGCCGTAATCCCTGACTGGCCATCAGAGTGATGGCTTCCTCGGCAACGGTCCGGGTACTTTGCTTGGCCGTGAGGTAGAAGATGCGTTGGATCACCCCTTCACCGATGGCCTTGATGGTGGGGAAAAGCGTGGAAATGGTCTTACCAGTGCCGGTGGGGGCTTCGGCAAAGAGCCGCTTGCTGGTCAAAATGGTCTTGTAGACCGCCACGGCCAGCTCGCGTTGACCGGGGCGGTAGTGATCGAAGGGAAATGTGAGCTTCTGGATGGTCGGATCACGTCGTTCACGCAGATCCGAACGAAACTTCAACCACGTGACATACTCGGTAATTACCTGATCGAAAAACGCCTGGGCGGCTTGCCGGGTGATGACCTGTTCGGTTTGGGTCGTGGTCTCGGTGTTGGTCTGAAAGTAGGTCAACGTGAGGGTGACGTCATCTAGATCGGGTTCCTTTTCCATGAGGAGATAGGCGTAGAGTTTGACCTGCCCCCAATAGAGCGTCAGCGTATTGTCGCTCAGTTGGTCAAAGACCGTTTCCGACGTCTTGATTTCCTCGATGCTGGCGGTGTCCTCAGTGAGGGTGACGCCATCGGCCCGACCGTGGAGTAGATAGTCTTCACCGTTGAGGGTGAGGGCCTTATCGAGATAGTATTCCTTTTGATAATTCTCACCGCGCTGTTTCTGTAGGCGACGGTGGATGCGGGCACCGAGTAACGCCGTGTTCTGACTGTTGCTCGTGCTCCCCAGGTCGCCGGTTCGCAAGGTGAATTCAACGAGTTCACGAACGCCTAATTTAATTGGCAAACCCACATCGCCTCCATTTCTGGCAATAAGCATACCATACTTTGCCGTGACTTTGAACGCGTGTTCGGAAGGAATTTAAACTTTGTGAAATAATTGTAAAAGTCTTGGCTTTCAATATGTAATCGCTTACAATGAGAAGTAAGAGGTGATCACGATGAAGACAATTGGATTTTCATTATTCGAAGAACTGCCAACCATTGACGAAACCGCTGCTTTTCAGAAGATTTGCCAGAAACACACGGGTAAGGTGACCATCAAAGTTCGGGACATTGAGATTGATCCCAGTCAACACGAGGAGATCGTAGGGATCACAGACTATGCGGGGCACTATGTTCGCGTAGTCGCGGAAGGCCCAGATGAGGCGTTATTAGCCGGTGCCATTCATCAACAATTGGCGGCGGATAAGTGTTGCTACTAGTGGCTTGACGTGGCGCTTTCGATTCGCTAAGCTCGAGATAACTAATTTTTTCGAGGAGACTTAGCGGTGAGTGAGAAACAAATAGCACGACTATGTGAAATTGCCCCCAAGTACGGGCTTCATCTGGAACATTCGGGATTGGTCATTACCCGCGTTAATGATCAGCCTACCCAGTTGGATACCACGCGGTATATGCCGGATCAGTTCATTGATTTGTTGACCCAGATTATTGGGACCAATATGAAAGCAGACTTGTGGGATTGGAAATAAGTGGTGGATTGTAAAGACAGCTTTTTTGATAATTAGACTGATTAAATGTTAGAAAACGGGTCTGGGACGGAAAAGTCTCAGACCCGTTTTATTTGTGGTTGTGGATCCGGTAAAAGTAGCTGAGAAGCGATGGCGATGTTGCCCGTTTGCCCACTGACGGCGAGGTCGAAGGCTTTGATGCCTACTTCTACAAAGTGGTGGTCAATTGTGGGCAGTCCGAGTACCTCACCGGATAACTGATGTTCCTGTCCAATCAGGAAGGGCGGTGTTTGGTGGTGTTGATGGTATGCGCGTCGTAATCCCACGGCGTTGTCGTCACCATTGGTGAGAATCGCATCTAATTTGAGGTGCTGGGTAATGTAATAGTCACCAGCACGTTGGGCGTCACTGGGCGTGGTCACGTCGGTACGCATGAGTTCTGGCGCGGGATCAGTACCAAATACAGTGTGGTGGGCCGTGACCATAGCTTGACAGGTCGCACTGACGGGTGCCGGGCGACTGGCCAGTATGCCAATGTGGCGGTAGCCCCGTTGTTTGAGTAATTCGAAGGCGTCTTGATAGGTCGCCAGACGTTCGGCATAGGCCGCGGGAATCGGGCAATCGTGAGGATTTTCGCACACCACGATGGGACCGTAGCGCCGATAGCGATTTAAGGCCGTTAAAGGCAGCCCGTGAGAGGTGAAGATTAGGGCATCGTAAGCTTTTTGTCGGAGATCTTCGAGGTACTGGAGCTCTAAAGTGGCGTTGTATTTTGAAGGAAGCAGTACCACTCGATAATTGGTGGAGAAGGCGGCCTGCATGATGCCGTGCAAGAGTTGCGTAAAGTAAGGGTGATCGGCGTGAGGAAGCACCACGCCAACGTTAAAGGTTTTTCCCCGGCTGAGATCACGGGCGACGGCGTTGGGAACGTAATCCAACTGATCAATGACTTGCTGAATGGCGGCCCGTGTTTTATCGGATACATAGTTTTGATGGTTCAGAACGCGCGATACGGTGGAAATCGAATAGCCCGAGAGTTGTGCGATGTCTCGAATGTTCGTCATTGTTATTCGCCTCGCAAGTAGTATTGGATCGCATAGGCCACACCGTCTTCCGTATTGGATGTGGTCACCCAATCACCGTGATCCTTGATGGCTGGGGCGGCGTTGCCCATGACAACGGCGGTTCCCACCGCATGGAGCATGGGAAGATCGTTTTCGCCATCCCCAAACGCAGCCGTTTCAGCGGTTTTTAAATGGTAGTAGTCTTTAATGAATTGCACCCCAGTTGATTTCTGCGCATCCCGGCTGGTGATTTCCAGATAATGCGAACCAGAGAGCTTAATGCTGATATCAGTATCGCCTAGCTGGACGAGGGCCGCTACGAGTTGTCTGAGCAGAGCGGTGTCTAGCGACATGATCATAATTTTATAAAAGGTTATTTCCGATGAGTTGAAGAGTTCGGCGTAAGTCGTGAGTTGCGCCGTTTGTCCGGTTAGGGCCTGTTCCGCGTGGGTGCCGCCATCGATACGTTCAGTATACCAGTTATCTTGCGTGTAACAGCTCAGGCTGACCTGTGGAAAGTGGGTCTGGACGAAGCCGAGAATTTCGCGGGTACGGCTGGCGGTCAAAGGATGAGAACGAAGGGAAATAATCTGGTCGTCTTGATACTGGAAGATGAGGCCACTGTTGAAGGCAATCTGAGGTCCCATCAGATTGAGTGCCGTTAATGCCGGAAGCATTTCAATGGGGGCTCTGGCGGATACCAATGTGAGGGGCAGGTGACTGTCTTGAATGGTGTTAATGGTGTTTTGACTGACTCGTCCGGTCGCATCGAGTAAGGTGCCGTCGAGATCAGAGAAAAGATAGTTAATCATGAGTAATCGCTCCTGTCTTGAATGATTAAAGTCTACCTTCTGAAACGCGTTCGAGGTCAAGCCTTTCCGTTTAAAAAAGACAGCCAGAAAAAACCGTTAGCGTCGTGACTTTCTAAAGTCAACGCGCTAACGGTTTTTGCGGTTAAGCTTCTTCCCAACGGTTGAAATCTTGGGGATGGTTACCGAGATAGGCGATGGCTTCTTGGGCCAAGGTCTTGGTGGCGGCATCAAAGTCCGTCGAGGCGGTGTCATTATCGGCGTCTGCCTCATCACGAAGGAAACCGGAGGCAAGGTCGAGATACTTGGTACGACGCCCCACACCGTTATCCTTGAACAGCTCATCTAAACCAGTTAAATCCGTTTTGCCGGCAGTTGCCACTTGCTGCGCCAAATCGGCCGTTGCGCCCAATTTTGTTGCCGCGTAATCCATTAAGAAATCATTCATATCAACGATTATGGCTTGTCGTGCTTTTCTTTCATTTTTATTTGCCACTTCTGGTCACCTCTTAACCCTAATTCTAGCCATTTTCGCAACCAGACGCAATTAACGTCCACAGGTTAAGCTAATTATCGTGTTTGGGGGTTAACCACCGCAATATAAATGAATTTATGGCGATTTTGGCAACATTTACCGAAAATTTACACGATTGCTACGAATAATATATATTCAACGCTTAGAATCAGGGTTGTAAGTTACGGGGAGGCATTTTGAGAAAAGGTTGATCAATTTTCAAAATGGTTCTACTACTTTTAAGACATGGAGTGACAGAGATGAACAAGGGATCAAAGTTAGCAATGGGGATTGCCGCACTTAGTTTACTGTTAGTAGGTTGTGGAAAGGCCACGAGTTCAACCAGTAGTAAGGGCAGTAGTGAAGCACTTTCTGGTAAGGTAACGGCCGTGGGGTCCACTGCGTTACAACCATTGGCTGCTAAGGCTGGCGCCAACTTTACAACTAAGAACAGCAAGGTTAACTTGACCGTTCAAGGTGGGGGTTCCGGAACTGGCTTAAGTCAAGTTCAGGCCGGTGCCGTTTCAATTGGTGATTCAGATATCTTTGCTGAAGAGAAGGCCGGAATTAAGGCTGACAAATTAACCGATCACAAGGTCGCCGTTGTTGGGATGGCACCAGTTGTGAACAAGGATGCCGGTATCAAGAATTTGAAGATGGCCCAAGTGAAGAAGATCTTTACGGGTAAGATTACCAACTGGAAAGAAGTCGGTGGTAAGGATCAAAAGATCGTCATCATTAACCGGGCGCAAGGAAGTGGGACCCGGGCAACGTTTGAAAATGCCGTCTTGAAGGGCGCAACCGCTGTGAAGTCACAAGAACAAGACTCTAACGGTGCCGTTCAAAAGATTGTTGCAACGACGCCAGGGGCCGTTAGTTACTTGGCCTTCTCCTACTTCACGAACAAGTTACAAGCCGTTTCTATCGACAATGTCACACCAACTGATAGCAACGTCGAAAACAACAAGTGGAAGATCTGGTCTTACGAACACATGTACACGAAGGGCACGCCTGACAAAGCAACGGCTGCCTTCCTGAAGTACATGAACTCCAAGGATGTTCAAAACAGCTTGGTTAAGGACATGGGCTACATCAGTATTCATGATATGAAGGTAACTAAGGATGCTAAGGGTGTTGTAACCCAAAACTAGGATCTGAACCTTCAATTAGTAGTTGTCACAGAGTGGGGGTGCGGTCAAAGGCACCTTCACTTTTTTTAAGGGGGAGTCATTCAATGGAACAAACCAATTTTCAATTAAAAAAACAAGACGCCCAGACTCATGAGTGGGATACCCGGTTGCACCACGCAACTAAGGCAACCCGCGAGGACTGGATTGGGCGTGGCATTAGTTACTTCTGTATTGGCATTATTATTCTTGTTGTGGCATCCATGTTGTGGTTTATTACATCAAAGGGGATTGCCACGTTTACGCAAAATCACGTGAGTCTGTGGAAGTTCTTGTCGGGCACTGATTGGGCGCCTGATCAGGGAAAGATTGGCGCATTGCCGATGATCCTCGGGTCATTTGCAGTGACGTTCGCCGCCGCAATCGTTGCCACCCCGTTTGCCGTGGGAACGGCTATCTTCATGACCGAAATCTCGCCGAACCGGGGGCGGAAGTTCTTACAACCCGTGATTGAATTGTTAGTGGGAATTCCTTCCGTTGTTTATGGATTCATCGGCCTGGCAGTCATTGTGCCGTTTATGCGGCACCTGGTCGGTGGTTCTGGATTTGGGATTATTTCCGCCACGTTCGTCTTGTTCGTCATGGTATTGCCAACGATTACGTCAATGACGGTTGACAGTTTGCGTGCCGTTCCGCGTTACTATAAGGAAGCCTCGTTGGCTTTGGGTGCGACGCGATGGCAAACCGTTTCGCGGGTCATTTTACGGTCCGCCACGTCGGGGATTCTGACCGCCGTTATCTTCGGGATGGCCCGAGCCTTTGGTGAAGCCTTGGCTGTCCAAATGGTCATCGGGAATGCCGCCGTTATGCCTAAGAATCTGATCTCGCCAGCCTCCACGCTGACGAGTCAGTTAACGACCGGCATTGGGGACACGATTGATGGTACGCTGCCCAACAATGCGTTGTGGTCGCTAGCCCTAATTCTATTGTTGATGTCACTGTTTTTCAACGCCTTAGTGCGGGTCATTGCTAAGAGGGGGCAACTCAAACATGAACGCTAAACGTATGGATCTCATTGCAACGATCGTCATTGATTTGATTGTCGCCTCGGTGGTCGGCATTCTCTTCTTCCTGCTGGCGTACATTTTATCGGCAGGTCTGCCGCACGTCAGCTGGTCCTTTCTAACTGGCGCAACCGATGCCTTCAGTGGGGCCGGGGGAATTGGCGTGCAACTCTTTAATTCCTTTTACCTGTTAGTTTTGACGATGTTAATTTCTGTTCCAATTTCGTTGGGAGCCGGCATTTATTTGGCCGAATATGCGAAGGACAATTGGCGAACCAGCTTGATTCGCTCCGCCATTGAAGTTCTGAGCTCTTTACCATCCGTGGTTGTGGGCTTGTTTGGCTTCTTACTCTTCGTGGTTAAATTCAAGATTGGCTTCTCCGTTATCTCCGGAGCGATTGCGTTAACCTTCTTCAATCTGCCGCTGTTAACGCGAAATATTGAGGAATCATTAAGCGCCGTCTCTCGGAGTCAACGAGAAGCGGGTCTGTCGCTGGGCTTGTCCAAATGGAAAACCGAACTGGGCATTATCTTGCCCGTTGCCCTTCCCGGGATTGTTACGGGGATTGTCTTAAGTGCCGGCCGGGTCTTCGGTGAAGCCGCAGCCTTGATTTACACGGCGGGTCAAAGTGCCCCCGTTACCAACTTTGCGGATTGGAATCCCATGGATCCAGCCAGCCCGTTGAATCCTTTCCGGCCAGCGGAAACCTTAGCGGTGCACATTTGGAAAGTTAATACGGAAGGTTTGGCCAGCAACGCGGCGGCACTGTCCGCAGCGGCGTCGGCTGTTCTGATTATTGCCGTCCTGCTCTTCAATTTAGGCGCCCGGTTGTTGGGTTCGTATCTGTATCGGCGCGTTACGGCTAGTAAGTAGGGGGTGGCATGATGTTAAAGGAATATTCGTATGAAGAAACGGCCGTACAGACGTTTGATGATAAGATGCCATTGGCGATGAGAACTGAGAACATGCAGGTGTTCTACGGGAACAATCACGCATTATTTGACGCCAACTTGGCATTTCCGAAGAATCAAATTACGGCGTTGATTGGGGCTTCAGGTTCCGGTAAATCGACGTATCTTCGGTCGCTGAACCGGATGAATGATGGAATCGCCACAGTAACCGGTAGGATCTGGTATCACGGGGTGAACGTCAATGAACCCGGTGTTAATATCTATGAGATTCGTCGTCACATTGGGATGGTCTTTCAACGGCCTAATCCGTTCGCCAAGTCGATTCGGGAAAATATCGTGTACGCCTTACGGGCTAACGGTATCAAGAAAAAGGATGAACTGGCCAAGCGGGTTGAACAGAGCCTGAAGGGGGCTGCACTATGGGACGAGGTCAAGGATAACTTGGACAAGAGTGCCTTGTCGCTTTCTGGTGGGCAACAACAGCGGTTGTGTATCGCGCGTTCCATTGCGATGGCCCCCGATGTATTGCTTTTGGACGAACCATGTAGTGCCCTTGACCCCATCTCCACGGTAAAGGTTGAGGAGACGCTACTGGAACTGCAAAAGAAATATACAATTATTATCGTGACGCATAACATGCAACAGGCGTCACGGATCAGTAGTCAGTGTGCCTTCTTCCACTTGGGGCATATTATGGAATATGCCCCAACTGGTACCATGTTTAGCAATCCCCAGATCCCGGTCACCCAGGATTACATTTCCGGCAGTTTTGGTTAAAAACCAAGCGCCGCAATAAAAGCCCCGCAACGATTTGTCGTTGCGGGGCTTTGTTAACTAAAGACAAGGCTGGAAGGTAAAATCTCTGGCAGCCGCAGGTGGTCGTTGATGATTAATTTTATGGCGATAAGCCTTGTCAGCTGGGGACTGGCGCGTGTTTCAACCTTTAGTTGGCTTAAGGGTGCATCTTGAACTCAAGGTAGAGGTCATTGTACCGTTGTACCTGAGTTGGCGATAGATCGCGGTAGACCTGCAAGTGCCGCAGGGTGGTGGTATTCGGATAGAACTGCTGATCATCGCGCACCCGCCGAGGCAATAACGTCTTGGCCACCCGGTTGGGGGTCGCGTAGCCCACGTATTCCGCATTTTGCGCGGCATTCTCGGGACGCGTCATAAAGTTGAGAAAGGCGTAGATGGCTTGATCATGCTGGGCGGTCTTAGGAATGACGAAATTGTCAATCCACAGGTTACTGCCCTCACTGGGGACCACGTAATGGAGGTGGGAATTGTTGGCCAGCATTTCGGCAGCCTCTCCAGACCAGTCCACGGCTAATGGCGCTTCGTTTTGGATCATGTACATCTTGATCTCATCGGCTACGGTCGCTTTCACGTTAGGGGCTAACCGCGTGAGTTTTCGCTCGGCCGCCTTTAATGTGGCAGGGTCGGTCGTGTTCATCGATTTTCCCTGTGAAACCAACGCCATGCCCATGATGTCACGGGCAGAGTCAATCAACATAATCTGATCACGATACGCCGTTGACCACAGATCGTTCCAGTGCCGAATAGTCCCCGGCCGAATGACCCGATCATTGTAGATAATGCCCAAGGTTCCCCAGAAATAGGGCAGAGAATAGTGATTTCCCCGGTCAAAAGACTGGTTCAAAAATTGCCGGTCGTAATTCTGCAGACCGGTTAACCGGCTGTGATCGAGGGGCTTCAGCAGGTGCGCGCGTTTCATCTTGGCCACCATGTATTCACTCGGAATGGCCAGGTCGTAGTGCGTGCCGCCTTGCTTAATCTTGGTGTACATGGCCTCGTTGCTGTCAAAGGTCTCGACGTTGACGTGATAGCCAGTTTCCCGTTGAAACTTGGTGAGTAGTTGCGGATCAAGGTAGTCGCCCCAGTTGTACAGGTTTAGAACCCGTGGACCAGTACTGCCACTTGAAGCCTGTAGGCGGTGGGCCGCATAGCCGAGCAAACCACAGACCGTTAGGAGTCCAATGAGGATACTAATGAGTCGTTTCATGAGGTGACCTCCCGTTTTCGACGGCGGCGTTTATGCCCGGCCTGCTGAATCCAATAATAACCGGCAACGAGCAGGAGTGAGAAGAGAAACATCACGCCAGAGAGGGCATTGATTTCCAGATTAATCCCCTGGCGCGCACGCGAGTAGATTTCAACGGATAGTGTGGAGAAGCCATTACCAGTCACGAAGAAGGTGACGGCGAAGTCATCCAGAGAGTAGGTGAGCGCCATGAAGAAGCCGGCGAAGATACCCGGCGAAATGAAAGGAATGACCACGTGGGTCAGGAGTTGCCGGGTGGTGGCACCGAGATCCTGAGCGGCATCCAGCAGAGAGGTCGACATTTCCCGTAAGCGCGGCAAGACCATGAGGACGACGATGGGAATCTCAAAGGCAATGTGACTCAGCAGCACGGTGCCAAATCCCAGCGGAATCTTCAGCATGGTAAAGAAAATCAGAAAGCTGGCTCCGATAATGACGTCCGGAGAGACCATGAGGACGTTGTTTAACGTCAGCAGGGAGTCGCGGGTCACGCGCCGTGTTGTCCGGGTGATGCTCAGCGCGCCCAACGTGCCAATCAGGGTGGCGATCAGGGCCGATAGTAGCGCAATCAGAAGTGTATTTGCGACGATAGCCAGCATGCGCGTATCGCTAAATAGCGTTTGGTAGTGCCGCCAGGTGAACCCGTGAAAGTTGGTCATGGTTTCGCCTTGGCTGAACGCATACACCATCAAAAAGATAATGGGGGCGTACAGTAGGATGAAGACCAAGATTAAATAACCCGTTGCTAATCGGTGCTTCATCGTGGCGTGCCCCCCTTCACCTTTTGATCGCCCGTCAACAGCATGACCACAATCATGGCGACGATGAGGACCACGCCAATCGTGGACCCCATCCCCCAATTCATGGTGGTCAGGAAGTGCTCCTCAATGGCCGTCCCCAACGTGATCACCTTGTTACCACCAATCAACCGGGTCAACATGAAGAGGGACAGCGAGGGAATGAAGACGGCCTGCACGCCCGCTTTAATCCCGGGTAACGTTAGGGGGAAGATCACGTGACGGAAGGTTTGCCAACTGCTGGCGCCCAGGTCGCGGCTGGCATTAATAAAGGCGGGATTAAGGTCGTCCAGCGCATTGTAGATGGGGAGAATCATGAACGGAATTTGAATGTAAGTCGCCACAAAGATGAAGCTGGCGTTGGTAAAGAGAATTTGTTGCGGCCCAACGCCAATGAACGTGAGAAATTGATTGGCTAGGCCAGCCTGACTGAAGATACCGATAAAGGCATAGGCTTTCAATAGAATGTTAATCCAGGTCGGAAGAATGACCAATAATAGCCAGAATTGACGGTGCTTGAGTTGATGAATAAAGTAGGCCGTGGGATAGCTGATGAGTCCCGTAAAAAGCGTAATTAGGAAGGCGTACCATGCGGAATTGGCCGTCATCTTTAAGTAGGTAGCGGAGTGAAAATAGGTGCGATAGTTGTTCAGAGTGACCTGATGACCGAGGTCAAAGAAGGATTGGTAGATAATGAGGGCCACGGGGGCAATCACGAAGAGGGCCAACCAGAGGCCGTAAGGGAGAAAGTACGCCCAGGTTCTATGTTTGGTCAACGGTATCGTCCTCCAAGTCATCGTAGGTTTCGAGACGCGCATCGAATTCGGCTTCCTTTTCGCCAAATCGCATGACGTGGAGGTCCTGCGGGCGGAAGGTCAAGCCAACCGTTGTGCCGTCTTCGGCGGGATTAACGGAATGAATCAACCAGTGATTGTCGTGGGTATCCGTTGCGGTAATCTCGTAGTAGTCGCCGCGGAAGAGTTGATTGTCGATAGTCACCGTTAATTTGGCACGGTCGGGCGTCGTTAACGTGAGGTCTTCTGGACGGATAACGACTTCGACCGGTTCGTTGTCGGGAATTCCGGCATCGGCGCATTCGAATTGGTGACCGCCAAAAGCCACCTGAAAATCGGCAATCATCTTGGCGGGAAGGATGTTACTTTCCCCGATAAAGTCGGCGACAAAGTGGTTGATGGGTTCATCGTAAATGTCGACGGGGGAGCCGCTTTGAAGAATCTCACCCTGGTTCATGACAAAGATTTCATCGCTCATGGCCAGCGCTTCTTCCTGATCGTGGGTGACGAAGAGAAAGGTAATGCCGAGGCGTTGCTGCAACGCGCGTAATTCAACCTGCATTTGTCGGCGGAGCTTGGCGTCTAACGCGGAGAGCGGTTCGTCTAGGAGCAATACCTTGGGAGCCATGACGATGGCTCTGGCAATGGCGATCCGTTGCCGTTGACCGCCGGAGAGTTCGCTAATGGCGCGGTCACCATAGTCGGCGAGTTGAACGAGCTTTAGGGCCTTGGCCACGCGTTCCGCAATGACGGACTTGGCGAGCTTCTTAAGCGTCAAGCCAAAAGCCACGTTCTCCGCAACCGTCATGTGGGGGAAGAGGGCGTAGTCTTGAAAGACGGTATTAACGTTGCGTTTGTTGGCGGGAACGTCATTGATTCGTTGGCCGGCGAAGAGGATCTCGCCCGCAGAGACCTGCATGAAGCCAGCAATCGCCCGCAGGATGGTGGTTTTACCACAGCCCGATGGTCCGAGCAGCGTATAAAATTTGCCAGACTCTAGCGTCAGATTAATATTGTTTAGAATGGTGTGGGAATCGTAGCGTTTGGTGACCTGGCGTAGGGTAATGATGGGTTCTGTCATCAGGCAACCTCCTCTGTTAGGTGATGGGTGAATCGCGTAAATCCAGTAGAACTTTATTGATTATAGCGGGTTTAGGCGCAAAAGAAAACGAAAAAATTAGAGATGACACTGGACCCCAATCTGGTGTGGCCGACGTTTAATGATTGATGGCTAGGCCATGGTTTAACAGGTTGGGGTTGGCGACGCAAAACGCGCCTGGGACGTTTGTCCCAAGCGCGTTAAAAGTTAATCGGTGTACATCATGCCTGCAAAATAAGGCTTGGCGTTGATGGTGTAGTTTGTCCAACTACCGCGATCTTCTTCGCCGAAATATTTGTGACCGAGTGTTTTAAGGTTCTTGATTTTAATCTGGTATTTATGAGCTCCCAGCTTCTTTCCGGGGATGCCCTTCAGATATTTATCGTACTGGACGGTAGTCGTATTGCCCTTAACCGTCGTTTTCGTCATCTTAGCCGATGCCGTGGGCTTGTAGTTGTCCATGGTATGCCCACCGTCAATTACCATATCGCCACCGGCGTCATACTTCACCATGGCTGATTTACTGTAGTACTGAATGTAATTATCCAAAGTTAGGTAGAACGCGGAACTGTTCCCGTAGTTTAGGTGACGATCCTGTTTAAATCCGGTGCCTGCGCGTAACACAGTCCCCCGGATAGGCGCCTTTAATTTAACGTTTTTGAAGTTGGCCTTCGTTAAAGGGATGGTCGCATTGGCTGAAAACTTGAGGTTGTGTAACCGGCTGTAATGCACCGCGCCAGAGGTGAACGAAACCTTAACGGGGCCGTTACTAGACTGTTGAACGTAACCACTGACCCGTAACAGGGCGCCCTTTTTCTTGAGAAGTGGCTTGTAAGTGTTCCCGTGTTTTTGGTAAATTCCCACGTACATCGCCTTCTTGGTGCGAACATACCCCGACTGTCCCAGGCTTAAGTATTTGGATGACGCCTGAGCTGTCGTCTCCGTAGCGCAGCTGACCCCGGCAACCGCGCCCAGTAACATGAGGGCCGTTACGCATGTTTTTTTGAGCTTTATCATGTGATCTCCTCCTAAATCGATGTGGTACACAACTAGTGTAACGCTACTGCGCGTGATTTAAAACTCACCACCTGAAATAGGGGGATTAGCACGGGGATTGAAGGGAGGGGATTTTAACTGTCCAATTTGAACCGACTATCGCCGGATAAATACCCAGAATAGTTTTTAAATTGGCATTAGTAAAGAGCCTGCGATTGACCACAGGCTCTTGCATTGCCGATTATAGATTTTGAAGGTCATAGCTAGAACCCTTGGTGCGACCGGACTAGGGGCCAGTATGTTGGACGCGTACTGGCCGCCTTACTGTTCATCGCAGTTAGGCTTTAACTCATTTGCTGCCAGTCTTCGACGGTAATAAAGTCTAGTGGCGTCAGCGAATCGGCTGAGATGGTGGTTAAATCATTCAGCTCTTGTGTGAACTTGATGGCGATCGCTTTGGTGAAGTCTGGCCGGGTTGAATTGAAAGCCACGTTGTATTTTTGAGGATTATGCAAGGGATGCCAAGTACCGTGCCAGAAACTTAAAAAGGCGATTAATTGTTGATCGGTATTTTGGGTAAAGAAGATAATGGATTTTGGGTGGCATTGACGATACGGCGATTCATCAAAGGCCGCAACCAAATCCACGGAAAACAATTCAAATCCATATTTTTCAGCAATTTGTTTCATCGCATGTGTGAGAGTCGTGATGTCCTGCGGTTTAGTTTCCATGATTTAATGTGGGCAACGGATTGATTACCCACACTCCCCCCTTTTTGTTAAAAATAATTCTAGCCCCAAGTCTTAGCTTACTGTAGCTCGAACGGAGGAGATAATGTTTAGGCTATGTTTGTATTGGTAATTAACGTAGAGGCAGGGGATACAATCATTTTAATAACAGGGTTAATAGCCGAGTATCTGTTAAACATAGAGGCCTGCCTGACCAAATATTCTTTTCAGTGAAATTTCGATAAAAAAACGGTCAGCCATTCAGCTAACAGTTTTCTGGTGTTGCCCCTGCCAAGGTGTGTTTGATTCAGCGGTTACCAATATGACGGATTTCTCTTACGCTGATACGTAAAAGATTTTGAAGCGTGCTAAAGAGTTTGACATGTTCGATAAAAAGAATTGAGGGGCGTGACCGTTTTAGACGCCCTTGACGTTTAGAGGTAGGTGAACATTATTCACTTAGTTAGTACTGGGTATGTCCTTTATTGGGCGTATACCCCTTATGTTTACTTGATGTGCACAAATACCTACAATTTCTGAATAATTGCTAGGTTGATTGTGACTGCATGGGACTAAGCGGGGTATGAGAGGTGTGAAGCATCCCTAAGCACTTTCGTTAAATCGGTATTAGCTTTCACTACAAAACATTGCAATTCAAGTTGTCATACCAGATAATAGAGAAGTTGCCTAACCCACACTAGCAACAGTGGGGAGGTGAACTCTTATGTTTCAAAATCTTTTTGCGCCACTTGTTGTTGGCATCCTAGTCGCCTTATTTACGGACTGGTTAGACCGTAGGCGTCACAGGTAGTTTTAGGTGACTACTAACCCACCCGTTTATTTACATAGACGTATAAAAAAGGCTCTGACTACGCCACATAGTCAGGGCCTTTGGTGAACTCAATGTTCCAAAGTCTTTTTGTACTGTCAGTATAACACATATGCGATGTTTCGCAAATGCGAACCATAGTATGTGTAAGGTGTGAGAGGAACAATTAAAAATAAAAAACTATCAGCCATTCAGCTAACAGTTTTCTGGTGTTGCCCCTGCCAAGGTGTGTTTGATTCCGCGGTTACCAAAACGGTTACCATCGGTGTTTATTTCAGACGAATTCGTGGATAAATTGAAAGCTTGAAATGCCGTTATATCGGCGTTCCTGACTCGCTAAATATCCCAAATGGACCCTACCGGATTTGAACCGACGACCTCCTGCATGCGAAGCAGGCGCTCTCCCAGCTGAGCTAAGGGCCCGAAACTTACCCATTAATTATAGCACGCTGGCTAAAAATGTTAATGGGTAAAATTGATGATTTTTTAAAAATGGTTTAGTTTTGGCGCCGCCAGCCGTGAATCAAGTGTTGCCAGAAGCTCCGGCTATCCGTCTGTAACATCAGCCGTTGGTACTGACTGCCAATGTAACTCGCGAACAGGGCGATTGCCACCACCAAAATTAGCAGTGACAGCAGTTGTTCCCAACCATTCACCGTGCCGTTGATGATCCGCATCGGCATAAAATACGACGAGAAGAACGGCACGTATGACAGAATTTTGACGAACAGCGCGTCGAGATTGTTCTGGAAGGGGAAGGTGGCAAAGAACCCAAACATCCCTAGCATAACCACTGGTTGCGCGGCCTTAGAGGCGTCCTCGGCTTTGGCCACCACGGCACCACTATACGCCGCCAAGATCGTATAGATAATGACGCCCAAGAATAGGTAGACCAAGTTTAGATTCAGCAAATTATGAAGAACGGCCGTAATCAAACTCTGGTTTTCCGTAAGCAACGGTTTGAGCGCGGCACTGTGCCAAGCAATCTGGAAACCGGCCCAGCCGCCCAGCAGGTAGATCACAATCTGGGTCAGAATCACCAGGAGAATACCACCGATTTTTCCGACGAAATAACTCGTAGCGGTGGTGCTGGAGAAGATAATTTCCATAATCTTGGTTCCCTTATCCGAGGCAATCTCTTGCGCGGCAATCGAGGCGTAGGTAATCAGGATAATGTAGATCATGGTGACCAGAATCCAAAATGAAATAGTCTTGGCCAGGTTTGCCGTGCCGGCTTTCTTTTCAATGTGCTGTTGCAAAACGGGCGTCCGGGCCAAGAGGCGTTGTTGCTGTGTCGTTAGCTTGGCCTGCCGGTAGTTTTGGGCCTGCTGATACTGTTGTAGGAAGTTTTGGGTCTGCGCCTTTAAACCACTGGCCATGGTGCTACTGCCGTGATAGTCGGCGCGAATCTGATGGGCCGACGTACGTAGCTCGAGGTAACCGGCCAGGTGATTCTTTTTGACCGCCGACTTAGCTGCCGCCACCGTGGTGATTTTGGTATTAAGCGTCCCCGTTTGTTGTTTGAGATAGGCTTGCCGCAAGGGTTGAGAGGTGCTGATCACGGCGACTTGCTTACTACTCGAGGCGCTGTTGGCACTGAGGTAGCTGATCCCCACGGTCAGGCCGATCATCAGAAAGGGACCGATGACCATGAACAGAAAGCTCCAGGATTTAATCTGGCGAAGGTAGGTTTCTAGCGTGACTATCCAGGTTTTATGCATGGTCTTCACTCACTTTCAGGCGGAAGATTTCATCGAGGGTTGGCGGTTGCTGGCTGAATTCTTCAATGTAGTGGCCCTGGGTCAGCTCGGCGAAGATGGCGGGGCCGGCCGCGGGGTCCGTCAAATGCAAGCGGTATTGGCCGGGCTGACGCTGGTCCACGCGATCCACGCTGGGTAACGTAGCCAAGCGGGTAGCGGACCAATCGGTGGTCACGTAGAGTTCGGTCTTGCCAAATTGATTGCGAACTTCGCCTAGCGTGCCGTGGAGGACCATGTCGCCCTTGCGCAACATGACCAATTGGTCGCACAGGGCCGAGACGTTTTCCATGTCGTGACTGGAAAAGATAATGGCCGCACCGTCGTCTCTGGCCTTCAGGATGGCCTGTTTTAGCAGGTCGGCGTTGACGGGGTCGAGGCCGCTGAACGGTTCGTCTAGAATCAATAGTTTGGGGTGGTGGATCAGCGTACAGATTAGCTGAACTTTCTGTTGGTTCCCCTTGGACAGGTCGTTAATACGACTCTTCCGGGTCCCCTTAACGGCGAAGCGGCCCAACCAGTCATCGATCCGCGGGCGAATATCTCTGGCCGATTGATCCTTCAACCGGGCGAGGTAAATAATCTGCTGCTCAATGGTCAGTTTGGTCATGAGACTCCGTTCTTCGGGTAGGTAGCCAATCGTGTCAAAGTCGGCTGGCGATAGGGGATGTCCCTGCCACTGAATGGTGCCATCATATTTAATGAAATTCAAAATACTGTGAAACGTCGTCGACTTGCCGGCACCGTTTTGGCCGATCAAGCCTAGGATCTGGCCGTTGGGCACCTCAAAGCTGACGTCGTTGAGGGCCTTCACGGGACCAAATTGCTTGCTGATATGCTGAATGCTTAGCATGCGTCGTTCTCCTCTTCGAAGTTAATACCCACATTATACGCGAACACCGCCGGAATCCCAACGAAAGGTGCGGGTTCCGCATTAGAAAAAAATAGTCGGTAACCTGGGCAAAGGACCCGGCTATCGGCTAAGGGACAGACAACATAAGATGTTTATTTTTTGGACGGCTGCGCGGCGGTATTTACCCGCGCTTGGACCGGAGCGGTAGCCCGGTGTGGCCGCATGTTGAAGACGATATTTAAGATGACGGCCGAGAAACTTCCAATAACGACCCCGTTATTCATCACAATCTGCAAGGATTGGGGCATCGCTTGGAAGATCTGGGGGTAAACGGTGACGCCAAGGCCCAAGCCAATCGAGATGGCGGAGACCAACAGGTTGTTGTTATCCTTAAAGTCAACCTGTTGGAGCATCCGAATGCCCTGAACGCCGACCATGCCGAACATGACGATCATGGCCCCACCCAAGACGGCATCGGGGATGACCGTGGCCAGCGCGCCAATCTTAGGGAGCAGGCCTAGGAGAATGAGAAACAACGCGGAAAAGTACAACGGCTTACGGGACTTCACACCCGACAATTGGACGACGCCGACATTTTCGGAGAACGTGGAGTAAGGGAAGGTGTTAAACAGCCCGCCTAAGATGACGGCAATCCCTTCGGCGCGGTAGCCGCGTTTGAGGTCGCCTTCTTCAATCTTATGGCCGGTGATCTCACCTAGGGCGAAGAAGACGCCGGTGGATTCAACCATGGTGGTTAAGGAGACCAGAATCATGGTCAGAATCGACGACCACTCGAATTTGGGCGTTCCGAAGTAGAAAAATTGGGGCAAATGGAACCAGCTGGCTTGGCCCACCGCTTTGAGTGAAACCATGCCCATGGCTCCTGCAATGAAGGTCCCGATAAGAATTCCGGCGAGAATCGCTAAAGATTTCAAGAAGCCCTTGCCAAAGACGTTGAGTCCCAAAATGATGCCCATCGTCAGAAAACCAATCAGAAGCATCTTGGGATCGCCAAAGCTTTTGGCCGTGGCGTCCCCACCGCCCAAGTCCTGAAAGCCCACGGGAATCAGTGTGAAGCCGATAATCGTGATGAGTGACCCGGTGACCACTGGGGGGAAGAAGTTCTTAATTTTGGAGAACCAACCAGCGCTGAGAAAGACGAAGATGCCGGCGCTGATGATCGCCCCATACATGACGCCGACCCCGTACTGATTGCCAATAGCGCTCAGGGGGGTAACGGCTTGTACGGCACACCCGAGGACTACCGGTAGGCCGATCCCCGTTAACGGTGTGCGTTTGAGTTGGAGCAGTGTTGCGACCCCACACATGAAGATATCCGCACTGATTAAGTAAGCCATCTGCATGGCATTGAAATGAAGGGCGCCCCCGATTAACAAGGGGACGATGACGTCACCGGAATACATGGCTAATAAATGCTGAAAACCCAGGATGGCCGCTCGCCACGTGGGCAGTGCGTGACCGGTTTCTGACGATGAAGTTGTCTTTGCGGACTTAGTGGACTGCAAGAAAAGTTCCTCCTTCTCGTGATGTCCATACGCCGCCAAGGAAAACGATTGAAAACAAAAAAGCTCCCTTTGCAAAAAGGGGGCTCACTGAAAACTCTGCCGACGAACTCTTTTCATCGGCAAAAAGAGTTTCGTCCTCAATTTGCTTATAGTCCAGAGTTTACGGCTCTGGGTAGAAACTCGCCAACCTTATCTTGGCATTATATAGGCAATCACTTATTTTTTGAATTGAATGTTGATTACTTTACCACGGGAAAAAGGAAAAAACAATCCCCTCAGACGGTTTCTAATGCCGATGCCATAGTTTCTTGAAAATGCTGCTAAACCAGGCCAGTAGCGGTCCCCAGTCGGCGACACCACCCGAATTACTATACTTCTTAGGGTGCACGACCACACCAGGGCGGTAGGGTTTAGCGCTTTCATCTTTTTTAGCCATTTTTCCGAACATCCTTTCCTAATTCTAACTAAATTCTACAGCAAATAGGGTACAATGTGGACAAGAAATCTTTTGTGAAAGAAGTTGACGGTAATGAAGAAAATCTTGGCCATCCATACCGGGGGAACCATCTCGATGTCTCAAAACGAAAAGGGGGAGGTTGTCCCCAACGCGGAGAATCCCATCGCCCAGCAGGAAACGATCATGGAGGGGCGCGTTGAGTTGATTACCGACGAACTCTTTAACCTACCGTCGCCCCACGTGACGCCCGTGGAAATGCTGAAGATTAAGCAACGCATTAATCGGGGTGAAAAGGACGGCATCGATGGCGTGGTCATTACCCATGGGACCGACACGCTGGAGGAAACGGCGTATTTTCTGGACCTCACCCTACCCAGTACCATTCCGATCGTGGTGACGGGGGCTATGCGCTCGTCTAACGAGGTTGGTTCCGATGGTCTGTATAACTTTCAGACGGCGATTGAAGTGGCCGCAGACGATGCCTCACGGGGCAATGGCGTCATGGTGGTGATGAACGACGAGATTCACACGGCCCGCTACGTGACCAAGACCCACACCACCAACGTGGCCACTTTCCGGACGCCGACCTTTGGCCCCATCGGCTTGGTGGCAAAGGGCCATCCGATTTACTTCCAACAACTCATTCGCGAGGCCGTCTGCGATATCGATCACGTGGTCGATCACGTTTATCTACTGAAGGCGTACGCGGGGATGGACGCGAGCCTGTTCGATGCCTTAGATACCGATCAGACGGCCGGTATTGTGATTGAGGGTCTGGGCGCCGGTAATTTACCACCGGTGACCCTCCCAGCCATTCAACGGCTCCTCGATCACCATATTCCACTGGTCTTGGTTTCCCGGTGTTATAATGGCGTTGCCGAGGACATTTATGATTACCAGGGTGGCGGAATTGAGCTGCGAAAAATGGGGCTGATGTTGTGCCAAGGATTGAACGGTCAAAAAGCCCGAATTAAACTGCTCGTTGGCCTCAGTGCCGGCCTACAGGGAGAACGGTTAGCGGAGTATCTCAGTACCGCGGTTTCATAGTCAAAATTTGGTGGCGGTTCACGAGCTATTTTAAGCGAGATATGATAAGCTTTTCAGAACAGTAGAAATAAGGTGCGTGTGAACTGAAGACGGAAAGCGGGAACCCAGACACTGGATGTCACGGCCTCGGCCAACCGCCTGCTGACACGCATTTTCACGTTAACGTTCGTAGCTCATCGCGAATGTGATCGATAATCAAGAAGGGGGTCGTCATGTTGAGTTCGATGATGAATGATTTAAACCGGGCATTGGCACAACACATTTTAGTCAATGTTTATCAGACCAATCAAGAAGTTGTGTATACCGGTTACGTGACGACGGTCAGTGATACCGGCATCATCCTCGCCACGTTTGACGATTTTGGGTTGCCGGACGGTGCCGTATTTCTGGCAATCACGGTGATTGATGAAGTTGAATTTTCGAGTGATGATTTAGACAATATGGCCTTCCGGATTCAGACGGCGCAGGAAGAGCAGTTCATTCAAGCCGGTGGACTGACCATGCACTTCGATAGCCAACGGGACATCCGGCGGCAGGTGTTGAGCCATGCGTGGGTTGACCATTTAGTCATTATGCTAGTCGTTAAGGGCGACGAACACTTCTACGAGGGGCTCGTCACCAGTGTGGCAGCCGATCAGGTTACCATTCAGTTGTTAAATAAGTTTGATTATACGGATCAGGCCACGTTTACGTTGCACCCGGCCGAACTAGAGGTCATCGAATTTCAGGGCAAGGAGTTGACCCTGCAGGGGATTGCCGCGCCTCATCTGCGGAAGCTCACACACGTGGCAACCAAGGAAGTCACGGATGCGCAGCTGATGGCTGCCACGCTACAACGCTTGGCTGGTCGCGATCCCTTGGTGGCCTTGGTTCCCAGCCACGATCAGGAGCTCTTCTTCGTGGGCCGGATCAATACGGTGACAAAGAACGCGGTCATTATGAATCTCATCGATATGACCGGGCAATTCGGGGGCTATACCGTCATGCGGTTGACCGAATTACATGCGGTCGTGATTGAGTCGGATTACCTACAGACGATGCGGCTATTTGCCCTGTTGAATCGTGCCCGGCAGCATCAGATTCAGCCCGTCTTAAACGACGAGCGGTTGTTCGATCCGACGGTGGACCAATTTAGCGCCCGGTTGACGCAGGCTGCGGCCTTTCGAACGATTATTCGGTTAAAATTACACGATGGTACGACGCTTTTGGGCTATCCCAGTCAAGTCGGCGGTGAACGGTTTATCTTCCACGAGGTGGCGGATAATCAACTCGATCAGGTCGGCAAGGTGTACCGGATTAGCGATGTTGATGAGGTGGCCTTTGGTTATTTAGACGCTTACTTGGTCGAACGACAATTGCGGGTAGAAGGCGACCTTTAAGGAGTTTTTACCATGAAAGTCAAGAAGATACCGCGTTGGTTGCGCGATACGTTGTCGGTGGTGGGCGTCATGTCCATCCTCCTTATCGCGTATAACTTGTTTGTGGTCAAGCATCCCGACTGGACGTTAGTGCCCGTGCAGATTGTCCTGGCACTTCTGGCGGTTGGTGTGTGGCGCTTTTTAAGCGAGCGCAGTCAACGCAGACGTCAACTTGCGGCACAGAAGCAGGCGGCAGTGGCGAAGCAGCGCGCCGAAGAAGAACGCCAGGCAGCCTTGCAAGCGGTCACGGACGCGCAGAAACGCCGCCAACGTAATCAGCGGCATCAGCAGCCAAAGTAGGGGGAATCAAGATGGCTGAAGACTTAAAGTTCTGTCCACATTGTGGGGCAGCGGTGACGGCAGAAGATGATCGGTGTCCCCAATGCCAAACGGATTTGCGGCCGTTTCGGTCCGCACCGACTGCCCAGCCGGATACCCAAAAATTAAATTTATCGGCGCTCTATGCGAACCCGTATCGGGAGGGTATGAAACGCCTGAAAGCACGAGAAACAAAGACACCAGCGCCAGCTAAAAAGCGTTGGCACTGGCCATGGTCAAAGGAGTGACTGTATGGCAAAGTTTACGGTGATTCATGGTGATATCACGACGAGTCACGTTGACGCCATCGTCAATGCGGCCAATACCACGCTGCTCGGCGGCGGTGGGGTCGATGGGGCTATTCATCGCGCGGCGGGCCCGGAGTTGTTCGCGGCGTGTGTTCCCTTTAACGGTTGTCCGACCGGAGAGGCGCGAATTACCCCTGGATTTAAACTACCAGCGAAATGGGTGATTCATACGCCGGGTCCGGTTTGGCACGGTGGTGATCAGCACGAGGCGGAATTGTTAGCGGCCTGTTACCGCAATAGCTTGGCACTGGCCGGTAAGTACGGCTGTCAGACCGTTGATTTTCCGTCGATTAGTACGGGCGTGTACGCCTATCCACTAGAGGAAGCGGCCGGAATTGCGATTCAGACCATTGCCACGGCATTGGCGCACACGACGACCGTGCAATCGGTACGGTTGGTCGCCTTTGATGAGACGACCGCCGCGGCCTACCGCACGGCTTGGGAAGAAGTGCAATAGTTTCTAAAACAAACGTGGCCCAAACGGCAATTGACTGCCATTGGGACCACGTTTCAATCGGTTAATTAAGGGTTGAAAGTTCACGAATACGCTCCAGTTTCCAGCTGACAAGATTTATCACCATTAAACTAGTCATCAACGACCACCTGCGGCTGCCAGAGATTCTGGCGCTGTGGGGACCGCCTGCGGCCTGAGAACCGGTCCTCCGGCTCGGTTTGAAGCCTGATAAAAACCATCAGTCTCCAAACACGTCCCGCGCTGTAAGCTGTTGCACAGCTTACAGCGCTGTCACGGCTACCTACATCTCTGCCTGCCTCCGGTTACGATGGTTGAAAGCCACTAAACGTGTGGTGGCATCGCTGGAATGGCAACGTCCGATCAGTTTAATTGGTTACATCTCATGTAGCCGTGAGTGAGTCAAATTTGGTCTCAGCCGTGGGATTTACCAAGCGATTTTTCTTGGTAAATGGCGTCTTTGAGACGCGGGCTGA
>NZ_JAAVSC010000028.1 GCF_012641095.1 Lactobacillus sp. HBUAS51381
TATTCAGTGACGACTTTAATCCTAAAATCTAAATTAAACTTAACCATAATAAAACCCCCAAGGTTGGACTTTCTGTCCAACCTTGGGGGTTCACTTCACCCGTAGACCACCCCCGCGTTTGTGCTTAGAGTTTAGACGTCAACTTCACGTCCGGATATTTATCTTTAAACCACCGTTCTGCAAAGTGGTTTTCGAACAGGAACAACGGATCGCCGTGGCTGTCCTTGACCAGTAGATTCCGAGAAGAGGACATCCGCTCGTCCAACTGGTCGGGATCAATCCAACGGGCGGTCTTCTTGCCCATCGGTTCCATGATAACTTCCGAATTATATTCGTTTTGCATCCGGAATTGGAAGACTTCGAACTGCAGTTGTCCCACGGCTCCGAGGATGTAGTCCCCCGTTGAGTAGGACGTGTACAGTTGAACTGCCCCCTCTTGAACCAGTTGATTAATTCCCTTATGGAAGGATTTCTGCTTCATCACGTTCTTAGCGGCAACCCGCACGAAGAGTTCCGGCGTGAATTGCGGTAATTTCTCAAACTTCACGGCCTGCTTCCCCGTGTAAATGGTATCGCCAATCTGGAAATTCCCCGTATCGTACAACCCGATGATATCACCGGCGACGGCCTTCTCCACGTTTTCCCGTGTGTCGGCCATGAACTCCGTCACGTTGGACAGCCGAAGTTTCTTACCCGTCCGTTCCTGCGTGACGTCCATTCCCCGGTCAAATTCGCCGGAACAAACCCGCACGAAGGCGATTCGATCACGGTGTTTAGGGTTCATGTTGGCTTGAATTTTAAAGACGAATCCAGAAAATTCCGGATCAGTCGGGGCAATATCCGTGTCTTCTTGCGTGTGGTGAGCGGCCGGTTGTGGGGCGTATTCCAAATAAGTCTCAAGGAATGTCTTCACCCCAAAGTTGGCCAGCGCCGAACCGAAGAAGACCGGCGTCTGATCCCCACTGGCAATCTTAGCCTCATCGAATTGATTCCCGGCTTCGCTAATCAGTGCCATATTGTCACGGGCATCTTGGTACCAGCCGTCTTCTTCTAGATCGCTATGGGTGACCAGTTCGCCGTCGTCATCCAATGGCAAATACTGATGGTCGGCATCTTGTGGCCGGAACAGGGCTACCCGTTGGTGATAACGGTCATAGAGGCCCTTTAATTCCTTTCCCATCCCAATCGGCCAGTTCATCGGATAGCCTTCGATGCCCAAGACATCTTCCAGTTCGGCGATGAGGTCTAACGGATCACGGCCATCGCGGTCCAACTTGTTCATGAAGGTAAAGATGGGAATGCCCCGCATCTTACAGATCTGGAACAGCTTCTTGGTCTGGGGTTCAATCCCCTTGGCGGAGTCAATGACCATGACCGCGGAGTCCACGGCCATTAACGTCCGGTAGGTATCTTCGGAGAAATCCTCATGCCCAGGGGTATCCAAAATGTTGATGCGTTTGCCCTGATAATCAAACTGCATCACGGAACTCGTGACGGAAATTCCCCGCTTCTGTTCGATTTCCATCCAGTCGGACTTCGCGAAGTTTCCACTCTTCTTCCCCTTAACCGTTCCGGCTTCTCTGACCACGCCACCAAACAGCAGTAACTGTTCGGTAATCGTCGTCTTCCCGGCATCAGGGTGAGAGATAATGGCAAAGGTCCGGCGTTTATCCACCGCAGATGCTAATGTATTTTCACTCATATTGTTTTGTCCTCACAAAGTTTTTTTAGTTTAATTAGTCGTTAAATTTTAATTGCACAGCGTTTTGATTTTAACACATTTAGCGCGACAATTCACGGTTCAGGCCCATTTTAACTCGCACACCACCCATTTCGTGGTATCATAAAGGAATGAATTCATTGAGAATCGGGTGAAATTATGTCGGCGAGTACCGAAGCCATCATTATTGAAATCGTCTTTAGTCTAGGCGCCCTCGTCGCCGTGGGTGGACTCGTGGCCCTCCTCGTGGCCAAGACCAAGCACCGGGCACTACGCCCTGCCATGGGGGTGATCATCAGCGGTGCCGGACTGGTCATCATCGCGGCCCTCTTAAACGTCCTGTTGTTTAAGGCTTACGATCACGTCCGGGTCAAGAAGACCCAATACTACGAGATTACCAGCCTCACGGCCAACATGAACGCTTCGTTGGCCAGTAGCCATGCGCGTCACCAACCCGTGACCCCCAACGCTAAGAAGGCCAGCAAAAATGTGACCTACCTGATCAAGCATACCGAGCAATCGAAGGCGGCCGTTCAACTGGCCCGCGAAGCGCAGCGGGAATTGACGCATCGCCAGCAGCCTAACGTTGCGCTGGTTAAGCACAATTACCGCTTAATCCTGGACGACTACTTCCAGACCATCGTGCGACCGGATCACGTCGCTGCTCAACTCAGCAACCACGCCTACCAGCAGGCGACTAAGTTTCACAAATAAGGCGCTTAAGTGTAGAAGGGCTCGAGACAAACAATCTGTCTCGAGCCCTTCTTGTCTCCAAGATTTAATTGCTACAACATGGATCAAGGCTGACAACGGTCAGCATTACTTTAAACAATACGTTCATCGATGCTGACCGCCTTGCCGTTCGCCACCGACGATCTCACCTGCGGCTGCCAGAGATTCCGGCGCTGTGGGGACCGCCTGCGGCCTAAGAAACGGTCCTCCGGCTCGGTTTGAAGCCTGACAAAGCCCGTCAGTCTCCAAACACGTCCCGCGCTGTAAGCTGTTGCACAGCTAACACCGCTATCACGGCTGCGGCCATCGGTTCTGGCCGCCTCCGGTTACGATGGTTGAAACTTACTAAACGTACGGTGACATCGCTGGAATGGCAACGTTCTGCCGATTTAATTGGATACATCTCATGTAGCCGTGAGCGAGTCAAATTTGGTCTCAGCCGTGGGATTTTCCAAGTGATCTTGCTTGGAAAATGGCGACTTTGAGACGCGGGCTATCGGCTCAAAGCGAGGGAAAAGACAGCACTTTGGCTTTTCCCGGTCCTGCCCACCGCGTTCCAGACCAAATTTGGCGAACGGTAAGGCGGCCAGTCACGCTCATCGTAGTTTATGCGTCACCAGCCCGCATTGCCTGTCAGTTAGCCATCCTTTTCGATCTGTTGAACCACGTAGTTCACAATCTTCAAGGAACTTAACCCATCGTCAATTGAACAGAAGCGTTGGTAGAAGTCCATAAACTTCTGGTTGTCGCTCATGTCCGGCGTCTTTAATTTGGCCCCAATCATGTCGAGCAACTGGTGTTCGTTGTGGGCAATCTCACCCGGCAAATCCTTCTCATAGTCGAGGTAAAAGCCCCGCAGTTCATCCTTGTACATGTGGTAATCGTACGGATAAAACAGGATTGGCCGCTTCAGGTAAGCAAAGTCAAAGAAGACGGAAGAATAATCGGTAATCAACATGTCACTGATCAAATAGAGATCGGAGATGTTGGGATGATTTGAGAAGTCAAAGACAACCCCTTCGTACCCGCTGATGTCTAACGCGTTGGAGATTAAGTAGTGCATCCGCAGTACCAACACGGCGTCCTTACCATAACGGTCGCGGAATTCGTCGAGCGAGAACGGCAATTCAAAGGTGTACTTCCCCTTCTCGGCGAACTGGTTGTCCCGATACGTTGGCGCATAGAGGACGACCTTCTTATCCAACGGAATCCCTAGCTCCTGCTTCAACGTCGTTACGTCTTCATGGGTACTGTTGATGAGTTCGTCATTTCGTGGATACCCAACCTTCAGGATCTGATTATTGAAGCCAAAGGCCGACCGGAAAATCCGCGTTGAATAATCATTAGGCGAGACCAACGCATCCCACCGGTTGGCTTCCCGCACAAAGTTGGCGTGATACTTCGTGGTGGTGGTGCCGGGCATCGAGACGTTTTCAATATCCAAGCCCAACTTCTTCAACGGCGTCCCGTGCCACGTCTGAATGTACGTGACGTAGTTGGGCTTCTTCACCCAGGCTGGGAACCGCGCATTACTGATCCAGAAGCTGGCCTTTTCCAACGTCCGGACCCATTTTGAAGTTCGCCGGATGACATAGGGAATCCCATTTTCCTTACAGAACTTTTTCTGCGACCGATCGATCGACCAGATAAACGTAAAGCCCGGATAGAGCTGGGTAAACAACTGGTAGATGGCATAAGGGGAGTCACTGACCTGGCGCCCACCAAAACTTTCAAAGATCAGCGTTGGTTGGTCAAAGGCCCGGTGACCGCGCTTAAATAGCCGCCGCATGTAGAAGAGATTGGCCTTGTCCATCAACATCGACAGGAGCTTGGTTGCTCCGCCAACCTTGGCTGGCACATTTGCCAACCGTTGCGGCAAGGTTGGTGCCGCCGTCTCCTGCACCCGAATGCCGTTATCAAAGCGTTTGTCGAGAATCACGAGGCGGTGATCCGCCGTAATGGCCTGGGTCACTTGACCGGCCAACGACTTCGCCAAGACCACGCGCTGTTCGAGATCTTGCCCACCCACGGTAGAACGGATGAAAAGTTGCTGGGTACTATCCGCCGCCAAATCAGAGAGCGGAATTAACCCCGTAAACAGGCCATGCAACGTCATATGGGAAATCGGCCACTCGGCGGAGCTATCCGCCTGCACATTCTTCAAGACCAGGCGTTGGTTCGTAATCGGTTGATTGTTAATCCGACTCGGTCCAATCACCTGTAACTGATCGTCCAGCAGGTTAATCGCGTTAATCGCAAATTCATCCTCGGCCTGATCCGTATGCATGTTGAAGAGCGCCATCCCATTGGCATCACTGTTCAATTGGTAATAACTCGTCAGGGTCAGCTGATGCCGATCACTCAAGTACTCGCTTTCGACCTGAATCAGGCCCCGCGTACTTTGTTGCTGCAAGTTCAGGTACAGCTCCCAGCTGAACTCGCTCTGTCCCTCGGCAGGAAACTGGAGATCGCTGGCATTGAGCCGTAGCCGAACCACCTGAGCGCTGAGCACCTTGCTGATTGGGATCGTGATCGACGCCTTGGTCTGCTTTTCCAAGAAGGTCACCGCGAGATCGTCAAACGGCTCCGGCACATCGATCAATTCGAGCTCAAGTTCCTGTAAATTCTTTTTATGATGTAATCCAGATAAAATCGCACGCACGATGGAAAAACTCCTTAATAGTTAAAAATCAGCTGGTTCGGCATTTGCGGTGAAAAATGTGCATTGACGGCTAAGTCAACGTATAACCGCGTCTCAGGGGTGAGTAAACGACTCAGCACCGCTTGATAAAACGCAAAAATATCGCTGAAGCGGCGGTAATTTGAGTAAGCCAGCACCCCATAATAGGCCTCCGTGGCCGTAATGATTTGGGTCTTGTCCACGGCATTAGACTCTGCGCGCTCCAATTGACGTTTCGACATTGTCGCGGCATTGGCCACCTGCTTAGCCTCCTCAAATTGCGTGGCTAACATGGCCGAGGTGGCACTTAAATTATAAACGTGTTCAACTGGCCGCTCGTGGCGGACAAAGCGTAAGACGGCCTCTCCTTGCCGATTAAGCAGGTAGCTGGTCGTTGCCACCTCTTTTTGAATCTTCTCGATCCCCACCACTTCGCCGGTGAGACCATACGTATCCACTTGCGTGAGCTGGTCCGCTTGGTACTGGCGCAGGACCATGGGCGTCTCGTCATCAATCTGCCGTAACTCGGCCACCATGTGCCCCGTGTCCAAGTACCGCTTCACCTGTTCTTGATTGTCCGCAAACAGGCGTTGTTCGAAGTGTTCCAGGCTCATGGGGTGACGTTCTTCAGCCGTCAGTGCCAATCCAGGTTCTTCCGCAAACATCTCTGCCAGCGTCACCAGCCGAACGGTCTTAACCCGTGGATTATTGCGGGCCAATTGATTTAAAAATTGCCGGACGGTCCACACGGCTTCAAAATCCACCATAGCAACCAGCACACTAACCTGCGCGTCCCGCTGCAAGGCCTTTTGGAGTTGCGTGGTGAAGTTTGGCTTGTGCATGCCATTTAACGACGTCAATAAAAATATAAACTGCTGCATTTTCTGCCTCCGTCTGCGTATCCTAAGAAAAAGAGTCTGGGACAAACCTCCCGGACTCCTTTGTCTCCGAACCTAAATTGCCGAAACGGGTGGCCAAGGGCACCTTAAACCGAATAACTGCCCCTTAACCCCCACGCTTCATTGCCAGCACTACTTCTCGTCTTCCTTCCAAGTCTCTTCATCGGAAAGGCCAAGGTCGTGCTTGATCTTAGTCGTGGAGATGCCTTCCGTCCGTGGTAAGTAGATGACTTCACAATAATCCTTCAAGAAGTCAAACTTCCCCTTCCAGTCGTCACCCATCACGAAAACGTCAATGTTGTTTTCCTGAACGTCGCGAATCTTTTGATCCCAAGTCGTTTCAGGAATCACGTGGTCAACGTACTTGATGGCTTCCAAGATGTACTTCCGATCTTCATAAGAAGTGTAAGCGCGCTTCCCCTTCTCTGCGTTGAATTCGTCGGAAGACACGCAAACCGTTAAATCATCGCCTAAGGCTGCGGCCCGTTTCAATAAGCGAATGTGACCTTTATGTAACAGGTCGAACGTCCCATAAGTAATTACTTTTTTCATGTAGAATCTCCTACTTTATCTGGTTAATTTGCCCCGTTGCTTGACCCGGGGGGTAATTTTAAAAAATCCAATAACAATCTAAATAGTAGCATATTGAGCGGTCACGTCAACTTCAAACGACAAACGTTAGTCATTTCTTGAGAATTTCCACCTCAGTCGAAGACCGCCGCCATCGAAATCCGCCCCGCAACCCACGTGGTTTGTTCTCTCACCAAAAAATCAGGACTGTTAGCGACTCACAGCGTCTTTTTCTCCGCATGTTCGAGCTGCCAAATGGTATAGAGGTACTGCACCACCGTCTTGACCACGGCATACAGTGGAATCGCTAGAATCATCCCCAGCAAACCCGCGATATTGCCGGCCGCCAGTAAAATGATAATAATCGTCAGCGGATGAATCTGTAGGCTCTTCCCAATAATGTTGGGATAGACCAGGTTGCCATCGATCTGCTGCACCACGACCACCACGATAATCACGTAGATAATCAGGCTGGTGCTGGTTGCAAATGCCACAATCAAGGCCGGCAAGATCCCAATGTACGGTCCCACGTAAGGAATTAGGTTACAGATCCCAGCAAAGAAGCCTAGCAAAAGCGCGTATTTCTCCCCAACGAAGAAGTACCCAATCGCGGTAAAACTCCCCACGAAAAGACACTCCACAATCTGACCACCCACGTAACGGGCGATCGTATCGTTCATGCGGCCCAATAACTCCGCCGTCTGTTCGCCGTGTTTGCTGGGCAGCCACCGTTGAATTGCCGGCATGAACTTATCGCCATCCTTGAGCATGTAGAACAGCATGACCGGCACCGTAACGGCCGTAACCGTTACCGTGGTTACCGTGCCGATGATGCTGCCAATTCCACTGGTCAGGCCACTCATGAAGCTCTGGGCATATTTGGATAGTGCCGTTTGCAGTTGCGTTAAGTATTTGGAAAAGTCGATGTCCTTTAGCAGCGGATGATTAATCAGCTTATTCAAGACAGCCTCACTCGACTTGGCGAAGTCGGGAATGTTCCCCACCAGCGTTGTCACCTGTGTCACCAGCCGGGGAATGACCCACATGGCCCCGGCGACCAGCACCAAGACCAGTAGCAAGAACACTAACGCCACCGCACCCGTACGGTTAATACGAAATCGTTTCCAGTGCACCTTCTCTAGGAGCTTCACCACCGGATTCAGCAGGTAAAACAAGATGCCGGAGATCAACATCGGCGCAAAGATCGTGGATAGGAAAATGCCAATGGGCGAAAACAGAAAACTAATCTGTGTGCAGACCCAAATCAAAGCGGCAACAATTAACAGTTCCACGGACCAAAACATCAGCCGGGAATTAGCGAACCATTTCATGGGCGAACCCCTTTCATCATGCACCTTACGTTCCGCATTGCGGCTAAAGCACACCGGTTATGTTTTAAAAAAGGAGCGAGCCACGAATGACTTGCTCCTGGTGATACGGAAGACAACTCTTACAGGTCTGCGCCGCATTAATTCGAGCGACGTAACAGCTCCTGATACCGTTGATACCAAAGATCGACATAGGCTTTAGAAAAGGGGCCCTTGTGATGATTAATCCAATCGACGAGGGTCAAGACGTTCGCCTTTAAGATCCGGTCGGTCTCTTCGCCATACTGCCAACGTTGGCTGAATTCTTGGTATTCATCAACGTCGAGCAGGCGTTTCTCACCATCCGGAAAGACCTTCACGTCAAGATCATAATCAATGTATTTGAGCGCTTCTTTATCTAAAACGTACGGGGAAGCCAGGTTACAGTAATACGACACCCCGTTATCCCGAATCATCGCAACAATGTTGAACCAATAATGCTTGTGGAAATAAACGATCGCGGGTTCTCGAGTCACCCACCGCCGCCCATCGTCTTCGGTGACCAGTGTATGGTCATTAACACCAATGAGGGCATTTTCGCTTGTTTTGAGTACCATCGTGTCGCGCCAAGTTCGATGCAAACTTCCGTCGTGCTTGTAGCTTTTGATCGTAATGAAGTCGCCTTCCTTAGGTCCTCTAGCTTCGCGCGTCATGTCTTAACCCTACTTTCTAAGTAACGGGTAACTATAAAAATTCACTCAATATTATACCAGATTCGACCGTATTATTGAATAGACACAACCATATTCCTGAACAAAATCCTTGGGTGCCCCGTAAATTTAAGGTAAACTAAAAGAATCAATTAACGAGGTGAACATTTTATGGAACAAAAACCACTCAGTTCTTTTGAGCCACTGATCCCCCAAGTGGCCGCGTTATTGGCCGACGACGACCAGTTGGCCACCTTTTTTAACGACCTAACCACGGGATATCAACGCGAATGGGCCCGCTACATTTTTGGCGTGAAGGCCGAGGCAACCCAGCAGCGGCATATCGCCGACATGCGGCAGATCTTAGCGGCCGGTTACAAGTCCAAACGCGCCTATAGCAGTCACCCAAAGGCCTAGAGTTTCGACAATATTCCATCCCAATCTGAAGGTGGAAAGATAGAATCTAACTAGAATCCGTGATGCAACAAGATTAGCATCTAACTATCATACGCTAGTCACGTACTGACCGCCTTACCGTTCGCCAAATTTGGTCTGGAACGCTGTGGGAGGGACCGGGAAAAGCCAAAGTGCTGTCTTTTCCCTCGCTTTGAGCCGTCAGCCCGCGTCTCAAAGACGCCATTTTCCAAGTAAAACACTTGGAAAATCCCACGGCTGAGACCAAATTTGACTCACTCACGGCTGCATGAGGTGTATTCAATTAAACTGGCAGAACGTTGCCACTCCAGCGATGTCACCGCACATTTAGTCGATTTCAACCACCGTAACCGGAGGCAGGCAGAGATGCAGGCAGCCGTGACAGCGGTGTTAGCTGAGCATCAGCTTACAGCGCGGGACGGGTTTGGAGACTGACGGGCTTTGTCAGGCTTCAAACCGAGCCGGAGGACCGCTTCTCAGGCCGCAGGCGGTCCCCACAGCGCCGGAATCTCTGGCAGCCGCAGGTGAGCGTTAAATGACTAGTTTAATGGTGATAAACCTTGTCAGTCGGAAACGAAATATGTTCACGAATTTCCAATCTCAGGCCCAATTAAAAAAGACGAGTTCGTCAGCAGTGTTTGCTTGACGAACTCGTCATTTTTACAACTTCAACTATCGATCACGCGATCAAAGGCAGCGACGCCATCGTTGCCCCGATCCTTAATTGTCCAATTGTCCGGCCTGTAACAGGTTCCAGATCTGAATGGCTGGCGTCTGCGCCAACTGATCGACCCGGTAGTAGTTGGTCAACAGGACCACGCCGTCCGTCCCATCCTTACTGAGTAGCGTAGTGGCTTCGTAGCCGTAAGCCAAACCATGGGTGCGGATGTAGCCGGGATAAACGTACATCCCGCCACCGTACATGGACGATGATCCCGGTGCCAGTAGGACGTTAACGTCACTTTCGGGATAGAGCATCCCTTGCAGCATGTTTCGCTGGGCCGTGTAGAGGTCCCGCGCGGACATGTAGACCTGACCAGTCCCAAATTGATAATACATGGACTCTTTGGACTCGCCGAACCGCTCACCATAATTGGTCGTCACATCGTTAGCGTTGGCATTCTGGTAACCCCGAGAATACGTGGGTTGTTTAGCCATATTGAACACAAATCCGGTATGCTTCAACCGCCAAGCGTCCGTAATATTGGTCGTGAAGTACCGCTGGTAGCTCTGCCCGCTGACCTTCGCAATGATTCCCGACAGCAACATGAAGTTTACCGGCGCGTAGTCCCACTTGCCGATGCGTTCCGGACGGCTGATGACGTTGGCCAAGATAAACTTGATCATGCCCTTTTCGGAATGAACCTGCGTCGGAAACGCCGTCAGCGTCAGTCCACTCTTCATGTCGAGCATATCCCGCAGCGTAATCTGATCGGACCCAGCAATGGTCGGGTAGTATTTCGACAGTGGATCCGTTAAGTTAAGCTTGCCTTCACTGGCTAACCGCATGATTAGCCCCGCCGTAAAGGACTTCTGGACGGAAGCCAATTGGTAAACGCTGTGTGCGCCATTCTTCTTGTGCGTCGCCGCATCCGCATAGCCCCAGCCCTTTTGGTAAATGACCTGGTTGTTGTGTACCACCAAGGCCGTTCCCACAAAGCGGTTGGCCCGTAAAACGGCATCAATTTCGCGCGTGGCCGCCGTTGGCTTTGGTTTGGCGACCGCCTTCTTAACGGCCGGCTTGGCCTTCTTAGGCTTCACCCGGCGGACCACCGAACTACTGCTCGTCTTCGGCTCCGCTTGCGTCTTAGCCTGATCGTTGAACCACCAGGCCAACCCGCCGCTAAGCCCTAAGACCATCACAAATGCCACGACCGTTCCCCAAGCTTTAGAATTCATGGTTACTCCCCCTTACCCTAATCCGATGACCTATTCAGCCGATTCCCCTAAATCGGCCAGCCATTGACTAATATCATCGAGCTTGAATCCCTTACGATAGAGTGCCTGTTTTGTTTTATAGTGCTGTTCCGATTGGCTCAACGCGTGGTAGCGGCGCAAAAATTTCTCGCCTTGCTTCGCCAACAGCGCCTGTTGCTCGTCCGCGTCCGGCGTCAGATCCACGGCGGCCAACATCGTCTTAATCTCATCGCCGCCAAATCCACGGGTCACTAGTCCCTGACGCATCTTCTGTTCACGATTACGGGTCGACTGATGCTGGTAGCGTTTGGCCAACTTCTCGGCTACGGCCGTCCCCACGGCGAGCTGTTCGGTTGGCGTGTACAGCGTCAATGCATCGTCGATGACTTGCTCACCGACCCCTTTTTGACGTAAATGCTGGCGAATCACGCGGGGACCCTTATCGCCCGTGTGCATCATCGTCCGCACGTAGCTGGCGGCATAGTGCGCGTCATCCACTAAAGAAAATTCGCGCAACTTCTTCAGGGTCAGGGCAATCGTTTCTTCGGGAATCTCCAACGTGACCAGCTTATCCGCCACTTCTTTTTCCGTGCGGAGCTGATGCGATAGATAATCCAACGCCCGATTGTAGGCCTTGGCAACGTCATCGGCGGCGGTTAATTGCTCTTCTAACGCCTTGTCGATCTCCATGCCTTTATACAGACGAAAGTCCACCAACACACTCTCGCTAACGGGAAATGCGTAGTGCCCATCCACGTAAATATTAAAGCGTCCACTGCGCTTTTGTGCCTCAATCATGGTAATTTCGGCCATTCAGGTCACATCCTTTTTCTCGTTATCTGGTCCCATTTTAACAGTTCTTCCCCGGGGATGACGACCCCAATGACGCTTTAGTTAGTCAATCATCTTTTCGGCAGGCCATCGTTTCTCAAACCAACCATCCCTAGCCACCATCACCGTGGCCTGCTATAATTAACGGCAATCAAGATGATTTTAAGGAGTGAGTCATTTGCTAGCAGCACACGTTGTTTTTGCGACCATCACCGGAAATAATGAAGACGTCGCCGACATTGTCACGGAAAAATTAGAAGACTTGGGGTGCCAAGTCACGGAAACTGAAATCTCACAGACCGATGCCGCCGACTTTCAACAGGCCGACATCTGTGTCGTCTGCGCTTACACCTACGATGAGGGCTCGCTTCCCGATGAAGGGCTCGACTTCTATGAAGACCTGCAGGCGCTTGACCTCCACGGCAAAACCTTCGGCGTGGCGGGGTCGGGCGACACCTTTTACGGCGAGTTCTACAACACCACCGTGGATCACTTCGAAGCGGCCTTTCGCCAAACTGAGGCGACGCAGGGAGCGCCCAGCGTGAAGATCAATCTGGAGCCGGACGCCGAAGCCATCACGCAACTCGACGCCTTCGCCACTCAATTGGTCGCCCACGCGGATTAAGCGTCACAGTATCGCCTGCGGCTGCCAGAGATTCTGCAGCCGCCTTACCGTTCGCCAAATCTGGGCTGGAACGCTGGGGAAGGACCGGCCCGAGCCTGGGAATCGGTCTCGGACCTCGCTTGAAACCGCCAAGAACCAGCGTTTTCAAGTCGCCCATCCAAGACTGGTAACCCACCAGTCTTGGATGCCCCGGCTGAGCCCAGATTTGGCTCGCTCACGGCTACTCCAGCGTTAACTGACAGCGGTTGGCACACGTGCCAGAGTGATACAACCACATCCCCAACCAAGCTGGAGGAGGCCAGGGATGACGCCAGCCGTGGATGCAACGTTAGCTGGCGTTACTTGCCAGGTTACGTTGCTGGGCGCGTTTGAAGACGTGTTCTTGCGGCTTCAAACCGAGGTGTGAGACCGTTCTGTGGCTCACACCGGCCCTCACAGTAGGCAGAATTCCTGGCAGCCGCAAGCGACAGTTTTAGTTCAGTTTATCCCCTATCGCACTTAGCAAGCATTTGTACACAAAACGACGATTGATCGCCTCAACGGGTGATGAATCGTCGTTTTTGTGTCAGCCGTCAGCCTTGCCCCTTGTTATTGCGTTTCAAACGATTACGCAAGATGTAGGTGAAGACCGCTTGTTCTTCAATGGTTCCCTCGATCAGATCCTGAATGGCGGCGTTTAAGACCGCACCAAACATCAGGATTAGCGCCGTGAAGTCTAGCCAAAACATCAGCACAATGAAGGTTCCAATCGTTTTATAGCTATCAATATTGTGTACAAAGAATTTCAAATACCAACTAAACGCCTGCGATAACAGTAACCAGCCGAGCGTGGCGGTTAACGCTCCCGGCCAAACGTAGCGCAACTTTAATTTTACGCTGGGCACGAAATAAAAGAGAATCATCAACAGGAGAAAGGTCATGATAAAGGTCACTGGCCACTTCGCCGCATTCACGTACGTCAAGAGCTGCGTGGGGAGTTGGAGCAGTGGCGTGAGACGTTCCAGGATCACTTGCCCCACACTGAAGAATAGCATCATCAAAAACAGAAAGGCAATCAACGCCACCATCCAGAAGAACGCCATGATTCGACTGACAATGGCATTTTGTTTACGCACCACCCCGTAAGCGCCATTCACCGTCCGCTGAAAGGCCGCTACCGCGCGTGATGATGACCAAATCGCCACAATTACCCCGATCGACAACACACTGCCATTTCGATTATTCAGAAAGGAGTGGATGATGGGAGCTAAGATGTCATAAATATTGTCGGGTAAAAACGGCGCAATGCCGTCCATAACGGTACTGGTCTCAATGTGAAAGAACGGCAACAGGCTGGCCAGAACCAACAGGGCCGGAAACAGCGACAACAACGTGTAGTACGCCAATACGGCGGCCGAATCGGACACGTTCGCCATTTGATAATGCTTACTGATGGTTTGAATGATCCGGTTAATCCCCGCCAAATGCGGACGCCATTTCTTCCACACGAGTGGTGGCCCCTTTCGTTACGCTTAGAACGACCCGTAATCCTCCGCGAATTTCAGCGTTCCAATCATTTTCTCTAAAGTTTTACGACTGAAGCGCACTCGTTTGGCCTGACGGAACGTCTCGATAAACGTTGCCAGGTCATCATAGTTGGCCACCGCCGTGCAATTATAGGCGTCACGTGGATTCAGCTTCGTCTTGTTCCCAACCACTAACGAGTTACTGTGATTGTAACGGTCGTAGTAATTATAGTAAACCAACGGCTTAACAAAGTCGATAATTCGGTCGTTTTTATTTTCCAGTTGCCGGTGCATCGTAATTTCACTATTGATGTAGCGCACCAGTAATTTCGAGGACAACTCGGCTTGCGTCGCGGGATTACTGATCCCCGTATGCAAGGTAATCGAGCGTTGTCCCCGGCCCTCTTGTTCCAGACTCATGGTGTACCCCTGAGTTAACGATTCGTTTTCTTCCGACAGATTCGGCAAGAAGAACCGGTCCAGATGGCTGGCCAACGCCTTGGGGACTTCCTTTTCTCGGCCACTCAGGTTCACACCAGAGAAGTCATCCAGACTGGACGAGAAGATCTCTTCCGAAAGATCATGGAAGATCATCCCCCGCCAGTACTTACTTTCCACGTTAATCACGCCAAATGAGGTCACCAGCAGGTTGTCGATCTGCATGACTCGCCAGGAGTCCCCATCATTCATTTCCTGTGTCACAGGATTCTTAACTTTATTGGCAAAGTGAACATTTCGCAGGATCTTATAGTCGAACCGCTCATGGTGCTTCGCGGCCCGCTGATGAATCTCCCGCATGATTTCATACAACTGTTCGGTCGTCTTGATCTCGGCCCGGTCATACGCCGTTTCACCCATTAACATTGCCCCCATTAATTTTTTCTTGAATCGCCGCTAAGATTCGCTCGGAAGCGTGCCCATCTCCATAAGGGTTCTTGGCCTGCGCCATCCGGTCGTAAGCCGCCTGATCCGTCAAGAGATCTTCCATAGCCGCCGTGACCCGCTGTGGATCGGTCCCAACCAGCTGTAACGTCCCGTTGGTCACCCCTTCAGGCCGCTCAGTGGTGTCACGCAACACCAATACCGGCTTGTTCAACGACGGCGCCTCTTCCTGCACGCCCCCGGAATCCGTCATAATAAAGTAACTCTTGGCCGCCAGATTGTGGAAGTCCACGACGTCTAACGGATCGATCAAATGAATTCGATCCATGCCACCCAATTCCGCGTGGGCCACCGTTTGAACGGCCGGGCTCAAATGAACGGGATAGATAATTTCAACGTCCGGATGGGCCTCTACCTCGGCCCGAACGGCCTTAAAGACCGCCCGCATCGGTGCCCCTTGATTTTCGCGCCGATGCATCGTCATTAGGATGAGCCGGTGACCCGGCTGAACCTGGTCTAACACGGCATGGTGGTAATTAGCATTCACCGTCTGTTTCAGGGCATCAATGGCCGTATTTCCCGTAATATAGATATTTTCCAACGGGTGGGCCTGCTTCAATAAATTATCCTTAGACAAGTCCGTGGGCGCAAAATACAAGTCACTTAAAATATCCGTCAGCTGACGATTCATTTCTTCGGGATACGGTGAATACTTATTCCAGGTCCGCAAACCGGCCTCCACGTGCCCCAACAGGGTCTGGTGGTAAAAGGCACTGATACTGGCCGCGAAAGTGGTCGTCGTGTCCCCGTGTACCAGCACAATGTCGGGCTTAGCTTCGGCCAGCACCGCATCCAGCTCAGTCAGTACCCGCGTCGTAATGCCACTCAGTGTCTGCTTGGGCCGCATAATATTGAGGTCATAGTCCGGCTTGATCTTAAAGATATCAAGCACTTGATCCAGCATTTCACGATGCTGCGCGGTAACCACTGTGATTGGGCTAAATTCCGCTGGTCGTTGTTGCATGGCGAGAATGATGGGCGCCATCTTAATTGCTTCTGGACGCGTTCCGAATACCGTCATGACTTTAATTGGTTTCGTCACTATGAATTCCTCCAAATTTCGTTGTTTGATTATGGTCAATTATAGCAGACCCACGGCCACTTTATCATTGAAATGGTCACAATTTTGCCAGAATTGCAGCACACGCCGGATCGTTGTAAGCCCCCAACGAGGCCCGCCAGCCACCGTTTTTCCTGTCAACCATCACTCGCTTAACAATCTCGGCCCTTAAGCTGGTGTCTGAGCCCCGATTCCGTTAAACTGAGACGTGAATCTAAATTATCGGCGGGCCCAGGTATTTAGCGTAAACTTTATCCGACCTCAGGCCCCGCAACATCGGGGGGATAATGGTCTGCGGCAGCGACTGCTTATCTGGTCGACCGCTGCATCAAAGCGGCCCATTCAAGCCACGACACGTTTACGTCGGGGCGTCTTGTTACTCACGCGAAACGACTTGACGCCAGTCTGTAAGGAAAACTTAATGGCATCCCCCCTGTATTTGAGGTAAGATGGTATCGTTGTGTGAAAGGAATGTCTGTGATGAAAAAACTTAGTCTGGTCGTTCCTTGCTATAACGAGGAGGAGTCCATTCCATTATTTTACCGAACCGTTAGCAAGGTGATCAACGCCATGAACACCCCTACTCCGACGGTAACGCCGGAGTATATCTTCGTGGATGATGGGTCCAACGACCACACCTTAGAGGAAATGAAACAGCTACACCAGGAACATCCGGAGACCGTCCACTTTCGGTCGTTCTCACGGAATTTCGGGAAGGAATCAGCGCTCGCCGCGGGGTTACAAGCCACGACCGGGGATATGGTAGCCGTGATGGACGTTGACCTTCAAGATCCACCGGAGCTTTTACCCGAAATGATCGATTTGATCGAGAATCGGGATTACGACTGTGTGGGTACAATTCAAAAGGAACGTCGCGGTCAAAGTCACCTTCGCGCCTTTCTCTCGCGGAGTTTTTACAGCGTCATCAACTGGATTTCGGACGTGCGGATCGAACCCAACGCCCGTGATTACCGGTTGATGACTCGTCAATTCGTCGATACGGTAATCTCACTGCCGGAATTTAACCGGTTTTCCAAGGGGATTTTCAGTTGGGTGGGCTTTAAGACCACTTACCTGACCTATGAAAGCCAGCCCCGCGCTGCTGGGACCACGCACTGGAATCTGCGACAACTCTTTGCCTACTCCATTGAAGGCATCATTGATTTCTCCAACGCCCCGTTGCGGATCGCGACTTGGGTGGGGAGTCTCTCCTTCCTTGCGTCAATCGTCGCGCTCATCTTCGTGATTGTCCGGGCGTTGACCGTGGGCGGGTCCGTTGCCGGCTGGCCGTCCCTCGTGGTCATTCTCTTGGCCGTGGGTGGGATTCAGTTGTTCTGCCTGGGGATCCTCGGACAGTACATCAGTAAGATTTACCTGGAAACCAAGCACCGGCCAAAGTACATTATTCGTGAAGAAAAATAAGCAATTATCGGGCAACGACCACGGTCGCTGCCCTTTTTGCACTCCCACGTTTGTGAAACAACCTATTGTTCGATAACTATATACTTATATCATTTAAACTATGTACTGCCCGTTCGGGTCTTACAATTCAATACTAATGGTTGAAAGTTTACGAACACGCTCCGATCCCCAGTTGACAAGGTTTATTGCCATAAGCTTAATCATCAACGACCACCTGCGGCTGCCAGAGATTCCGGCGCTGTGGGGACCGCCTGCGGCCATTGGTTCTAGCTTCCTCCGGTTACGATGGTTGAAAGCCACTAAACGTGCGGTGGCATCGCTGGAATGACAACGTTCATTCAGTTTAACTGCGTCCATCATGTGTAGCCGTGAGTGAGCCAAATTTGGTCTCAGCCGTGGGAGTTTCCAAGTGTTCTGCTTGGAAACTGGCGACTTTGAGACGTGACCTTCCGGCTCAAAGCGAGGGAAAAGACCGGGCTTTGGCTTTTCCCGTCCTTCCCACAGCGTTCCAGACCAAATTTGGCGAACGGTAAGGCGGCCACGACGATCATATTATAATGGGTGGTATCCTTATCACACCAGGGGTTCTAGCTATTTTCTATCTTTCAACCTTTAGCACGGGAACACAAAAACCGAGCCGCCAGCGATTGGCAGCTCGGTTTCATCGTTACTATTTCTAATTAATAATCGCGTTCATTAGCATGACCATGCCTAGCCCGACCACGGAAATCACGGTTTCCAAGGTCGTCCAAACCTGGAACGTCTGCTTGACGCTCAAGTCAAAGTATTCTGAGAACATCCAGAACCCGGCATCGTTCACGTGAGAGGCGGCCAATGAACCGGCCCCAATCGCCAACGCGACCATGACGGGATCGGCGCTCAGCGTGTTCATCAGGGGTAAGACCAACCCAGCGGAGGTCATCCCGGCAACCGTTGCGGAACCCAAAGAGATCCGTAAGATCACCGTGATTAACCAGGCCAACAGGATTGGGGACAACTTGGAGTGCATCATCAATTCTTGCACGGCCTTACCAACACCACCGTCGATCAAGACTTCCTTGAAAGCTGACCCACCGGCGATGACCATCAATAACATGGCAATCGACTTGATGGCATCTTCCAGGGTGGCACTGATTTGCTTCATGGTCCGTTGACGATGGAAACCCATGGACCAGATGGCAAACAGTAGGGCAATCACCATGGCAATCACGGGATTCCCCAGCATCGACACAATCGCGTCTAACCCATGCGGATTCTTGGGGGCAGCCCCGCCATCAACGACTAATTGATAAATCGTTGCCGCAGCCATGAAGACCACTGGGAACAGTGACGTCAAAACGGATAAACCAAAACCAGGCGTTTCCTTTAAATCAAATTCCTTTACTTCCCCGAAGGCTGGCAAAGAACGCTTGATCACGAATAAGTCTGGGTTGAACCGGCGAATCACCCGCGTCCAAATAGGCCCAGCCACGATCACACAAGGAATGGCCACAATAATCCCAATCAGCAACATTTCCCCAATGTTGGCGCCCAGGACCGTCGCAACGGCCGTTGGGGAGGGTTGTGGTGGCAAGAAGCCTTGCGTGGCCGATAGTGCGGCGGCCATTGAAATCCCCAAATAAAGAAACGGAACTTCGGCTTCCAGCGCAACGGCAAAGACGATTGGCGTCACGAGGACTAACCCCACTTCAAACAGTAAGGAAATCCCAATCAGGAAGGACGCGACCACGATAGCAACCTGGAGCCGTTTCTTCCCAAAGAGGTTAATCAACGTCCGGGCAATTCGATACGACCCACCAGCGTCGGCCACCAGCCGACCAATCATGGCCCCAAACCCAAAGACGATGATCAGTTCGCCCATGGAGCTACCGATTCCGTCTTTAATCGAGGTCGCGACATTGGCGGGGTTCATGCCCAGCCCAAGCGCTACCAACACTGAGGTAACGATCAGTGAAACGAAGGTGTTTAACTTTACACGAATAATTAAAAAGAGTAAAAGTAAAATACCTAAAATCAAAACGACGAACTGCATGCTTAATTCTCTCTTTTCCTATGCTCGATTCAGACTCTCCCACCCCAACCGAGATGGGAGAATCTTTTTGCATAAGACCCATTGTATGAAAAAAAGTTTCCCAATGCAAGGGCTTACTTGTATATAATTTTCACATGCAGTCCCACAAAGCCCGGTAAAACGCCTAACGAACAATCATCACAGAAACTGGAGAATATTTTGCCATATAGGCCGCTTGGCTCCCAAAATACTTCCGCACACCCGTCTGAGACAGCGATCCAATCACCAACAAGTCTGGGTTTACTTCAGGAATAATCGTCTTCACAATCGTTTCCCCTGGATCACCCTCACCAATGATGATGCTGACCTTGGCGATGCCAAAGCGTTCGGCTAATTTTTGATATTGTTGTAAATGTTTCTGTAAGTCGGCCCGTTGCCCATGGACGTAATTCTTACTCAACGCCTGGTAAATGTTCATGTTGTCCGATTCCAATACCGAACAGATGACCAACTCACACTCGTCAAACTTGGCCCGATTCATCGCATAACGAAACGCCAGCTGTGCATCGGGGGAATCGTCTACCCCAACTAAAATTCGACTAAATTTCTTAGGATTCATTGATTCTGAATTTTCCATCGAAAATCCTCCTCTTGTTTGAATACCTTTATTATAAAGGAAAACGGTACCAAACGCGAAATTTCCGAGAAATTTTCCGTTTAATACCGTTTTAATTTTTCGTGACCGGGGGATCGTTGCGTCCCATGATCTGTTTTAGCTTGCGTAAGCCGTAAAAGAACACAACGAGTAGCAGCCAATAGACCACCAGAATACCCAGAAACAGGCCCCAAACCCGCCAGTCATGATACTGCCACAACCAAACGATGATTATATCACGGTGTCTAAATAGACCAATGAAGTCGTTAATAAGCCCGAACACCAATGACAATTCTAGCCAAATTCTGGCATCTCCCATTGCTTTATACAACATCTTGGTCCCTCCCCAGAAACTAGGTTACTCCTTCTTGTGGCCCTTCCCCTGAAACATCCCCCAGCTCTTCATCCAACCAATTAGGAACATGATGATGTAGAAGGCCGCAGCCACTGTAGAGAAGATGGCGAAGACCATTTGAATAATGCCAACACCTCCGGATGCCTGTGCACCACTAAAGAACCAGAAATACCACGTTAAGGCTGACCAAAAAATTGCCCGAAACAAGAGTTTATACCCGACACCCATTTTAAATAACCTGCTCTCTTAATAATTTTCTTTCCATTATATGTAGTATGATAACCATTTTCGCTGATTAGCCATGATATTATCGACATGTATCATCAAACTTATCTTATATTCTGGCACGGATGTTTTCAAAAGTAAAGCGCTTTTAAGTCGTCAACGGCGCGCCAACACGGGTTTAGACCATTTAGAAGTTACATTTGAAGCAGTCCGGTTAAAGCGTAGTGCCGGTAGGGTTGCTAATAAAGAGAGCGATCACAAATAAATAATGATAAATACTTAAAAATTTGATAGACTTAACTTATACAAAGGGGGTCTACATCGTGACAGTTAAAAAATTTAGCCTACTACTTACCCTAGCCATTGCCTTTTTACTTATCATCCCTAGTCCGGCGGCGGCCAAAACCTGGCGCTACTCGGTCACGCCATCCAACGCCTTTTCAACCAAGTCCTTTGCCCGCGCCTTTATGTACGGTAATCGCGAATTCATGGCGCTCTACAAGACCAAATCCAACGCAAGCCACCGCACATCGGCGACCAATCGCGTCCTCACCAATCAGAAGGTCTTCTACGCACGGAAGACGGCCAATCACCAGGTCTACGAGGTCATTTACCAAAAACACTATTATTATGTGAACACCTACGACAGTCATCTTTATCGCTACAATACGTGGCGCAGCGGGCACAAGTTGATTTCAACCGTAAAGCCCAATCAGCCTAGTAAAGTCATGTTAAAGGCCAAAACGCACGTCTACCGCAATCAGTATTGGTTATATAGCTTTAGCGGTCAGAATACGCCAACATATCTCTGGTATCGACTGGCTAACAACGGCAATTGGGTCATCAATTACGCTAAATAATTTGACCATTGTATCATCCGTAACAAGAGATAGCTAGTGACAGTGACGCTAAGGCGCCAATTCTTTACAAAAATCCCGTCAGATTGGAAGTAACGTCCAACCTGACGGGATTTATTTTAGCATTTATTGCCATTTATTCTCGTGCGTGTATCCGTTGACTCTAACTAGTCGAAACGTGCCGTGCCAAGCAGTTGGCTCCGCCTAACCCCAATAGGGCAAGAATCCCAACCCCGGATTCCCGCCCTATTGACGTTCATTAATTCCATATAGCCGAAACGTGCGGCACCAGACAGTCAGCTCCGCTTAACGCTACTAAGCAAATCATCCAAACCCAGGATGCTTCACTTAGTAACGTTAATGCTCACTGACTAACCGTCTGATGCCGCACTCTTTAAAAAATGGCCCCACCCGGACTCGAACCGGGATCATTCGCTTAGGAGGCGAGTGCCCTATCCAGTTGTGCTATAGGGCCAATAAAAATAATCCGCTATTAAGTTTACCACGGATTATTTTATTTCTAAAGTCCCATTATCGCTGGGCATCACGATCACGCCACTTTTTACGCATGCCCTTATTCTTCGTGTGACGGTTCTTATGCTTCTTTTTCTTACTTGGATTCGGTTGTTGCTTGGGCGTGGTCGCCACATCAGTCGTGACGTTGGGGGTAGTCGCAACCTCGTGCTTCGCCGTGTCCACTTTAGCGACCGCTTTCGTCGTCGTTGGCGTTACGGTAGGCACTGCTGACTGGGACGGCACAATCGCCGCTGGCCGTTCAGTTGTCAGCGTCCGACCGCTAAAGTACAACGGCACGAGATCGTAATCCGTGTCCTTTAAAAGTTTCTTCAAATCTCGTAGATCATGGTCATCACCCAGGCTAATCACTTGTCCCGGTTCGCCCATTCTTCCCGTCCGGCCAACCCGGTGAACGTATTCATTCACGGAACTTGGCAGATCGTAGTTGATCACGGCCGGCAACTTAGGAATATCTAACCCCCGTGCCGCAACATCCGTCGTCAACAATAAGCGCGTCCGACCCAACCGAAAGTCTTGTAAGGCCTTCTCACGTTGAACTTGCCGGAGATCACTGGTTAAGCTAGCCGCGGACATATGCTCATGGTAAAAGCGCGTCGCCGTTTGCCGTAAGGTATTGGCCTGTTTGAAGAAGACCAATGCGCGGAAATTTGGAATGGCCAGTAGCCGTTTGAGCATTTGGTCACGTTTCCCCATCCCGACCTGCAGTAACCCGTGACGAACTGGGCCTTGCGTTTGATCTTCTTGACGGACGTCAATCCGGTTCACCGTCTGGCCGAACCACTGATCCAGTTCGTGAAGGATTGGCGTATCCGTCGCGGAAAAGAAGCCCAGTTGAACGTCGGCCGGCATATCTTGCGCAATCGACCGTACCGTGTCCAGCGTATCCCCCGTCAGGAGATCATCGGCCTCATCCACGATCAATAACGAGACGAGGTGAAGCTTCAGCTTTCGGTCGGTCACGAGGTTCAGGACGCGTCCCGGCGTACCCACGACCACCTCCGGCCGCTTCTTCAGCCGTTCTGTCTGCCGCTTAACGTTAGCACCACCGGTCAACGCCACGACCTTTAAGTCCAGCAATTTAGCCCAGTCACGCATCACGCGACTGGTCTGAATTGCCAGCTCCTGAGACGGTTCTAACACAATCAGTTGGGTGCCATCTCCAGGCAACAGGTTGGCCAGGGCCGGCAAGGTGAAGGCCACCGTCTTCCCCGATCCGGTTGGCGCGAGACCTAGGACGTTCTGATCGCCCGCTAACGGCTCATAGACTGCCGTTTGAATGGCGGTCGGTTCGGTATAACCCAAGTCTTTAAAATGCGCCTCGAATTGTTTTAACATGTTTTTTCCTCTTTCTAGTGTTGGTCGGCAGGAAACTTCAGGTTCGCAGAGACCCGCAGATCGAACAGAACTTGATTAACCGTCAGACTCCACTGAAGCCACCGTTGGTAATCGGCAACGTTTTGCGCATCATCGGGATTTTCCAAGATTCGCGCAAAGTCCTCGGCCTCAGGTAACATCGGGTTCGCTAACTCAGCTGAACTCAGATCCGTGGCCGTGCCATCCGCAGCGCGTTCTTCTACGTGCGTTAATTCACCCGCGCTATCAATCGTGATGGTTTCTTTCAACCCATAGATTTCGGACAAGGCATACGAGTTGCTGGTCTTCCCAAAGTTGACGGTCACATCGAAGTCGCCGTAACGTAGAACGGCCAAGCCCTTACCATCGGCACCGGTCGCAATGATGGTCGGGAAGAAGGCGACATTTTCGGGTTGGCCAAACAGTGCAATGGCCAGGTACAAGGGGTAGACCCCTAAGTCCTGTAACGCTCCACCGGAAAATTCCTTGGTGAACACGTTGGGTTGCTCGCCGTCCAAGACCTTGTCGTACCGTGATGAATACTTCATGTAAGTTAAAGCAGCCCCCTGCACCGTTGGCAAGGCGGTCAAGGCCTTGGCAATCGCCTTAAAGTTCGGCGTATGCACGTGGCGGGCGGCTTCAAAGTATTTCACGTTGGGATGTTGGTTTAACTCCGCCATAATGGCGGCCATCTCACGCCGATTACTGAAGGCCGGCTTCTCCACAATAATTGAAATATCACGCTTAATGGCTGCCATTGCTTGTTCGAAATGTAAACTATTGGGTGAGGCAATGTAAACCACACCTAAATTCGCTTGATCAAGCATCGCCTCGTAATCGGTATAGCTCTTTTCGGCATGATTCTTGTCAGCAAACGCCGTCGCGGTATTCTCATGCCGCGAGAAGACGCCGGCTAACGTGTACCGCTTCGATAAAGCAACCGCCTCAACCAATTGTTGCGTAATCCAGTTCGTTCCTACAGTTCCAATGCGAATCATTGCAATCCCTCCATCAATTATCTGTCGTTAACTTTATTCTAACAGTCAGGTCGCACGAGCGATAGCAATGAATTAAATTTCTTCCAAAACTAAGGGAAAAAGCGCGTGTTTTCTGTCCAAAAATGTTATATTGAGAGTAACTACTAATTCAAGGGAGGGATTACCGGTGAAAGGTCGGGAGATCGCATTATTTGGCATTTCACTCATGGCTGGTTTGACTAGTGGGTTCTCGTTGCGCAATAAAAAGAAGAAACATGCCCAGCCCAGTGAGTCACCACTATTTTATGTTGGAACGTGGCAGTTTGTTGACCCCCATAACCAGCGGCGTCACCGGTTAGAAATTAGTCCTAATCTTGACGTGCAGATCGATAACCATCCGCTTCAGGTTTCGGTTAAGAACCTAAACGACACACAACTTACCTTTCAAGATAAGTTTGGCTACCACCTGACGATCCACGCCAACGAACGTCAACCAATTTCCTTTTTCGATGAAGCCGATGACTGTACTTATGCCATGAAGCCCTTAGACTCGGCGGACTAGCGTTCTGTGGACAGACACTGAGGGAACCTATTTAGAGTTGAGACGTCTGTCTTGGCTCTTTTTTTCTTACGCCGAAAACTAAAAAATCCGGACATTTTGTCCAGATTTTTTCTTCAACACTTATTTGGTAAACGCATGCCATTCCCGTTGATTACCGTTAAACACCGACTTAGCCACTGCAAAGTCCTGTCCATCTTGGGTAATGGTCCCATTCGCATCATACTCAATGAGCTTCACCTGCTGGGCATGGCCCGACAGCTTGCCACCGGCCGTCCAATAATCCTGTTGCGGCAAGACTGGCCGCACGAATTGGGTGATGACGGCCTTACTGGCAAAGATCACCACGCCTTGATGATATTGCTGGTTTAATAGACTCACCAGGCGCTTGAGCTTCTGCCCCTGCGTCGCCATATCCGTATTGCTACTATTGTAATTACCGTAATAACTCACCGCAACCATAATTGGTAAGGTCCCAGAGTTTCGTTTCACCGTCGTCTTGAAATGCTGATATTGACGTTTAGCCGAAGTTGTGAAACTGAAGGTATGGGCAACCCCAATCTGAATGTCGGCGCCCTGTGACCGGGAATAATTATCACTAAAATCATCATCGGTATAGGTGGCACCCGAGGTGGCCTGCAGGTAAGCAAACGTCTCTTGCTTGGCCAACTGTTGAAAATCCAGGTAGCCACTATCCTGGTTAATCGTCACCCCACGTACTGGGTAGCTGGCAACCTGCGCGCGTTGATGCGCGTCCCACTGATACCAGCCCCAGCCGCCACCGACTAGAATGACCAGTAAGACCATCACGAATAGCCAGCGGCGAGAACGATGCCGATGGCGGAACGTATTATCATAGATCGGTTGATAGTCGCGTCGTTTCACCGTTGATCACCCGTCTCCCTTACGTAGAATTTAAGTTGCCTGTCTATAAATAAAGACGGCATCCTCGCAACTGTTTCCGAGGTATGCCGTCTATTATACCATGACTCTTATGAATCGTAGCGGGTCTGTTCAATAACGTCTCTGACTCGAGTTAAGACCGGTTTAGTACGTGAAGAACTGCGCAAGACAGTCATCATAAAAAGACTGTCGAGGATGGTCATCTGCGAAATCAGCGAATACATCCCCTCTGAACGGTACTTCACTTCGTCCGTCAGTGAAAGGAACGTGACCGCTGCCGCTTGGGCCAGTTCAGACCCACTGTAGCTGGTAATCACAATGATGGCCACCCCGTTTCGTTTGAGCTCACGAACAATCTCCAACGTCTCGTGATTCCGCCCTGAATGGGAAATCACAATCGCACAGTCTTGAGCCGTCATGCGGGCCGCCTGCATCAACTGAATGTCATAGTCGGGATGGTAGGTCACGTTCAGCGGCGTCCGCAAGAACTTGTGATACCCATCCAACGCCGCCACCGCCGAGCCCCCTAAACCGAAGAACGCCACGGTCTTGGCGTTAATAATTTTAATGACCGCACGAGCCAAGTCATCTTCGTTCAATGCTTCATTTGTCGCTCGCAGAGAGTTAATGGAAAAACGAAAGGTCTTGTTCGCAATCGTCGCGAGTGAGTCCCCTTCGGCCAGTTCCGGAAAACTATTTTGCTGCGGCGTCATCTCGGCTGCGGTGTGGGCCAAGGCCATCGTAAATTCCCGATAGTTCGAATAGTCCATTCGTTTGACGAAGCGCGAAATCGTTGCGGTAGAGACCCCCGTTGCACTGGCCAACTCCTTAATCGTCATTTCGCTAACCACGGCTGGATTATCTAAGGCCAGCTGGGCCACCTTCTTCTCCGTTCGAGACAACTGATCATACGTCCCCCGAATTTTCCCAATGGTTGAGCGTGCGATAGTCGCCGCCCCCTTCCAACAATTTTTAAAAGATTACCTTTTGTAAACATTTTACAACATTTCGCTTGAAAAGTGAAACTTCTTTTCATATAATAAGCGAGGCGGAAATTTTACATTTGTGCCCTGAGCTGGTAACGTCACTAACCTTTGTTAGCTGTCGGAACGCCTCGTTGTTGCGTTCTGGTCACCGATGCGTTATCGTTCAAAGCAGGATGTTTTTTTTCATTTAATAATTTGGCACCATGAAAGGAAGAGCACTATGGACTACATGATTGGGGTCGACATTGGCACAACCAGTGTTAAGACCGTTCTCTACGATACCGCTGGTAAGATGCAGGGTTATTCAAACAACCTTTACCCCCTCTATCAGGATGTACCCGATATGGCCGAAGAAGATCCAGAAGAAATCTTTTCTGCGATCATCGATGGGCTGACGACTGTTTTACGGAAGGCCGACCTAAAGAATGGCGATCTACACGGCGTTTCCTTCTCCGCAGCCATGCACAGCCTCATTCTATTAGACAAGGACCACAAGCCATTGACGCGGGCCATCACCTGGGCCGATAACCGGGCCGTTAAATACGCGGATGAACTGCGTGAGAATGGCGTGGGTAAACAACTCTACGAAAAGACCGGGACCCCGATTCACCCCATGACGCCGCTGAGCAAACTGATTTGGTTGCGCCACGAAAAGGCTGACCTGTTCAAGCAAGCACGGTGGTTCGTTGGAATCAAGGAATACGTGATTTACAAGTTATTCGGCGTTCTCCAAGAAGACTACTCCATCGCTAACGCAACTGGGCTCTTCAACATCTTCAACATGGATTGGGACGACCAGGCCTTGGAAGTTGCGGGGATTACCCGTGACCAATTACCGAAATTAGTCGACACAACTGATCAAGTGACCGGAATGAAGGCGGACTATGCCGGTGTCGTCGGCATGGACCCGCAAACGCCATTCGTCATGGGCGCCTCCGATGGTCCCCTGGCCAACCTAGGCGTGAACGCCATCGACCCTGGTGTCGTGGCCGTCACGATTGGGACTTCCGGTGCCGTTCGGGTCGTTACCGACAAGCCGAAGATTGACCCCAAGGGCCGGGTCTTCTGTTACTACCTGTCCAAAGGCCACTGGGTCGTGGGTGGCCCCGTCAACAACGGGGGGATTGTCTTCCGTTGGGTACGTGACCAACTCTTCGCCCCAGAAAAGATCACGGCGGAACAGATGCACGTGGACACGTATGACCTCTTGACGGAAATTGCCGAAAAGATTCCCGCCGGTTCCGATGGCCTGATCTTCCATCCCTTCTTGGGTGGCGAACGGGCCCCAATCTGGGACGCCAATGCCCGGGGATCCTTCTTCGGTCTGACGCGGACCCACTCACGGGCACACATGGTCCGGGCCGCCTTGGAAGGCATCGTCTACAACCTGTATACGGTGATGTTGGCGCTTGAAGAAGTGGTTGGCAAACCATCCAGCATTCAAGCTACCGGTGGCTTCGCGCGTTCGGCACTCTGGCGTCAAATGTTGGCGGACATCTTTGAACAAGACGTCACCATCCCAGAGAGTCCTGAAGGAACGGCCCTGGGGGCAGCAACCTTGGGCATGTACGCCTTAGGCATGGTCGATGACCTCCACGTGGTGAAGAACTTCATCGGGGTGGCCAACGTCCATCACCCGAACCCAGATACGTTCAGTGCCTACCGGGCGCTGGTTCCTATCTACATTCGCCTGAGTCGGCAGCTACAGTCCGAATACAAAAACATTGCGGAATATCAACGGACCCATGTTGATATTTCCAAAGAGAAATAAATGAGTCCTTTAAATTTTCAGAAAGTAAGCAAACTAACAAACATATTTATGAAACGTTATGGTGGCGTTTTCGTCACGGATTAGGTACAATAATGTTTGCTTACAGTGAAGAGCCGGTGCTGATGCATCGGCTTTTCAAAATTCTAAAAATGAAAGGGCTTACCTTATGGAACTTATAGCTTTAGTCATCGGGGTCATTTTTTTATTGGTTTTAATCATCAAGTTTAAAATCAATACTTTCGTCTCCCTGATCTTAACCTCCGTCCTCACGGCGATTCTGCTGGGGATGAATCTCACAAAAATTGCCACGACTATTGAGGCCGGGATTGGGAGCCAACTGGGCGAACTCTCCCTGGTCTTTGGATTTGGTGCCATGCTGGGTCGGCTGGTCGCCGACGCCGGTGGGGCCTACGTTATTGCCACCACCCTGATCGATAAATTTGGGAAGAAACGCCTGCAAATGGCCATTATGCTTGCTTCATTTATTCTGGGGATTGCGCTCTTCTTCGAAGTTGGGATGGTTCTGCTGATTCCAATCGTCTTCGCCATTGCGATTGAGGCCGATGTCCCGATTCTTTATCTGGGGATTTCCATGGCCGCCGCTTTGTCCGTGACCCACGGCTTTCTCCCGCCACACCCGGCGCCGGTAGCCATTGCCGCCATCTTAAACGCCAATGACGGGAAAGTCCTGTTGTTCGGGTTAGTTGTCGCCATTCCCTGTGCCATTGTGGCCGGGCCAATGTTCACCAAGCTAGCGCAACGCTTCGCCCCGGCGGCATTTGCGCGGAAGGGTAATCTGTCCTCGCTGGGTGAAGTCAAGACGTTCAAGCCGTCCGAATCACCAAGCTTCGGCCTCTCCGTTTTGACCTCCCTGTTCCCCGTAATCCTGATGGCCATCACGACCATCTACAAGATGACGGTCGATGGCGGTGCGACGCCGACCAAGAATCCCACGATGCTTGACCAGATTGTCGCCTTAATTGGGGACCCCGCGATTGCCATGCTCATCTCGCTGATTGTCGCGATGTTTACCATGGGCTGGGGCCGAAATCGCAAGACCTCAGAGATCATGGCGTCGATTGAAAACGCCGTGAAGTCCATCGCCATGCTGCTCCTGGTTATCGGGGGTGGTGGCGCCTTCAAGCAAGTTCTGATCGACGGTGGCGTTGGTAAAGAAGTTGCCAAAATCTTTATTGACTCCAGCATGTCACCCCTGATTCTCGGCTGGTTGGTTGCCGTCGTTCTCCGGGTTGCCCTGGGGTCTGCGACCGTGGCCGCCTTAACCGCTGCCGGAATTGTTGCCCCACTGATGGCTCAGGCCGGCGTCGATCCAGCTTTAATGGTGCTCGCTATCGGTGCTGGGTCGTTAGCCGCTTCTCACGTGAACGATGCCGGATTCTGGATGTTCAAGGAATATTTTGACTTAACGGTCAAGCAAACACTGGGGATCTGGACGGTCTTGGAGTCCATTATTTCAGTCGTCGGGATTCTGATTGTCCTGATTCTAAATATGGCCTTTCATTAGTCCCCCCATCGATTTGGAAAATAATGCAAGTAAGATGACTTCTATATCCGGAAATAGTTGGCAATGCGTACCATTTGCTTGCCAACTATTTTTTGTGCGCCGGGTTCACCGCATACCAACCAACAACTTAATTTTAAGCCGTGATATCGTTGTCAATTCGGGCTAAATTATTATTATAAATTAATTCATGGGGTGTTCTAAATTGTCAACCGGTGGACAATCTGTTAGACTTCACTTATCGCTGTTAACCATGGCCACTTGAAAGGTAGTCTTCCGATGAACTTACTCATTCTACTGGTCTTATGTCTCTTAGGCCTAGAAATTTTCCAGCACCAAGCGATCGCCAGCTTCTATCAGCGCCATTCACGAATCATTGACAACTCCTGGTTTCTTCTGGGGACCGTCATTATCGGGACCTTTCTTGTTTTCATCGTCCTTAGCCGCCTGTGGCCCTCACCATAAGGGACCAATCACCCCCGACTCCGGAAAATTCTCTCGCAAAGCCATACGAATCAACGGGTTCCGTGCTATAATGGTTAAATCTAAGCATTTGAGAGAAAAAGGAGTCTTTACTTTGGCAAAGGAGTTACGCCGCGAAATCGGCACGTTTACCGCCCTCGCCACCGTCATGGGAACCGTCATTGGTGGTGGGGTCTTCTTCAAAACCGCTAGCGTGGTGGCCGCCAACCATTCCGCTAACATGACCTTGGTCGCCTGGGTCCTGGGTGGTCTCTTGACCATCTGTGCCGGCCTGACGAGTGCTGAACTCGCCGCCGCCATTCCCCGAACCGGGGGGGCCATGCGCTATCTGGAATACACCTATGGCAAACCAGTCGGCTTCTTGATGGGCTGGGCCCAGATGTTGGTCTACTATCCGGCCAACATTGCCGCCCTATCGATCATCTTTGGCGTGCAGTTCGTGAACCTCTTCCATCTGGACACCGCTTGGAAGCTACCCATCGCGATCATTTGTGGGCTGAGTCTCACTGGTCTAAACTTTCTGGGTGCACGGGTCGGCGGACGGGTTCAATCCATTGCCCTGATTTTTAAGTTAATTCCCATCGCCGTTATCGTGGTCTTTGGGCTCTTCGCCCCGGCACACACGACTATTCAGTTCTGGCCGATTACGACGGGGGATCACATTGGCTTTGGCGGGGCCTTCGCCTCGAGCCTATTGGCCACCATGTTCGCGTACGATGGCTGGATCAACATCGGCAATATCGCCGGTGAGATGAAACATCCAGAGCGTGACTTGCCACGGGCCATTGTCCTGGGATTGGCCCTGATCACCGTGGTCTACACGTTGATTAATCTGGTCTTCTTGCGGACGCTACCCATTGACCTGATTGCGGGGAATCAAAACGCCGCGGCCGATGCAGCCATGAAGCTCTTTGGTCAATTTGGCGGGAAACTGGTCACGATTGGAATTCTCATCTCCGTCTATGGCGCCATCAACGGCTATACCATGACCGGTATGCGGGTGCCTTACGCCCTGGCGACCGAGGATAGTCTCCCCCTGTCGAAATACTTCAGTCGGCTCTCTCGCCGGACGTACGTGCCGTATTTCGCCGGTATCGTGCAATTCGTGATTGCCCTACTGATGATGCTCATGGGGAGCTTCGATATTCTAACCGACATGTTGGTCTTCGTCATGTGGCTCTTCAACTGCCTAATCTTCGTTGCCATCTTCGTCCTGCGAAAACGCGAACCGGAACTCATTCGGCCTTACAAGGTACCGGGCTTCCCGGTAGTGCCCCTGATTGCCCTAGTCGGCGGTATCTTTATCGTCGTCACCACGTTGGTCACAGAGATTGGCTTAGCCGTTACGGGATTGGCCTTAACGCTGGTAGGTTTACCGATTTACTTTATTCACCAACGCCGCCGGCAGCATCAAGCCGACTAACTAAAATTTAAACACCTAGCCGTTAGCGAGGGACACCCCCAGCTAACGGCTTTTTGGTTGCTTTTAGACGCGGTCTGACGGCTCAAAGCGAGGGAAAAGACAGCACTTTGGCTTTTCCCGATCCTTCCCACAGCGCTCCAGACCAAATTTGGCGAATGGTAAGGCGGCCAGCACGCGACTATCATATTATAATGGTTGCTGTCCTTGTCACACCAGGAATCCTAGCTATTTTCTATCTTTCAACCTTTAGGTACTTAATAATGAGTAGAAAAAAGCCAGTCGGTAGAGAGACCGACTGGCTAATGTTAACTGATAAACTTGGATTTAGTGTTCTTGCATTTCTTCTGGGTGCTTCTTTTCGAAACGGTTTTCCAAGAAGAAGTACAGCGTGATCAAGGCGTAGCAGATGGTTGGGACAACGAATGAGAATTGCATTGAACCAGAAGCATCTGAAACGAGGCCTTGGATGGCTGGGATAATCGCCCCACCAATCAACGCCATAACGATGATCGCCCCACCGGTTTCGGTGTAACGCTTTTCGTCGATGGCATCCAACGTATGGGTGTAAATCGTTGGCCATTCTGGACCGAAGAAGAAACTGGTCAAGATCGCCGTGTAAACGGCAACCATGCTAGGAATCGTAAAGGTCACGACCAGAGATAACGTCCCTAACAGGGAGAACCACGTCAGTACCCCGGTGATGGAGAACTTACTCATGAAGACGTTAGCGACCAGCTTACCGACGAACCACGCAATGTAGCTGTAGATCATGAAGGTTGAAGCGGCACTATCGGTGATCTGATGGTTCAAGTTCAGTGCCAAACGAATCGTGAAGGACCAAACCGTCGTCTGTAAACCAGCGTAGAAGAATTGGGTTAAAACACCCTTCATGTAACGCTTGTTGTGGGACAAGTACTTGATCGTTTCGCCTAAGCTAGGACGATCTTCAACGGCCTCATCGGACCCTTCAACCGTCTTCGTGGCCTTGGCACGAGGCATTGGGGATAAGGCGAAGATGATGAACATCACGATCAGCACAATCAGGATGTACTTGTAAGGACGTAACGTCAGTTGGAGCATCTTTTCGCCGTAAGCCAACCGAGCCGCACCGTGCATGGTGGACATCTTGGTGGCCAGGTTGTCCACGGAACCGAAGATCAGGTACTTTCCTAAGACGATCCCCATGATATCGCCAAGCGGTACCAAGGTCTGGGAGAAGTTTAGCCGCATCGTGGCGTTAGCTTTCGGTCCCAGCATGGAACTGTAAGTATCACAGGAGGTTTCCAGGAAACTCAGCCCAATAGCAATCGCGAAGATCGCGACTAAGAACATACTGTAAGTGGCTAAGTGAGAAGCTGGGAAGAATAACCCACAACCCACGATGTAGAAGATCAGCCCGGTCATAATAGCAAATTTATAACTGTTCTTTTTAATGATTAATGAGGCTGGAATGGCAATTAAGAAGTAACCACCGTAGAAGGCACTTTGAACGAATGCCGTAGCGGCATCGTTTAGCATGAAGACCGTCTTGAACTGGGTGATTAAAATATCGTTTAAACTAGCGGCCGTCCCCCACAATGGAAAGATCAGGGACACCAGGATAAATTGGAAAAGCGGGGTTTTGCTCAGATAGCCATCGGCCAGCTGGGTCCAACCGTGCTTCGATTCAACTGCTTGCATGGTAAAGACTCCTTTATTTTGAATTTAAGTAAAACGTTTTATGAGTGCTAAAAAATGCTTTAGAACGTGACGCCAGATTCCAAAATGATGTTAGAGAATGGGGTCATTTCACCCGTCCGAACGAAGGCATGCGTTTGGGCCAAGTCCTTCTTCAACTGGCTGTGGGGCATGTATTCAATTTCAACATTGGGCATCAAGTCCTTGATAGCGGCCAATTGTTCTGGGTTTTGCGTCTTGATTTCCTCGGCCAAGTAAATCTTTTGGACTTCGAGTTCAGCCAAGATATTCTTCAAGACATCTTGGAAACTTGGTAATTGCTTGGTCAAAGCCAAGTCAATCTTCTTGGTCCCCATGGGAACAGGCATCCCGGCGTCACCGATACTGAGCCAGTCCATGTGGCCCATGCCGGCAATTACCGTAGACAGTTCGGAATTAATAACGGTCGTCTTTTTCATCAGATTATTTCTCCTTTTTAACTAAATTGATCATTGGTACACGTGCAACCCTTTTCAGCTATTTGATCCGTTCAGCCCTTTCCGGCTAACTCTGATGACAAATTAGTTGACTAGAAATCGTATGTAAACCGTTTTACGTCAAGCGACATCGTTTACATTATCATAAAACTAAAAGGCTTTCAAGGGCCTTTTGGCGATTTGTGAAGCCATTCATTTTCAGAAAGCGCGCAAAAAAACGTCCACAAACGACTCGTGGACGTCGCATAACCGGCACGGAACACCGCTATGACTGGTTTAAAAAATGAAAACATTTTTCACGATTAAACGCAAAATTTGCAATTTTATTACCAAAACTTTTTTTATTTCTGGGATTGCCCGTAATCTAACGGCGGTGGTAATTGGGGCAGATCGGGAAACAGTCGTCGCAACAGCTTTTCTGGTGTCTTCCCGTGGGTATCTCGCTCTTGTAGGATTTGGGTGATGCCGTCGAAGGTAAACATGAACATGTCCTCCCCGTCCTCGTCTCTGACCTGATAGAACTTGATACCTAACTGTAGCGCCGTGAGAATGAGTCGCTGCGTCGTTTCGGTCAGCCGAGGAAACTGAGGCAACAGTTGATCCGCCGAGATTCGGTCATGATACCACCGTCGCGCCACGCGTTGCCCATACGCCATGAGACTCCCCTGGTCAATGTGCGCCACGAGTTTGGCGGCAGGCGTCAACTCGGGATGCATGAGGACCTCCTCCAGGTCATCGATGGCCACCCACTGCTCGTTGTGTGCCTGCAGTTGATCGGCCATGGCTCGCATTTCCCGAAAGATCCGCTGCCCATTAGCCTGGAATTGCGTGGGCGTCAACGGATCTTCCAGCGCCACGATTTGATTCCGTTGGCGCCCCGTCGCGAGAAGTTCGCGCACGCGATTGGCCGGCAGGGGTTGGGTAATCAGGTAGATCATAAAAATCTTCAAGAAATACAAGGCATGCCGACTGATTCCGTTACGGGCCAATGGCGTATTGTCAAAGTCTCGCAGCTCTAGATAGCGAATGCCGCCGGTCAGAAAGTCCTGCGCATTGGCCTGTCCCTTCAACCGTACCGGCCCGTAAAACTCGTGGGCCGAGAAATAGGTGCCAGCGTCTATGCGCTGCTGAATCTGTGCCAAGTGCTGCGTCAAGGACGTGTACGTGACCTGCTCTTCCGGTCGGTTCACGAAGCCAAAGCGACTGTTGCGAATACTCCGAACAGGATGTTTAAGTTCCGGTGGCACTGGGTCGAAGAACCCTTTTTCGGCAATGGGACTCGCCCCAAAGAGGTAGGTCAGTAGCCATTGATTCCGCACAAAATTCTGTGCAATTCGGAAGTACAGCGCGTTCTTGAAGGCGACGATCGAGTCAAACTCGGCCGTATAATGGCTGAACAACCGGTGAATCACGGGATCGGGAATGCTGTAGTTCACGTGAACCCCGGTTAGGCAACCATGCTGTAAACCATACTTCTTCACTAAGTACTCCCGGTAAGGCTTAATGGCCGGCCGATCGAAGTGGCCCGCAATAAATTGGAGATCCGTCTCATCCATGACGGGTGGCATGCTCAGCGGCCAGATTCGATCGTCCCCCTCTAAGGTGCGATAGGCCACCGTTTGGAGGGTGTCGAGTTGGTCCAATGTTCCCCCAATGTTGGGATTGGGATCCGTAATCACCTCTAACTGACTCTCGGTAAAGTCCGTTTGAAAATACGGATGAAAGGTCCGCGAACCGAACTTGCTAGGATGTGGTCGCCGACTCAACCGCCCATGCTGATCAATGCGCTGTTTCTCAACTTCTAGGCCCACCAGGCTATGGTAGAGCTGTTCCGATAAATTTTCTTCTTGAATAACCGCTAATAAATTATCCAGCATGGCGGTAACATCCCCTGTCGTTCGAATGGTTTGACTATACTTTAAAGTTTAAACAAAAAGTGGCCGCGTGTCACTGATATTGTTCGCTTTTCAGCAAAGAAACCGAATTTGCTAAATTCAGTAAACTTTACTGGTCATTCAGGGGCGAAATCAATCGGCGTTACGGGCACCGCGCGCTTAATTTCAGAATCGAAGTATTGTTCTGGTTAGTTTTTCTTCCTATTAATTACTATCTAAAGGTTGAAAGATAGAAAACAGCTACGAATCCTGGTGTGACAAGGATAACAGCCATTATAATATGATAGTCGCGTACTGGCCGCCTTACCGTTCGCCAAATTTGGTCTGGATCGCTGTGGGAAGGATCGGGAAAAGCCGAAGTGCTGTCTTTTCCCTCGCTTTGAGC
>NZ_JAAVSC010000029.1 GCF_012641095.1 Lactobacillus sp. HBUAS51381
CAGGACAAAGAGCGTTTGGGGGCCGTACAACGTAACGAGTGTCTTAGATAGCTGATGATTGATGTCAGTCATCCAGCGGTTCTCTCGTTGCTGTAACTGTTTCAGTTTTTTCTTCGCTGATTTGATCCCACGATGCTGTAGTTCTGTTCGTATTTTCTGGAATTTGTGACGTTTTAAGAGGACTTTTTCTCCATCAAAGAATCTCGTTTTCCCTTGTTGATCAAAAGTGGTTGCCAGAAAACGTAATCCTCGATCAATGCCCACGACCTGAGATGGGGCTGTTGAATCGAAGTCCGCGACCTCTTTGGTGATGCCGATGTGTAAGTACCATTTGCCTCTGCTGTGTACTAGTTTTGCCGTTCCCAGCTTCCAACCGTTCTGGAAGTATTGCTTGAATCCCTTGATAGTAAAGGGCATCTTCGTTCTTTTTTCAAGAGTCGTTAGAGAAATTTCAGTCAAACTGTTAACAAAAGAGTAATTGCTTTGCCGAACAAAATCTGCTTGTGGACGAGAAAAATGAAGTGGCTTAAACAGCCATGTCAAGTCTTTAGTGACGCGTACCCACTTCTTATCGTCATCTTGATAGCAATAGGGGTGTTGCTTCATCTGTGCCAGAACTGTTTTGTACCGCGCGACCACCGTTCTAAAAACAGATTGAATCATTTGACTGTTCAGTGGCGATTCTCGTCGGAATACTTTGTACAGGGCATGATTGATCTTTAAACTATTCAATGGAAAGTCGTGATCAAATACCCATTGGCTGACTAAATTAGCTAGACGTTGATATTCTCGACTCATTTCTAATAGTTGGGTAGCTTGAATTGCGTTGGGATAGAGTCTAATCTTCAGTGTTCGTCCTAACATCGCCATGATTTCACCTCCCCGAAAGATTGGATTAAGTATAGCACATGCTGGGCTCAAAAAGGGGAACGTATGTTTTATAAAAGATTAAAGTTTTGCATTCATCCTTTGATTGAAATCAAAGGTATTCTACTTAATTTCTAAATAATTTTCCTTGTCAGCGGCCATACGAAAAGGCCAGCCGTGATTGAATATCACGACTGGCCCAATAACTTTTTTTCATTGAGGCAACCGGGAGTAACTTGCCCGTCTTATCCTACACGTAGCCGCTAGTTACTCCCGACGTTAGACCAGAAAAGCCGATCGATTCTGAAGATAACTCATCTCGTCAAACACAATCTGCTGCTGCAGGTCTTCAGCAACCGCCGCTGTGATCTCGCCAGCCGCGAGCGTCTCTTGGATACACTCATATTCGGTATGGAAAGCCGCTAGGAACAATTGATAGACCACGTTGGGATCAACGGATGGACAGCTCAACCGACGATGCCGTTCGTGATAGTAGCGTTCAATCACGTCAACGGCGGTTCGGTTTTCGATCGTTTTTAAACGTTGCAGGGCCGTCAAAGCGGCTTGATAGCCGACTTCTTCAACCGGCTGGATCGCCTCACCACGTTGCTCAAACTGTTGCTGCCAGTACAATTGTTCCATGACCAAGGGCGACGTCATAAATGTATCTTGTGCCTTTTGGATATCACGGTATCGCCGTCCCATGTGGATGCTGAACCAAATCCGCAAGATTAGATTTTTCCACCATCGCTGATCCACGGTGAACCGGCTGTATCTTAGAAAACGCAGGTAGTAAGTATATCCCACTTCAGTCACGCTTCCCTGTTCACGTAACCCCGTCACGGCTTGGCGTTCTGCGGCATCCGCTTGGCGAAAAAGGGCACGTTGCTGGCGGCGATGTGGCACCTGCTCGCCCTGAAATTGCTGCCGCAAAGCATCCAACACAATCTGTGTTTCGCTCGGATGGTCCTGCCGTTTAGTAAGTGCTGACATCGCGGCTAATTTCAACCGCCGATTCCAATCAAGCGTTGATTCCGCTGCTGTGGGCCCCGTCTTCAAGAGGCGCGGTAAGACCAGCGTCGGCGTCAAGAGACTCAACAGGATGACCACCGTTGCCGTAAATATCAAGGCACTACGCAAGGCAAACGGTTGGCCCTTAATCATCAGAGGTAAGGAGAAGGCCAACGCCAACGTAATGGTCCCATTGGCGCCACTCAAGGCCATCAGCCAACTATCCATCCAACGATGCCGGCTAGGCTTATGCATCCACACGAAGTAGCGCGACCAAATTAATCGAATGAAAAACTTGGCACCATAGATGAAAGCCCCCGCCAACGTTAAGCGCCACCACAAATTTGGATTGGCTTGGCGAAGCGCTTGTAACACCCTGGGCAGGGAGATGCCCAACAGCACAAAGACCAGACTGGACAGAATCCCGTTAATCATTTCCCAAACATTGGCGCTGACTAATTGCATGCGGCTCGACGTTAAGCGTAGGTGTTCTCGTTCTGCTCCCTGAATCAATCCTGCCGCAACAACCGCGAGAATTCCCGAAAGACCGAGCTCGTCTGCCAAATAATACAGGATGAATGGCGTCACCAGCTCAATGGTCACCAACACCATGGGCGAATTATCTCCCCAGTGAATCAATTGTTGCCGCACCCATGCGATACCTAATCCCAGAATGGCCCCCAATAACAAGCCACCCAAGAACTCCTTACCAAATGCCAACAATGCAGTACTCACGGCAAATTTACCGGAGATATAGGTCGCCAAAGCTAAATCAAATGCGACAATCCCCGAGGCATCATTAAAGAGGGATTCATTTCGTAAAATTGTTTGGGGGACCCGATACTCCTCGCTAGCCGGTGTGATGGCACTCACCGCAGACGCATCGGTTGGCGTCACGACCGCACATAACGCGAAAGCCAGACTCAACGGGAAGATGGGAAATAACCCATGAACCCCAACGCCCACCAACAGAACTGTCAAAATCACGAGCACAATGGCCAATGAAAAAATATTGACGATTCCCCGGCCAACCCAGTAGCGCGACACATTTTCTGACTCGTTATACATCAAGGGCGCGATAATGGCGAAGGTAAAGACATCCGGGCTAAATTGGAAACCTTGATACAGCGGGAAAAAGGCAAACACCAGTCCCAAACCCATTAAGAAAAATGGTTGTGGAATCCGCGGACAGTGCTGACTGAGCACATGACCACCAATAACCGCAAGCAATAACATTAAGACTAAAAATACCAATTTCATTTGATCGACCACCTATCCCAAGAAAAACTGAGTTAGAAATTTTCAACAAATCTCTAACTCAGCTATTGCGCATCGCTGCCATTCATTATAGCAGTCCGATGGATTATTTTGCGACAATCATTTCATTGCCCATTTTAAGTTTCTTACTTAAACCATTCATACCTGCGCGTCACCGGCGACAATTTCAAACTGAAAGCTGTGGTCCGTATCCCCGGCAAGATGGTATTGCGGCTCAACGTCGGCGCCCCAGCTATCAATGCCGCCAACGCCCCGGACGGCACCGTAAATCGTCAAGACTGTTCGCCGCGGCGCTGGTAACTCTTCTTGATGAGTGGCGTTTTCCAACTCGGCTGGCGTGTAAGGCAACGCACTGAAAGCAAACGGCGTACCGTGTTCACGGACCGTCAACTGAAAGGCTTGATGGTTGGGATCGGCGTTATTGAGCGTCCGTTCGCGCGTCACCGTCACCCAATCGGTCGCCATGTGCATGCCACACTCTTGTGGTACCAAATACGGCGTCACCGGCAGGCCAGCCACGTGATAAGTCCCGGGTTGTCCGCCCGCCATGCGATCCGGATAGGTTTCCCCGGAGAGGCCTTGATAGTCAAAGCCCTGGGCCAGCGTGGGCATGACGATCCGCAAGCCCAATGCGGGGAGCTCCGGTAGACCCGCTGCACCGTGGTAATGAACGGCCACCGTTAGGCCACCACCCGCGATAACCTCATAGGTGATATCAACCGTGGTCGCCGGAACGGTTGGCGTAGTGTAGGTAAAGGTAATGGCCACCTTTTCAGCGGTCTCATGATCGGTGTATCGATTATTTTCCGGCGCAATCGGTAACGGAATCGCTTGACCATCCACCGCAACCGCCACGTGGGTACAGTGTGTAAAGAGATCCGCACCCAGCCACATCGCCGAGCGCTGGGAGAAGCCGTTGCCCCGGTCGTTATCGGTTGTAGCCCGCCAAAAGACCGGGACCGGCGTGCGGTACAGCCATTCTTTACCATCACGAACCAGCGATTCTAGACCACCGCGATCGTAGGCAAAGATATAGCGAAAACGCGCGCCACTCACACCCAACGTGACGTCGCCAAAGGTTAGATTTAAATTAGTCGTGTTGGCCATAGTAATAGCGCACCTCCTGTAAAGCTGGCTTCGGGGTTCGATCCGCAAAGAGCAGACCATCCCCGGAGAATTCATAGTCACTGTGCCGGTCGTCAAAATCCCCACCATAGCGGAGGACGGGCCGACCGGTTACGTCGTCTTTAACCCAGAGCGCTTGGTCAATGAAGTCCCAGATGAAGCCGCCCTGATACATGGGATAGCGGTCCAACAAGGCATCATAGCTGGCCATGCCGCCCAGCGAATTGCCCATGTCATGCATGTATTCACAATCCAAGAAGGGTTTCGCTGGCGCATTCTGCAAGTATTTCTCAATCTCACGGGGCGGATTGTACATCCGGCTCTCGACATCGGAGATCCGATCGGCGTAGACCCGATTCTGGAAGACGCCCTCGTAATGCGTCAGCCGCGTCGGATCAACGTGATGGTAGTAGGCATCCATCGCAACCAGATCCTCGCCCGCGTAGGATTCATTCCCCAACGACCAGAATAAGATGGCCGGATGATTCTTAAACATCTCATAGTTGCTCTTGGCCCGATCGAGCACGGCCAGTTGCCACTGCGGCAGGTCGTCGGGAACGTTATAGGACGGCTCCACGGCGCCCATCTTCTGCCACGTCCCGTGCGTTTCGAGATTGTTCTCCGCCATCATATAGATACCCTCACGGTCGCACAGATCATACCAAATCGGCTGATCCGGGTAGTGGCAGGTCCGCACGGCGTTGATGTGATTGGCGTGAAAGATCCGTAGATCATGCTTCATATCGGTTAACGTCACGGCGCGGCCGCGGTGAGCATCCCACTCATGGCGATTGACCCCATTGATGATGAGCCGTTGACCATTCAACGTGATGACCTTGTCCTTCATTTCCAATCGTCGAAATCCGACTGGATAAGGCACGACCTCAACGCATTCGCCCGCCGGATTATGTAACGTGACCTGTAACCGATAAAGGTACGGGTCGTGATGGGACCAGAGGTGGACGTGCGGCAATTCGGTCGTTAGCTGGATGGTCGCGGCCGCATCACGTTCAGCCGTCCACAGGGGTTGTCCCGATGCATCCAACAAGCTGATCTGAACGGCACCGGCCAATTTGTTAGCTGCCGACAGACGTAGCGTGAGCGCCAGCTGACCGGTCGTTAAGGCCGCATCAGCCCCGGCCCGGATCGTCAGGTCCTCCAGATGCAGCGCCGGCTTGGCGACCAACCGGACACTGCGAAAGATGCCGGAGAACCGGAACATGTCTTGGTCCTCGAGGAAGGCCGCCGTACTGTGTTTAAAGACCTCTACGGCCAACAGGTTCTCCCCCGGCTGTAAGTACGGGGTCAAATCAAATTCCGACCGACTGAAACTATCCTCGGCATACCCGACAAATTGGCCGTTGAGCCACAGGAACATGGCTTGCTCGACGCCATCAAATTCAATGCTGACGCGTTTGTCCTGCAAGGCCGGCGCCAGGGTGAACCGTTTGACGTAAGCGCCCACGGTATTTTCGGGATCGGTGCTGAACATTCCCTGTTCGGGTTGGTCCGCACCCCGACTGTAGGCCGGCCGCCGGTAGTGCTTGCCTTCCCAAGGATAGGCCGTGTTGATGTACTGAATCTGACCGTAACCAGCCAACTCAATGTGGCCCGGAACCGTGAGCCGGTCAAAGTCCGTGCGATCGTAATCTGGCTGATAGAAGCCGACCGGGCGATGCTGGGGATCGCGGGCAAACTGAAAGGCCCACTGCCCATCCAGGCTCTGAACGAAACGACTGTGGTGGGCCGTGGCTTCCGCTAAAGTCGCGTAGCCGCGATGGTCACTGTGTGCTGGGACTTGATTGATCCGAAAGGTCTGTGGATCATCTAGCCAACGCAAATCTGCTTTCATCTATTTGAGACTTCCTTTCTGAAGCGGTTACAATAGGTTCATTATACAACGCCCCAGATGATTGCGTGACTTTGTCGGCCGAAAAAGCCGCTGAATCCGGTTAACTTCCATTTCGGCAATCAAAAAGCCCGAGCGCCTCTCTCAGGCCTTGCCTAAAACTTATGGAGCTGTGATTGACCGCATGAGCTGCCAGTTAAACACCTTAATGCCCTGACTTTCTACCTGATGGTGCGTCACCACCTGAAAGTCTTGATCGGCATAGTACTGCACGTTGCGTTGCGTATTGGTCACCAATGTCAGGCGCTTGGCCCCGGCCGCACGCACCGTTGGGATAATCTGCTGCTTGAGTAGCCGCGTTCCCACTCCCCGGCCTTGAAAAGCGGGATCAACCGCAAAGTAAACCAGTGTCCATGCATCCCGTGGTGATCGTGTCATCCCATCCGCACGACTAATCTCAGCTAGGCTACCGCGACGATGCCATAGATAGGGGCACACCAGCCGCAAACCGCCTGAGCGAACATAATCCCACCACGTTGGTTGCACACTGGCTGCCGCCATCACCCCAATTCCAACTAATTGACCTTGCTCTTCAGCCACTACTAGTTTTCCTTTACGCCAGTAAATCAACAAATCCATGACGAAGTAATCGTTCAGAAACTGGTCGTAGCCCGCGGTCCCCCGAAACCGTGGACGAAAAGCCATCGTAAATGTTGGGTAGGCGTGAAAGGCCCGCGTTAGCAACTGAACCAATCCGGCTAAGTCCGAACGAATTGCTGGTCTAAATTCCATCTAAACTTCCTCCCTTTTAAAACGCTTGTATATTACTGTACAGTTGTGTACTATACTCGCTGTAGGAACAAACGCTAGAACAGTTACCGCCTAACTGTCCGTTTCTGGACAAATTCCAATAAAGTATCCGTTAAAATAAGGAGGTTTCCTTTGGATCGTCGTATTCGTAAAACGCAACATGCCATCAAGCAGGCTTTAATTGCACAGTTAAAGACGCAACCTTTGGCCAAGATTCGTGTGGCGACCATTATCGCACAGGCCGACATTTCACGCAGCACCTTCTATCTCCACTACGATGACATCTATGATTGCTACAACCAGATTGTCAGTGAAACCATTGCCACACTGCTACAAGAACTGACCCAGACCTATCCCGCCGATAGCACGGCTAGTTTCAGTGAACTAGCGACCGCTTGTATTCGCTACGTTGTCGCGCACCGGGAGCTTTTCGAACTCATCACCCAATCCAGCGATCACCAAACGATCGATCGGCTTAAAGCAAAACTAGTCGAGAAGGTTCTAGCCTTCGAACACCTCGACCGTCAAAATCCCCAGGACTACTACGACGTCGTTTGCTCGGTCAATGGCATCATCGGTGTCTTGACGGATTGGTTGACTCACGGCCGTATTTCACAATCCGAACTAACGACCGTCGTCACTAATATCATTGAACGAATCTAAAAAAACAGCGAATTGGCCGACCGGTCAATTCGCTGTTTGCTTTCTAAATATCACTAGCCAACGTGCTGATTACGCAACTGAATATCCGCGACCATATCTTGAATGGTCAACTGTCGCATCTCGTCTTCGGCCGCGCGCTGAATCCGGCTGTAAGCACCGTCCAAGGTTTGTTGAATGTGCGCGCCGACCGGACAATCTGAATTGGTCCGCGGATCAACGTGAAGTAAGGCCGAATTCGGTTCGACCGCCCGAAACACATCGAGAAGCGAAATCTCAGCGGCCGGCCGAGCCAATTTGGGTTCGGCCGTGCCAGCCCGACTGTCAATCAAGCCGGCCTTCTTCAGTGTCGCCATCAACCGGCGCACCACGCTGGGATTAGACTCCACACTCGTCGCGATAGTCGTGCTATCGAGTAATCCCTTGGGCGCAATGTGAATATAGACCAGGATGTGGATGGCATCACTTAATTTGTAAGAATATTTCATTTATCGTTCCTCCAATTCGGTGACCACCCCTAATCCGACCTAACGCTGCAAAATTTCATTAATCGCAGTGGGGAGCGGCGTCAATGACCGGCCCAAGACGGTTTCCAGATCAGTGGCTGGCACCTTTAATTCATTATCCTTCATCATCTGTTGCATGCTGGCAAAAACATCGACCATCTCGGGGGCCATGCCGCTTGTCAACAACGCTTGACGGTAATCGGCTACGGATACCGACTGGAAAGTCACCGGTCGGCCAATCGCCTGATCAACGGCAGCGGCCAAATCAGCATAGGTCCGTGGTTGCCCACCAAATTCATACACTGTTTGGGGCTCCGCCATCAGCAAGACCTTCGCCGCGGCTTCGGCATACTCCCGTTCCAACGCAAAACTAATCTGCCCGGCACCAGCCGCGTAAACGCTGGACTTTCCTTCGGCGCCGGCCTGCAGGTAGCTGGTTTCATTTTCCAGATACCAGGCATTTCGCAAGAAACTGTGTGCTAATCCGCTGGCCGTGATCATCTTTTCCGTGGCAACATGATCAACGGATAGTGGCGATTGGGCCGTATCCGCCTTGGCAAAGCTGGTGTAGGCCACATAGCCGACACCGGCCGCTTGCGCCGCTTTTACCATGTTAGCGTGTTGCTGCTGACGGGGAACCGCACCACCGGGTACCGACGAAATGAACAGCAAGCGATCAATCCCCGTCAATGCCGTCTCAAGGGCTGCTTCGTCGGTATAATCGGCCTGCCGAATCGTGATGCTATCGGGCAGAGTCAGATGGCCCTTCTTGGCGTTACGAACAATTGCGATGATATCGCTGGCTGGAACGGACTTTAATAACTGTTGGATGACGATCTGGCCAAAATGACCGGTCGCCGCAGAAATGGCATATTTCATAATTAATTATCTCCTTATTTTAGCATCTGTTATTTAGATTGCAACAACCGGGTTAAAATTTCCCGGGTTATTTTTGCGGAATGATGGGGAACATGGCGTTGCCGCTAGCGGTCTTGCTGGCTGGAACTTCCTCTTGCAACACATCCCAGTGTTCATTCATCTTGCCGTTTTCATCAAAACGGAAGAAGTCTACCCCAATCATCGTCTTACCGAAGAGGTTGGTATAACGGCCGTGAACGGCGACAATATCGCCCTCCTCCATGACAATGCTCGGTTGCCAATTAATCTCATTTCCCGCGATGATTCCCCGCAGTGCTTCCAGGCCATCGGGAACGTTGGGGTTATGTTGTGTCCAGTGGTCTCCTAGAAAAGTTTCTACTTTAGCTAAATCCTTGTCGACGAATGCCGCCTTTAAATAATCTAATGCACGTTGTTTGTTGGTCATATTAAATCAGCCTCTTTAAATGAATTGTTGTTGCTGTTGCTTTCTAAAGCACAGGGATTATCATAACGACTTGTTAATCTAAAGTCAACAGGTTGCTCAAAAAAACTGACAAAAATTTTGTCAGCTCTGCGACCCTCTCTTTAATTAATCCCACGTAACCCCGCGCCAAAGCCAACAATCGTATCAGCCACCTGTGGCACCAGCAGCGCCATAATCAGAACGGCTAGTCCAATCACCCAACGGGATAACGGGTAGCGCCCCTGTCGCTGTCGCTGATAAACGAGCACCAACAACCCAATGATCCCAATAAACAGCGGGGTCTGCGCCCAATCCGTCATTGTACCGACCGACACCCGTAGACTGAGCAGGAGTGGGGCTAACAGAATGGCCAAACCCAAACCGCCTAAAATGATGAGGCTCAATGGACCCGTCACCGGTCGCTCCAATCGTTTTAACAACCGAGCATCCTCCCGAATCAGCTCATCGATTGTGACACCAAAGACCTCGCTCAGCAGCATAATGTTGGCAAAGCTCGGTAGCGCCGTTCCCTGTTCCCACTTCGAAATCGACTGCTGGGAAATCTTTAACCGATCCGCCAAGTCCTGTTGTGACCAGGCCCGTTGCTCTCGCTGCTGCTTTAGTTGTTCCCCAATTTTCATCCAATCTCCTCCTCAATCCTTGAATTCAGCATACCCGTTTTTTCTAACCGGCACACGCACACTTTGGTTGCACCGGTTATTTCGCCAAAATATAACCCGGGTTAATCGCAGAATTTTCCACAAAAGAACATTTGTTCGTTTATTTATAGTTGGCTTTCCGGTATACTAAACGTATCTAAAATCTCGTAGGAGGCCGGATGGTAGCATGCATAAATTCTTTAAAGTTGGCGCTGGAATTGTCGCCTGTTTGGCCGCGTTCCTGATTGGTACGCGCACCACCAACGCGCAGACCGAAAAGCCCAGTGCCCTCGTCAAGGTCGGTAATTTCACGGCCAGTACCGACTTCTTGAATCTCAGTCAATATTTCGAGGTCACCCGAACCATCAAAGTTAAAGTTAACTTTGTGCCGACCCATAAAGTGGGCCACGCGCTCAGCCGCGATCTCACCATCCCGGCCGGAACGGTGGTAGCGGGAAATCTCACGAGTACCAAGTCCGGTGACTTTTTAGTCCCCACCCTGCAACTTTACTTGGCACGGCTGAGTTACCCCCTCATCCAACAGAGCGCACCGGCCGGCTACACGATTGATCCCGGCGCCGGCGCTTACGATCCTCAGGCCACCCTCAAGGCGACGGATAAACTGACGGCGTTTAAACGCATCGCCGCCCCGGACTTCATGCCCGGCTACAGTCACGGCGACCTGTATCTCGGCGGCGCCAAGGCCGCACTGAGTGCTACGGAGACCACCACGGCCAGTATTCGGGTGACGCCCGATGGCTACCTCGAATATATGACATACGATCCTAAGGCCAACGCCGGACTGGGCTTCATGCAGAAGCCGACCGGTATGGCGAAGATTACCAAAACTGACTTTCACGATCCCGACCGGGTGCTCTACTTCAGCCATGACATTAAGGGGTTAAAAACAAAGCGCGTCAGCCACTCTGGTCCCTATCAATATCGCCTAACGCTAAAGAATCTACACGACCCCCAACACAACGCGGGTAACGAAGACAATGGCATCGCCGGAACCTTCGATAGCCTCTACCGGATCGGCGGGAAGACCTACTTCACGTTTATTGGGTATGACGGGGTTAGTGGCTAGCAAAAAGGGATTGCTCGTTTGGGCAATCCCTTTTTAATTCGTCATTTGTTTAACATACATAGGTTCACGCCAACTAATCACTGAGAGTGGCTTTACTTATCCCCCTGCACCCAATCGTCAATCAACCGCTCATATTCGCTGATTAACTGTTCCTGTTCGACAAATCTACCGGCCAGATTTACGGCATCCAGTTCCCGTTGGAAGACGGGCGTTTTCACCGTCAAGGGCCGCGTGCGTTGGGTCCCCCGTTTTCCCTTCACAGCCAGCCACTTGGTCACATTGGCCGGTGACTGCAGGGCCGAAAAAGTCACAATTGGCGTGGACCGTAACTGGCAAAACAGGTGATCTGCCATTTGAATGCCCTTACTATCCAGGTCTCCCAGATACGTCAACTGCACACCACGAGTCTCCAAGTGCTGAATTAAGGTCACGTAAACGGCGTTAAAGTCATTGCCACCCTGGTTAATCAGCGGCCAGTCCGGATGCAGATGCGCTAGCCAGATAAAGACCCCGTTGTTTTCAATCACCACTGCGCGTTGGGTTCGCAACGGGTAGTCAGCCATCGCCGTAGCCTGCCACGGATTCAGGGTCAGGGGTTGGGGCAGATCCGTTTGAAATATATTCAGAGATGTAAATGCCATGCCAATTAACTTGGCCGATAACTCGTTGACCGGCGCTTCAGCAAAGTAAGTGGTCATAACCCAGTGGTAATAGTCATACACCGCTGGATTTTCCTGCGGGTCATTTAAGCTGTGGGCCGTTAACCCGGCATCGACCGCCTGTTGCCCACGTGGCGGTAACAAATCCCCCGTCGCCATCTTGGCAAATAAATTATCTAATGGCACCGCAACCGCTGGTACCGCTCGTCCCGTGGCCCGTTCGTACGCCTTACGATACGGATTCATGTGGCTCACCCCAAATCAACGCCGACCGTACCCGATTCAAGTGGAACTGTCGATCGTTTTCTAACTTCGGCGCAATCACCTCGTAGGCAATGTTGGACACACCATCCGCCAAGATCTTATTCTGCGCCCCACCAGGCATCGTCGCAATAAAATTAAACCCAAAACGGGCAATCGTTTTCGCAAAGGACTTGGCCGTTTCAGGATCCAATTTATCGGCAAACTCATCGAACATGACCAGATAAGGGGCATCCGTCTGCTTCGCTTGCCGTAGCACCATCTTAGGCACCAAGAGTAGCGGTAATACCATGGCCTGGGCTTTCTCGGCACCCGACCCACCGGATTGCACAAACTTATCGTCTACCTCTTCGTAGTGGTTCTCGTCACTCTGGCGCCGTTTGATGAGCACCTTAAAGTCCGACCACTGCCGCGTGTCCAGCATCTCTTGGGCCTTCTGCATAAAGGCGTCGTCGTCATCGGCAACCGTCAAGTCTTTCGCTAATTTATTTAACCGATTTTCAACTTCCGCCTCCAAAGCTGGCCGATCCGTTAACTGGGCGTTACGCGCTTCCTCGATGACTTTTCCCGTCACACTAGCCGGCGTCAAAGCCACGCGTAACTTAATACTCTGCTCGCGACTAACGCCCTCGCTCAACATCTGATTGTAACTGTCAATGAGGTCGTATTGCGTGGTAATGGTGCTGACAGCGGAAGTGAGATAGTACTTCTGCGCCGCATCGTTGCCAGACTTCAAAACGGTCAGGGCCTGCTCAACGTGGGCTTCATCCGTCTTCATCAAGACAATTGCCCGATTGATGTCAAATGCAACCACGATGAGGTCATTCTTTTTAATTGCGTGTTGCTGCCGCATGGCACTAGCTTCGGCCGTGTATCCACGTTCCTCAAAGACGGTGTCCAAGGCATTGCGATCAACCCCATCTTGATTATTACGGTGAATTTGCTTTCCAATCTGATTTGAGAGGTCTTCAACCCGATTATTGCGAACAGTGCTGGCGTGCTGCTGGACAAAGGCCAAGACCTCGTCGGCCGTGGTCAACTGGCAATCTGCCGGTTGGTACGGGGCCAACGTCTGGAGATTTCGTTCAATCTGCTGTTGCAACGCCACTAAAGTTTGATGCTGTCGGTCCATGAAGGTCGCTGTGGTCTTAATTTCACCTTCAGCTTGCGATTTTTGACTCCCAAATTCCTGCTGCTGGTTGGCCAACCGTTGACGGTCAGCCTCCGCAGTATTTAACTTGTCATCGATATCTGGATCGAGCTTTAAGGCATCGTGGCGCTGCTGAACCTCGGCCATCTCCGTGGTCACCCGGTCTTCATCGAAGTCGGCTTCCATATTCTCCTGCACATACTGAATTTGGCCAATTAAATCGGCTTGTTTCTCCACTTGCTGCTGGGAATCCCGTTGGATCGTGGCGATTTGGGTCAAAATGTCGGTCAAGCGATGCCGCTGATCCTGTAAGTCCGTTAGCTTCGTTGGATCGGCCAAGTTGGCCTTTAGATCGCTATGCGCGGCCAGCAAGGACTGCTGATGTGCGGCTAACCGTTGCACCTCGACATTCATTTTAGCCGCCCCAGCCTCGTGAATCTCTCGGTTATCCTGATGCAGATCCTTACGCACACGCGACTGTAGCGCGCCACTAGCGTGTTGATCAATCCGTTCAGCCAGTTGGTACTGCATCTCCACCACGATTTTAACGTCCTGACTCACATTTTGCTTAGCCCGCTCATCGGCCTGATACGCCCGACAAGCCTGCTGTTGCTCGCGCAAATAGGCTTTCAACTTCGTCGCGACTGTCTCCGGATCAACCTCCGTCACCACTGCGGTCAACTCGGTTAATCCCTTAGCCCGGGTCGCCAAATCCGTTAAGAGTGGCCGCAACTGTTGATTGCGCAGTGCCGTTTTCTCGGCCTTTAGTTTCGCCAATTGTTTCGCAACCGCCGTGGCTTGGTCCTCTAGATCATCCAAGTGCTGTCGTTGTGCCCGGTACTGCTGCAGGCGCCATTTTAAATTGGCCAGCCGTTCTTCGCAATCTTGCCGTTGCTCGGCAATGCTTGCCTGATTGGTCTTTTCTTGGCGCAGCCGCTCCAGCGTTTGCGCATTTTCTGCTAAACTATTTTGCAATAAGACCAATTGCTGATCGAGCTTTTCAATTCGTTGCTTCGCCTGCAGGCATTTTTCCTGATTATCCTTATAGTCATGCTGCGTCTGGCTATAACTTCGTAGCATCCGCTCGTCGATCAGATTCAGATTCCGCCAGAAGATTTCCTTCTTCATCTTCTGAAGGCGTTCTTGGGCCCGATGAATCCGTTGCAGACTCCCATTTGTCCGGTTAACCTCGCGTTGCGCCGAGGCCACCGCGTTAATGATCTGCGAATCAATCCCCTCTTGCGCATTCTTCAGGGCCTCACGAATCGGCGTAAAACGGGCATTGCCAGCCGTCAAAATCGGTGACGCCAACAACCGATAGACGGATGCTAACTTCGTCAATTCCCTGCCGTTAGTAAACCCGTAAATCTGGGTGGCCACGAATTGATGGTACTCCTCTACTGATTTAAAAATATGTATCCGGTCCCCAAGCTCTTCGTTGGCCACGACAAAGTCCGAATAGTCCAGACTCGCCCCGGCTTCATCGGTCGTCACCAACGTTAACGGCGTGGTGACAGCCGTGGTGGTCACGACAAACCACCACGTGGGCTGGCGTTTTTCGCTGACATTTCGATGCGCACCAATTCCCAAAATGACCTGTCGCTGGGTCGACCGGAGCAAGAGGTAGCTATAGCCCGTCCGGACCTTCATCGCCCCGGGGCCCCAGCCCAATAGCATGCTGTTAAAGGTCCGCATGTCCCGCGCACTATTCCGTGGACCGGTCGTGCGGTCGACCCGGTCCGTTCCTTTGGCGGGATTAAACGATGGTGTGGCAATCGAGCCGTCAATCAGCATGGGAAAGAAGCAGTTCGCCAGGGTCGTCTTACCGGCGGCGTTTTCGCCAATCAACGTCAGATTGCCATTGGCCGCCGCTGGCATATCTAAGGTGCGATACTTATTGAAATTTCTTAAATGAAAACTGACAGGTGAGAGGTGTTCTAATCCCTGCATATTAGTCTTCTCCTTTGTCTGTTGTATGCATTGCAAAGCGGTGAACCAATGGGGTCGCCATGATATAGCCGTCTTGGAAGCGCGCTAAAGCGTTGTCGTGAAGGGCTTCTTTAACCAAACTGACGTTGATGGCATATCCCGGTAAGACCTGTTCCGCAATCTGATGAATCCGGGCTGTCAATCGGTCGGCGGGAATCCCCACGCCTAGTGAGCGCGCAACACCCACCGCAATCACAAATGGCTTGGCCGTGCTAGGAGTCCGGCGCTCATCCAGGAGTAAGGCATAGTCATCGCCACACTCCAGGACGAACCGATTGGTCTGGCGCCACTGCTCGGCGATAGCTGCCTTATGCGCCACCAAATCGGGCCAGAGTCGCGAGGAAGCGGCGAGATATCGTTGATTCAGTAAGGCCCGGTTCACCCGCTGCACGGCCGTCAATGCCGGTAGTTGTTGGGTTTCCTGCAATTGATTGACCAAGCACTGCGCGATGAAGTTAAAATCCGGACTGACATCCCAATATTCCTCGACTTCTTGGGCCTGATCATCCCCATCCGGCCCCGCTTCCGGTTCATCCGCCGCAAACAGCCCCAGTCGTTGAACGAACAACGCGATAATCTGTCGACGAATTTCCTTTTCATCCAATTCCACCACTTCACTGTGGACCTGGCGGACGATAGTTCTCACATCTACCACGCGATCCAACTGGGTGTTTTGGAGCTCAGGTAGGTTAATGACGGCCTTTAACGTGGCCAATAGGATGTGAACCGCTTCCGGCGACAACCACTTTTCCCCGGGTAAGAAGACAAGATTTTCCTGAAAATTACTCGGAATTACGCCGACTAAGTCCCTAAAAAAAGCATTTAGGCGTTGCTGCGTTGCCGGTCGTTTCAGGGCATTAATGGCCTCGGCTCTCGCCTGCGTGGTTTTGGACGTGATGGTACTGGTGAAAATACTGTGATCAAAGAGCTCGTTCAGAATTAATTGTTCGGTGCCATATAGCGTACTCATCGTTTCCCCCTACTCTTCAAACCAAAATTCAAATCCACTCGGCAAGGTGACGGCATAGTTTTCCCCCGCACATCGCAGCGTAATCTCCCCCGTTTTGAGGGCCGTAACGCGTTGTAGCGGCCGACCAAACAAGGCAAAACTCGTGAAATAATCGTAACCCGTCGCGCCATACAAGCGAACCAGCTCATCACGGGCTTGGATCGTCTTTAACGCCAGGCTATGATCAACCACGCCGTGATTGGCATCACGCATGACCAGCCGTTTGAATTCGGTTAATCCCGCCTGATGATCTTCAGCGTCGGCTTCACCCGCGGCAACCGTGGGATTATCCGCAGCCGTCAGCTTCGTCTGCGCTTGGCTGACCGCCGTGTACACCACGGGTCCCATGGTGCTAGCCGCCAACAAGTCGGCGGGATCCACACTCACCCGGTCCTGCGGTAAATGTTGCGGAATCGGCGCGGGGATCGTCACCGTTTGATAGTGGGTCAACAAATGATCGATTTGCCCCGTTAAGGCCTTAATATCCACCGATTGGTTCTGAACGTGATCGTACTCCTGACTCAGCAACCGAATGGCATTGAGAATGGTCTGAAATAACAGGAACACCGTATCTAAACTATTGTCGATGGCGCTCGAACTGGGATCAAAACTCGCGGCCAACCGGTTCAACTGGCGCTGCACGTACTCCCGTGACTTGTTAAACCGCAACAGCATTTTCGCGCGGTCGCCCACGGCATGGGCGGTATCCAGGTCATCATCGCCCTGTTGGCTGTGCGCCACCCGTTCACTAAAGGTAGCCGAGGTCGCTAGGGCCTGGAGTCGCGGACCCTGATCGAGTAATTGGCTAAACGCCGGAATCGCCTTGTCTTTCAGCATCCCCTGGAGACTCTCGGCGGCCGCCCCACCGTGGTTAAACGCCAAGTCGTTGGCCAACTCACTCAGGTCATCATCCAGCTTGTGCATACCCTTCATGACATCATTGTAAGCGGACACCATGTTCTGAAAGTCATTGTACAGTTGCGTGTCCGTCGCCTTCAATTCCGGTACTGACAGCTTCTCAACCAGCTGGCAGAATTCGTTAATTCGCGTAATATTGGCGGTCACCGTGTTATCGGCGTCCACCACCTTCTGCATGGCCGACAGATATTCAATCCCACTACTCGTAATCTTATAAACGTAAGATTGCTGGGTGTGGTACCCGCCACTCTTCATTTGTACCCGAACCTTGCGTGGCGACACCTCGATTAGCTTTGCCTGATCGCCGAGAACCTCCAGAATACGCTTCAACACGTCATCTTTAAGCGGCTTTTCATCCGTATCCAGATAGTCAGCGTTATAGCGTTTCGCCAAATACCCCAGCGTGATCGGCACCCCACCGGTCGCGCTGTCGTGGTACAAAATGGTCAGAATGTGCCAGCCCGCCAGCCGGTGATCGCGACTGAGTCCCAAGTTGCTGGCTAATAATAGGTTTTTAAGTGGTGCTTCCAGCGTGACCGCGATGGTGGCCGCCTCCTTTAAAGATAGTCTGCTCTAAGTATACGGGACGGGGCAAACAGCGTCTACTGAACAGGCGTTCAACGATCAAAAGAATCTGAATTTCTTGCTAAAATTTCCCGCACTTGCTATCGCCTACCAATCCTGTTATCCTCAACGCAACCAAGGAGGCCTTCACCATCAATCAAAAAGTCATCAAACTCATCCTCGCGATCATCATTCTCGGCGCGACCGCCAGCATCTGCCTAAGCCACTGGGGGACCCGGGCAACTGCGGCAACGTTAGACCAGATTCCATCGGCCTTCATTGCCCCTGCAAAAACGAGCAGCGTCCTTTAAATTCGGCCGCTACTCGTTTTTCACTCAATCCTGAATATCCAGTCCCAGCGCCGCCGCAAAGGTCACGGCCTGCAGCGGATCAATCTTACAACCGCGAACCAGACCCGGCGTAAAGGCCAAGGCGTCAATATTGCTACTCCGCAAATCCACTAGCTTCAATCGACTTTCCGTGAAGTCGGCGCGGGTCAGGTCGCAGCGGTTAAAGTTGAGAGACCGTTTAACCGTCATCATCTGAAAACTAGCCTCTAACAATCGGGTGTCGGTTAGCGTCACGCCAGTGAATACGGCTTCCGCAAAGTTCGCATAGTCCGCCCGCGAGTCGACGATGGTCGTATCCTTTAGCCGCGCACCGGTGAAGTCGCTCCCTAATAGCTGGCACCCCTTAAAGGCACACCGATACAGGTAACTTTGCCGGAACTGGCAATTAAGAAATTGACAGCCCTGGAAAGTACAGTCCATCCATTCGCTGGCCTTAAAATCCGTCTGTTGGAAGTGACATTTGTCGAAGCTGATCTCTTCCATGCGAATATCTTGATTAGAATAGGTTAAGTCACAATTGACGTAGTGATTTCCTGGCTCGAGGTCATCCAGGGCCACCGTTTTATCTGTTATCGTTGCCATGCTCGTCACTCCTCGTGTTTAATAATCTCAGCATACCATAGAAAAAATCCTGCCGCGGCAATCTCACCGAGCAGGATTTTGGTTGTTTCACATGAAACAATTACCGTAACTGATTCTGATGTCGCATGCCCCAAACGTTGGGCAAAATGACCGCGCCAATAATCACCAGCACCCCGACAATCTGAAGCCAATCCACGCGTTCACCCAAGACCAGAAAGGCAATCGTGATGGATGCCGGCAGTTCTAGTGAAGAGAGAATCGGCCCAATGCCGAGATCCAGATACTGCATGAAGATCGAGTAGGCCACCAGCGGAAACACCATGGAGAAAATGGCAATCCAAAACGCCCATTTGACGGTATCAAACGTCACCGGTGCCGAAATAATCTGCGGACCCCAGACGACCGAAATCAGCACAAAGGCGCCGACACACAACAGCCACGTCTTACTCATGGGGTCTAGATTGTTCCCCAACATCGCGGTAAACTGAATCGTGCAAGCGTACGCGCAAGCCGCCAAGAAGGCCAGAAACAAGCCCCATACCGACAACGGTTGCGTGATTGGAAAGAGCCCCGCCGCCAGCACCGTGCCAATCAGGACCAGCACGATACTGATGACCTGTAGACGAGACGGTCGGCGTTTGTGAATGATGCTCCCGAGCAGGACCGACAGCCAAACCGCCTGCATCAACATGACCGCGGCGGCCGCAACCGGAATTAATTTCAACGATTGAATGTAGAAGGTGTTGGTAAATCCAGACGCCGTCCCCGCGGCCATCACCGCCAGAATCTGCTTCCAATTCGTATGCTGATACCGCAACCAACGTCGCCGCGCAATATGAATCACGCCAAGAATCACCACGGCGCTCAGAAACGACCAGAATAACAGTGGCCCATTGACCACACCCTCACTCCGGGCAATCTTCATCAGTGTGGCCGGCACGCCAAAACTAATCGCGCCTAGGGCCACAAAGAATGGTGCTAACTTTCGCAAAAAAATCCACTCCGTTCACTAAATTTCTCCCTTCTATTATACGCCTCCGATTAAAGAGATGCCTGCGCCCAATTGATCTGAATAACCGTTGCTCTAACATTTCTCAGTCGCCGCGGCGATACCCAATATCGCGTTTACATATCTTGAAATAGTTTAACTGTCTTTAAGAAAGTGAGGTGTCTCCCGTGACCTTAACCACCCATTATCTCGCTGCCATCAATGCCCCGGTCGTTGTCTTCAAGACCTTCCAGCATCATCCCGAAGTCATCTTTAAACAGGGAAAGTTGCTGACGGCGGCCTATACGGCAATTTTTCAGGAGATTCCTAACCGTGAGGCGGCCATCACCGTCTTTCGTCACAGTCAAAATCTCTTCTCCATTTGTCTTATTCAAGCCGATCGCACCTACATTCTGGGGCCGGTTCTCTTGACCGATGTGACCAGCCGGCAACCCAGCAGTACGGACGCCCGCACGATCTATCTTCCTCAGGTGTTGAGTACCTACTCGATTCCACGGCAACAGTGCATCACCCAGGTTTTGGTGTTGGCCGAGCTCATTCAGTTGCCGCTTGACGTGGCCGATATCACGGCGGCCTTTGATCAAGCCATCCCCTCCGATCAGTTCAACGATAAACTCATCCTGGTGAACTTTGAGGATGAGGGCGCCCACGTCAGCTACGCCTACGAGAAAGCGTTGAAGACGGCCGTAGAACTGGGAAAACCGTCGATGGTCCACGATGCCTTTATCGGACTGGTGAACTCCGGCCGGATTGGGATTCTCGCGGACGGCAGTAATTTGCGTAACATCAAGAACTGGGGGATTATCAGTACCTCGGTGACCCTCCGTGCGGCCATTCACGCCGGGATGGACTTCGACCAAGCCTACTCCCTCAATGACCACTACGTCCGCACGCTGGAAACGCTGACCACCTACGATGACGTCATGAATGGCATTGAGACCATGATCAAGGACATGGCGCAACGGGTCCACCAGCTCAAGGCCGTGCACCTCTCAGCCCCGGTACGACGCGCTTACCAGATCATCATGAACAGTCCCGAGGCCAACGTCACGATTAGCCAGCTCGCCAATCAGCTCGGCCTGTCGCCGCACTACCTGTCCACGCTCTTTCACACCGAGATTGGCGTCACCATCTCTCGGTTCAAGATTCTCGTCAAGATCAACCGCGTGATCGAAATCCTCCAGACGACAACCCTTCCCCTCTCGGAAATTGCGGCCATTCTCAACTTTGCCGATCAGGCCCATCTCACCCGCGAGTTCAAACGATTCGTGGGGTGCCCGCCCAACAAGGCGCGGAACAATCCACATCTGACGGATGGTTGGCACCTCTATAACTTCACCAACATCAACGTTGGCTGATTACTAATAACTGCCATCTTTAATAATTGTTTGAAGACGCACAATGCAAAAAAGAGTCTGGCGCAAACGGCCAAACTCTTCGTGACTATAAACTTAAAGGATTCCCATTATTATTAATTAGCTAGGTTGATACAGCTTCGCGATTTCTGTAGCTGTCGGGTAGGACTTCTGGGTTCCCCGCCGCGTGACCGTAATCGCCGCGTATTCATTGGCATGGCGTAACGCCTGAGGAATCGTGTCTCCCTGCGCGAAATAGTGGGCAAACGACCCGATGAAGGCGTCCCCGGCCCCCGTGGTATCGACCGCATCAACCTTGACGGCATCGATCAACTGACTGGTGGTCGCGCTGACCCACAGCACACCGCGTGACCCGATCGTAACCAGCACGTTTTTAACCCCCATATCGACCAACCGTTGAGCCGCTCGGGAGATTTCATCCATCGATTCCGTTGGCAACCCCGTCAAGGTCGCCAGCTCCGTTTCATTCGGTGAGAAGAAGTCCACGCGCCGAACGTGTTCCATGTCCAAATGACGGTTAGCCGGGGCCGGATTTAACAGGATTGGCACTCCGTATTGGTTAGCCAAATCAATCGCATGGTAATTCGTCTCGAGCGGGATTTCCTGTTGGAGAACAATTAACTTGGTGTTTTGAATAAGATCGAGATGCGCATCCAAAACGGCCGGGGTCAGTTCATTGTTAGCGCCTTTGATAATGAGAATGCGGTTATCCGCCGTTGGGTCCACGAAGATTGGCGCCGCACCACTACTCTTGTGGCCCACGCCAACCCCCGTCACGTCAATATTGGCGGCCTTAAAATTGGCTAACTGTTGCTGCCCAAAGTTGTCATCGCCGACCATCGACAGCAGGCTAACGCGAGACCCCAAGTGTGCGGCGGCCACGGCTTGGTTAGCCCCTTTGCCACCGAAACCCATCGAGAAGTCTTCGGCCTCCACGGTTTCACCCGCCACGGGCATGCGATTGATATAGGTTACGAGATCAATCATGTTTGATCCGATTACTAACACGTCACTTTTTTTCATACCTGGACACCTCTTTACTTTCTAAATTAACACAGTTGCCCGTTGATGTAAACGCTTACAAATAGATTCACAAGGACGTAAAGGTGCTGAATAACCACACCAATTGACTATTTTTATTGCTCCGGCCTTGTCCACAATCGACCAGCCAAAATCTAACGCCGGTCAGTGAGAAGATTGACTAACTTTTCAATCATCAGTATGATTGGATAAGTTGTGCAATTTTATATTTCTACAGAAGAGAAGGCCATTCAATGTCTAAGCAAATGAAACAATCGTTATTCATCATGGTATTTGGCACCTTCTTCGGCATTCTGTGCTCGACGCTAATGAACGTGGCCTTGCCGACGTTTATGACCGTCTTTCACGTCAATTCATCGACCGTTCAATGGATTAGCAATGGCTACATGCTGGTCAGCGCGATGATGATTCCAGTGAGTGCCTACCTGATTAAGAAATTCACGTTTCGGCGGCTATTTATTCTATTTTCAGTGATCTTTCTGTTGGGAACCTTACTGGGTAGTGTGGCGCAGAGCTTCTGGGTGCTGATCCTTGGCCGCATGATTCAGGCCACTGGGTCGGGCGTCATGATGCCGCTGGTCAACATTCTGGCCATCCGGTACGCCGCACCCACCAAGAAGGGGGCCGTGATGGGCATCGTCGGGCTCGCCTTTAACTTCTCGCCGATTATTGGGCCCACGCTCTCCGGGGTTATTTTGACCTACTTCTCCTGGCGTTACCTCTTTATTCTAGTGCTGCCCTTTATCCTGCTGGACCTCATCCTGGCCTACATCTTACTTCCGAGTGTGCCGACCCAGGAATCACCGACGCTGGACCGGCTGGGCCTCTTCCTCGTCAGCTTCGGTGCGTTGGGTCTGTTGTGGAGCTTCTCAAATGTGGGCCAGTATGCGCTGACGTCTCCGTTGGTCACCGTGCCATTTATCCTGGGGCTGATTCTGACAACTCTCTTCATTCGGCAACAATTACATAGTCAGAATCCCCTGATCAATCCGAAAATCTTTAAGAGCCGACAGTTCACCACCGCGACCACGCTGAACGCGCTGATCGTTGCCACGATGTATGGGAATACCATCCTGTTGCCGCTACTCATCCAGTCCATCATGCACCAGAGCCCCATTATTTCTGGGATCGCCCTGCTTCCTGGCGCGTGCTTAACCGGGGTCATGTCCCCGATTAGTGGCCGGCTATACGACCGCTATCCGGTACGGGTGATCGTGACCACGGGACTGTTAATTGACTGCTTCGGAACCTTCATGCAGGCCTTCATCGACGTCAACGCCTCGGTCGTCATGTTGACGGTTGGCCAGACCATCCGCCAACTCGGTCTCGTTTTAATCCTGATTCCGATTCAAACCCACGCGCTAACGCATTTGCCCAACCGGTTGGTCGCCGATGGGGTGGCCACGTTCAACACGTTACGCCAGATTTCCGGGTCATTTGGGACCGCGATCATCATCGCCACGATTAACCTGGCGACGAAGTTTTTCACGGCACGACCAAACGCTCCCCAGATAGGTATTCAGGCGGGCTTCACGATGTGCCTGATCTTCCTCATCATCGCGCTAGGCGTCTCCGTTAAATTAATGACGGTCCGCGGGGCCCAAGAAGGTTGACTTCCCCAGGCACCCGTGCGATACTAGCTCATGGTGCCAAACCAAGGTGAGAGAAAGCGATCGGTGCGCAAGCATTCCGAAGGTCGCCGCACCTGACCACAGCAGTCCCGAGTAGAACGCGGGGCTGCTTTTTTTGTATAAGAGCGTGAAGCAAGCCGTTTAGCTTCTAAGCGGAGGAAGCTGGCTTGCGGAACGCGTTTCGGAGGCCGCATGTTTCCCAAATCTCCTGGCGAGAGATAACCTAACGACCCAAACCAGCCTAAACACCCACGAAAACCGGTGCTTAGCCGGGTTAAGCGCAGGGACCTGCCTGGGTGAACGCGTTTCAGAAGCCGCATGTTTCCCAAATATCCCCCCTACCGCTCATCCCCCGGCTTATAATCCGCCCAGTCCGGCCGCGGGGCTCCCGTGGCCTCCGCCGCCTTAATCGCTGAGTAAAAGGCGACCTTCTGGGTAATGTGACGGTGATATTGCTCCAATTTGGCCAACTGCTGGGCAACGCTGACCTCATGTTCGGTCAACACCGTTAAGATTTTATCCAAATCCGGGCCAGTCTCCTGGTAGCTCAGTAGCGTCTGGAGTTCGCTCATGCTCATTCCGGAATTTTTAAAACACACAATACTATTTAATTTTTCCAGATTGGCCTCATTATAAACGCGATGGTTACCGCGCTGCTGCACGTTGGGAATCAATCCCAACCGCTCGTAATACCGTAGCGTTGATGGTGCCAAATGGTACTGCCGTGAAACCTCTGAAATGCTTAATTCTGTCATGTTCGCTCAGTCCTATCATTTACGAAATAAAAAACTTTACTTGAAGCGCGCTTCAAGTGCTATGCTTAATTTAAATTAGAAGGGAAGGTTACCTACTATGGAATTTAGAAAGTTAGGCAAAACTGGTTTTAACATCAGCGAAGTTTCACTCGGCACCTGGCAATTAGGCGGCAAATGGGGCGCACCCTTTGACGAAAAGGACGCGCTCGACACCCTAGAAGCCGCTTATGACCACGGCGTCAACTTCTTCGACACGGCCGATGGTTACCAGGATGGCATGAGTGAAAAGGTCGTTGGCCAATTCGTCAAGCGCCACCCCGGCGTTCACTACTCCACCAAGGTTGGGCGCAAGGAAATGCCGTTGACCGAAGACCATTTCAGTCCAAAGGCTATCCGGCGCTACGTTGACGAGTCCTTGCAAAACATGCAAGTTGATGCGCTCGACCAAGTCTTACTGCACTGTCCACCCATGAGCATTTACTACCAACCTGAAACGTTTAAGACCTTAGATGATCTCAAAAAGGAAGGCAAGATTGCCAACTACGGCGTCAGCGTTGAACGGGTTGAAGAAGCCATTAAGTCCCTGGACTATGACATCTCCAGTGTCGAAATTATCTTCAACATGTTCCGGCTTCGCCCTGCCAAGCTCTTCTTTGACCTCGCCAAAAAGGCTAACGTGGGCATCTTAGCGCGGGTACCTTTGGCGAGTGGCTTGTTGACCGGGAAATTCACCGCGGACACCCACTTCGATCCCGCCGACCACCGGATGAACAACCGGGACGGCCAACACTTCAGTAAGGGTGAAACCTTCTCCGGTGTTGATTACTTAATCGGGGTCAAGGCGGCCCAAGAACTCAAGGAACGCTTGGGCACGGACAATCTCGCCGACACGGCGCTGCGTTACATCCTGATGTTTGACGCCGTTTCCGCCGTTATTCCCGGGGCCAGCAATCCGCGTCAAATCGAACGGAATACGCGAGCCGCGGAAGTGAAGCCACTGTCGGCCGATCAAATGGCCATTGTGACCGACGTTTACGACAAATATATTAAAGACCCCATTGAATATATGTGGTAATCCCTTAAAAGCAGTTGGCTTATGCCGGCTGCTTTTGACGTATCTGCGGTGTTTCACATGAAACATTGGCTAACCAAGATAGTCGGCCGAGTGCCGCTCTCGTTGCTGGGTCTTACGAAAGGCACTAGGCGTCATCCCCGACCACTTCTTGAACTGCTTACTGAAGCTGGCCTGACTGCTGAACTTCATCTGTAGGGCAATGGCCTCGATGGAGTTCTCGCCGATCTCCAGTAAGACCTTGGCGCGGCTAAATTGCCGTTCGTTCGCGTACCCATTGGGTGTAATGCCGTAGACGCGTTTGAAGATTCGGTGGCCGTACGTGGTGCTCACGTTGCGATCGGCGCAAACCGCCTTAAAAGTACGGCGCGTCCCGTCATCCCGGAAGAGGCCACTAGCCAGCTTCTGCGCCAAGACCACCTCGCGCTCGGGATACTCCTGGGCCACGGTCATCACCGGCTGGGCCTGAGACAAAGCCGTCAGTAATTCCAGAAAGAAGATTTCCACCCGAAATTTACGCGTCGTGCCCTGAACCTCATGTTCATCCAGGGTCATGAGCGACCGGATAAATTGGTGCGCCGCCCGACTGACGGTGGACTCTTTGGGCGCCACCACATTTCCCAGATTCTTAATGATCTGGGTCTTAAGTTCCAAGTCGCCCACGTTAAAGTGAAAACAGAAAAATTGTAGCCGGTCACCGCTAAAATTGAAGCTTTCGTGAGGCATCTCCGGCGTGATAATGATCGCCTCGCCAGCCGTGATTACCCGCCGGCGGGACCCCATAAACATGGTCACGCTCCCCTGCAGCACCGTAATTAATTCGAATAGCTGATGCTGTTCCCGGGGGTAATGCCAGCTGGGAAAGTTGCGTTGAAAATGGCCGGCATACAGATAGATATTCGATTCAATGGTCTGGAACAGATATTGTTGGGCCATTCAGGCTGTCACTCCTCTCTCACCGCTACTTACGTTCAGCCTACCATGTTGTTAACCCCACGACAATCACGATTTGTTTCCATTTGGACAAATTCAAGGTAGTAATCGGCATGGACGATTTGAGTGTAAGCGGTTACGATTAAAGGGTACCCGGGCTGAAATTTTAGAGTTTTGCCCGTTTTCATCTTTATTTCACAACAATCACGTCTTATTGGAGGCAGTTTAGTTATGAGAAAATTTAACCATGAATTTTGGACCACGACTTCCGGTGATCTGACCCAACGTCGGACCCCGTTAGCCACACCGGATGACCAAACCGACATCGCGGATGCCAAGAAGATCATCATCGATCCAACCGACAAGCATCAGGACTGGAAAGGCGCCGGTGCCGCCATTACCGACTCCGCCGCTCACCTACTCTGGCAGGTCATGGACGCTAAGCAACGTCACGACCTGTTAACCGAACTCTTTGATCCCGAACAAGGTGGCTTCTCTAGCGTACGGGTGCCCCTTGGCTCCTGTGACTTTCAGAGTCAGGACTACTACACCTACGACGACATGCCTTATGGGGAACACGACAACAAACTGGAACACTTCTCCATTGGTGAAGGTGAACCGGGCGCACCCGATGCCACGAAGGACTTAAAAAACATTGTTCCCGTCTTACAGGAAATCCTGGAAATCAACCCCGCATTGAAGATCATCGCCTCACCGTGGTCCGGTCCCGCCTGGATGAAGAATACCGGTCATTTGACCCACGGTGGTCACCTGCGTTTCGGCGAATTCACGGGCAACGGCTACACCGAAGAGAACCGTTTTGAATACATTTACGCCCAATACTTCATTCGCTACATCGAAGCCTACCAAAAGTTGGGGATTCCTATTTACGGTCTGACCATTCAAAATGAACCGTCCAACGCCGCCCACTGGCCAGCCATGATCTGGACGGTGCCCGAATTGGCTAACTTTGGCTACAAATACCTACGGCCAGCCCTGAACCGTTCCTTCCCCGATACCAAGCTGTATCTATTGGACGACAGTTTCCATGCGTTGACCAAGCCAATCGAAGAAGAGGTCACACCGGCCGAAGCCGCGGCCTTTGACGGTTTAGCTGTCCATACCTACTCCGGACCATTTGAAAACCTGTACAACGCCAACCGGACCTACCCTAACTGGGACGTGGTGATGACCGAACGGCGCTGCATGATGACCGACGATCCCGAAGAATCTGCGCACATCATGTTCGGGATCATCGGCAACTGGCTGGTCCACAATGGGTTGAGCATGATTACCCTTTGGAACCTCGCGTTGGATGAACGGGGCTTGCCAAACGCCGCGGATTCCACCGGCCGGGAAGGCGTCGTCACCATCGACCACACTACCGGGAAAGTTCAACGGAATCTGGAATACTTCATGCTCCGTAACTTCGGGCAAGACGTGCCAACCGGCTCAACAGTGATTGGCTCGACCAACTACACCAAAGACGGCTACACCGGCAGTCTCGGCTCCGTGGCCTTTCTGGGCGCTAACGGCGACATCGTGGCCCACCTGTACAACCCAACGGCCACACCAATCAAGGCGGCCGTGACGATTGACGGCGACGGCAATCACTGGCAAGTTGCGACGGTACCGGCTTATGGAACGGTTACCTTGCACAAATCCAATGACGAGATCAACACGTCAACCATTCCTGCTGACGATGAATTCGCATTGAACCCGACACCAGCCAACCACGATGACGTGGCCCCTGGCCAAAATGCGGGGAGTCAACTGCTCTAACGCTAATATTCCCACTTTTCTAAGAGTTCAGGCTACGGTCTGGACTCTTTTTGGCGTCCTCACGTGAAAAATATGCTACGCTTAATCTCTAAACTTTCCGAAAGAGGGTCCCCACGTCCCATGAAAATGATCATTGCCCCCGCCAAGAAGATGGTCGTCGATCCCGACACCTTTGCCTGCGACGGCCTGCCCCAGTATCTGGACGATACGCGCCGCATTTTAGCACGGTTACGCCAACTTAATTACGCACAAGCTAAAGCCCTCTGGCACTGTAGCGACCGGCTCGCGCAGATCAATTACGATTGGCTACAGAAACTCGACCTGACCCACCAGCTAACCCCAGCACTCCTCGCGTTTAGCGGTATTCAATATCAATACATGGCGCCCGATCTGTTTACCGCGCCAGCACTGGATTACGTGCGCGCTAACCTGCGCATTCTCTCCGGCTTTTACGGGATTCTACGGCCATTTGACGGCGTCGTCCCCTATCGCTTGGAAATGCAGTCAAAATTGGCCGTCACGGGGTCCCAGAATCTTTATGACTTCTGGGCGGATCGGCTGTATCAGGCCCTCACGCCAACGCCAGAACCCATCATCAATCTCGCTTCACAAGAATACGCCAAGGCGATTATCCCCTACCTCGCGCCACACCAACCCTTGGTGACCGTGGTTTTCGGCAGTTTGGTGGGTGATCAATTAAAGACGAAGGCCACGTTGGCCAAGATGGCCCGTGGTGAAATGGTCCGGTTTCTGGCCGAACACCAGGCCCAGACCATTGATGCCATTGCGCAGTTTGACCATCCCGACTGGCAGTATTCGGCAGAGCGCTCCACGGCCAACGAACGGGTCTTTATTTATCAAAAATAACTAGACGGGTCGTCGACCGGCCACGCTTACTGATGAACGGTAGCCAAGAATCCCCGCCATCCCCGGAGATTCAAGACGCGTAGTCGCTGCTTGAACGCGTCCAGCGAGAGGTCCAGTTGCCCGGTAATGTACAGGCGAAATAGGGTCAGCGTGCTGTCAATCAGGAAGTTCACCGCAATCTTGGCATCCATCTCACGGAGTTGATAGTCGGCCTGAAATCTCGCAATGAGTCCCGCCGCCACGCGATCCTTCACCCGGCGTGAGAGAAAGCTATAGTCGTCGGACGTCAGAATAAAGGTATAAAAGGTCGGGGCCTCCTCAAAAAAGGCGCCTAAGCGATCCGACCAAATCCCCGAGTTATCCAAGGGGTCATGGTCGACTGGTTCCTGCAAGAGTAAGGCCAATATCTGATCGGCAATCTCCGCCGTAAAACTTTCGGCCAAATCATCAATCGATTCAAAATGGAGATAAAAGGTTTTGCGGTTAATATTGGCCTCATCCGTCAATTGTTGGACGGTAATTTCGCGAAACCGGTAGTGCTGGGCCAATTGGCGAAAGGCCTGCCGTAACGCCTGTCTCGTCCGAACAACGCGTCGATCTGTCATCTAATCCCTCCAGTTACACCCCAGATGTGGCAAATATGCGGTTTAATCCTCAAACTGCTTTTTTCTGTTGTGGACGCTCCGCCAGAAAATGCCTATCCTTTAGCCACACATGAGGTGAATTTTGACTTTAGACTATCATAACTGGGGGGAAGTCACCGATGATTCGAGCTGAATGGCACTATCTAATGAAACATAAATTACTATTGATTGTCTTAGCGGTCGTCATGTTGATTCCATCAATTTACGCCGTTACTTTTCTGAAATCCATGTGGGACCCGTACGGTAGGCTCAATGATTTACCTATCGCCGTCGTCAATTAGGATCGCGCCGTCCATTATCAGGGAAAGCAGCTGGCGACCGGGAAGAATCTGACCACCTCACTCAAGCACTCGCACGCCATGAAATTCATTCCCGTGACGCGTGAGGCTACCGCACAACGCGGTCTGCGGGACGGCAAGTACTATATGGTGCTGACCATCCCCCAGAACTTCTCGCACGATGCCACGACCCTGATGCAGGCCACGCCACACCAGATGGTGCTCCACTACCAGACCAGTGCTGGCCACAGTTTTATCGCCGCCAAATTGACGGCCACGGCGGCCAAATCAGCGGCGCAGACCGTCAGCGATACCGTCACTAAGAGTTATGCTCAGACCCTATTTGCGACCATTCACCAACTCAGCACTGGCATGACACGGGCTGGGCAAGGCAATCAAAAGTTGGCGACGGGGAGCCAACAACTCACTGCGGCTGACCAGAAGATGACTCACGGACTGACTGCCTTAGCCGCTAGCACGGTGAAGCTCACTAATGGCGAGCATACCTTGACGACCAAGCTCGGGCAGTTTGTGACGGGCGTCCAGCAGGTGCAATCGGGCAGTCAACGCCTCAATACCGGCTTGAACCAACTCTCAAGCAAGACCGGACAACTGGTGGCAGGGAGCCAGCAATTGGCCACGGGAAGCCAACAGATTAGCACGGGAGTCAACGCCTACACCCAAGCGACCGCGCAGCTGGCAACGGCGACGACTAAACTCGCCAGTGGCAGTCACACCGCGGCAACGGGCACCCACCGCTTTGTTGCCGGTACCACCAGGGTCAACGCCAATGCCAACACGCTCAGTCGCCAATTGTCTCGCCTAGCCACCAGCGTCCAACCGCTTAGCAGTCACACCGCGACCTTGGTCACCGGTACCCATCAGCTCAACGCCAGCTATGCGAAGTTAGCCACTGGAAGCGCCGCAGTGACCACCGGCCTGCAACGGCTACGGGCTGGCCTGAAGACCTCACAAAGTCAACAGGCCGCACTCAAACGGGCCACCGCCAAGTTAGCCACTAGCCACACCCAATCCGCCGCCGTTAAAAACGATGCGAGTCAGCTACAGACGGCACTACGCTCACTTGATCAGACAAAGACACAACAGGCCAGTACTTTACAGCACAAGCTTGCCGCCACCGCCGATGCCCAGGGACTAACCGCGACCCAGAAGGCCGCCATGCTTAAAGCGGCGGGCACCAGCACAGCAAACACCCGTGAAAATACGGCTGTTCAAACCGCGGCTCAGCGACTCAGCCATGACCTCGATAATTTAGACAGCACCAGTAATGCGACCACTGATTTACAAAGTCAGCTCACCAAAGCTACCAATAATCAGCAGGCGCTCACGCGTGACCTCACCACATTAGCAACCCATTCGGCCACCCTCACGACGGGGTTAAACCAAGCCAACCAAAGCCTCGATCGTCTAACCACCGGGTTGACCACCCTTAACGACCAGTTGCCAAGTCTTAATCGAGCCACAACCCAGCTCGCACAGGGTGCAACTCAATTAGCCAATGGTACCCAGCAACTCGCACACCAAGGCACCCAGTTAACCCAGGGAACCACGCAACTCGCCACCGGTAATCAACAGCTGGCCATTCATTCTCACCAGTTGGCGGCAAAGGGGCCGGCTCTGACCCACGGCACCGAACAGCTCAGTTCTGGGATCGCAACCGCCAATCAACAGTTGCCCCAACTCAAGAACGGTGTGTCTCAATTGGCTACCGGCGCCACGACCTTAACCAGTGGGCTGAATACGTTAGCGGTAGCCGGACCACAACTGACCAACGCCCTGCAGACGGCCACGGCCGGAAACCAACAGGTCACGACTGGCGCCAATCAGCTAGCCACTGGTAGCGGCCAAGCCACCACCGGCGCCGCCACCCTTCACGCCGGCAACGCCAAGTTAGCGCAAACGCTGGGGCATGCTGGCAATCGCGCTACGGTACACCCCTCTTCGCTAACCTACAAGCAATTGACTCAACCCACCACGACCGCCCACCGCGATGCAGACGACGCCCCCAACAACGGGACTGGAATGGCCCCCTATATGATGTCGGTCTCCCTATTTGTCGGGGCGTTGGCCTTCAATCTCATGTTTGATATGTATACGCCACGCAAATATCCACGTAGCGGCTGGCGTTGGTGGTTAGGGAAGGCCTCGATCATGACCGTCTTTGTTGGCGGTGAGGCCCTCTTCATGACGGGCTTACTCGCGTCAATCGATGGTTTAGCACCGATTCACCCGTGGGCGACCTTCTTGATGTTGCTCCTCACCGGTGGGGCCTTCATGAGCATTGTTTATTGGCTCAACCTCGTGCTGGGCAAGCCCGGCGCGTTCTTCAGCATGGTCCTCTTGGTCCTCCAACTGGGTGGCTCTGCCGGAACCTACCCCTTGCAACTCACGAATGGCTTCTTCCGGGCCATTCATCCCTGGTTGCCCATGAGCTATTCGGTCAACGGGTTGCGAGAGACCCTGATGATCGGTAACTCCGCCATCCGTGACATGGCGGTCTTGGCATTCATCATGGCCCTCTTCTCTGGACTGAGTATTCTGTTCTACGCGCGTCGGCATAGCCGCATCAGCGAGATTGATATTGCCGAGGACTGACTGATTTCCTGACCGCTAAATCAAGGAACGCGGGGGCAAGCCTCCCTTGACCGTTCTAATATTTCGCTAAAAAGCCGATCGGCAAGGTTATCTATCCGATCGGCTTTTAGGCGTCACTAAACGCGTACGCCCCATCGATGTTTCACATGAAACAATCGAGTAGGAGGTAGCCGATTAGTTCGGCTACCGACCTCTCACACCACCGTACGTACGGTTCCGTATACGGCGGTTCAGTAACTTAAGCATTTT
>NZ_JAAVSC010000003.1 GCF_012641095.1 Lactobacillus sp. HBUAS51381
AAGGATTCATCTAGTATTCGGAATCAAAAAGGTTGCCTAATCACAATGCGATTAGGCAACCCTATACAGCAGATTACCAACAACAGTTGACAAAGAGCCAAAAAAATCACCATCCCCGTTTCGGAATGGTGATCCTCATTTTAATTGTGCTTGAATTAGCCCTTGCTGACTACACCCTAGCAGACTAGCAACTTACACACACGGCTTAGAGCTGTGCCTTGATGTCTGCTAAGCGTTGTTGCGTGGCTTCCAGCTTCTTTTGGTTATCCGCTTGCTTCTCGCGTTCGGCGTTAACCACGTCTTCCGGCGCGTTGGCCACAAAGCGTTCGTTGCCTAACTTCTTAACGGCCCGCTGGACTTCGGCCGTGTACTTGGCCACTTCTTTGTCCAAGCGTGCGGCTTCGTCATTCAAGTCGACCAATTCGGCCAGTGGGACGGACACTTCAGCCCCGCTGATCACGGACGTCATCGCCAGCTTAGGTGCCGTCACATCGGCACCAATCTCGAAGTTCTTCGGGTGAACGAACCGGTCGATGTAGTCACGGTTGGTCTCAAAGACCCGTTGTAAGTTAGCATCGCTGGTCTTAATCTGAAGGTCAATTGGCGTTGACATTGGGGCATTGGCTTCGGCCCGGATGTTCCGAACGGCCTTAATCAGGTCAATCAGACTGGTCATATCGCTTTCCGCCGCGGCATTGTCAAATTCCGCATGCGCAACCGGATAAGCCGCCGTGACTAATGACTGGCCGTCGTGAGGCATGGCTTGCCAAATGGCTTCCGTCACGAATGGCATGATTGGTTGTAACAAACGCAGGGTTTGATCCAACACGTACGCCAGTAGGTCTTGCTTAGTCGCTTTAGCGGCCGCATCATCACCCGTCAAGACTTCCTTACTCATTTCGATGTACCAATCACAGAAGTCGTTCCAGATGAAGTTGTAGAGGGAACGGCCGGCTTCACCGAATTCAAACTTATCAAACATTTCAGTGACGTGCTTGACCGTGCCGTTCAAGCGACTCAGAATCCACTTGTCGGTCAGGTCCCATTTATCGGCTGCCGGAACAACGGGTTGGGTGTTTTCGCCCAAGTTCATGATCACGAAACGACTAGCATTCCAGATCTTGTTGATGAAGTTCCAAGCCGCGTCCATCTTGTCGTAACTGAACCGAACATCTTGACCGGCTGTCGACCCCGTGGACAGGAACCACCGTAAGGCATCGGCACCGTACTTGTCGATGACGTCCATCGGATCAATCCCATTGCCCAGTGATTTACTCATCTTGCGACCGTCTTCGGCACGAATCAAGCCGTGTAACAGCACGTGCTTAAATGGCCGTTTCCCGGTAAATTCAAGGCTTTGGAAGATCATCCGAGAAACCCAGAAGAAGATGATGTCGTAACCGGTGACTAACGTGTCGGTTGGGAAGTAGCGTTTAAAGTCAGCACTGTCTTCGTTGGGCCAGCCCATGGTTGAGAATGGCCATAAGGCACTGGAGAACCAGGTATCCAAGACATCGGGATCCTGTTCCCAGTTTTCGATATCCTTCGGTGCTTCTTCGTTAACGTAGACTTCGCCGGTCTTCTTGTTGTACCAAGCTGGAATCCGGTGGCCCCACCATAGTTGCCGCGAGATAACCCAGTCATGAACGTTTTCCATCCATTGCGTAAAGGTACTTTCAAACCGCTTCGGGACAAAGTCAACGGCATCGTCGCCCTCTTGGTTCTTGATGGCGGCTTCAGCCAGTGGCTTCATCTTCACGAACCATTGCGTAGACAGCCGAGCTTCAACCTGAACACCCGTCCGTTCTGAGTGGCCAACGGAGTGGACGATCGGATCAACCTTGATCAGCAGGCCTTGGTCGTCCAGGTCCGCCACCATGGCTTTCCGCGCGTCGAATCGGTCCATGCCGGCGTATTTGCCCGCCCGATCGTTCATCGAGGCATCTTCGTTCATGGTGTTGATCCGTTCCAAATTGTGACGATTCCCGACTAAGAAGTCGTTCGGGTCGTGGGCTGGCGTAATCTTCACCATCCCTGTTCCGAAGTTAATGTCGACGTATTGGTCGGCAATGATTGGAATCTCACGGTTAGCCAATGGTAAGATGACCTTCTTGCCAACCAAGGCCTTGTACCGGTCATCATCCGGGTTAACAGCCACGGCCGTATCACCCATCATGGTTTCGGGACGCGTCGTCGCAATCTCAATGTAATGCTTGCCATTGAAGGTATCGTCTGGATTGGCAAATGGGTATTTCACATGATAGAAGGCCCCTTTGTCGTCCTTGTGAATAACTTCGATGTCGGATAACGCGGTCCGCGCTTGTGGGTCCCAATTGATGATGTATTCGCCCCGGTAAATCAGGCCCTTCTTGTAGAGGGAAACGAAGACCTTCTTGACGGCGTCGGATAACCCATCGTCTAACGTAAACCGTTCGCGGGAGTAGTCCATGGATAGGCCCATCTTGGCCCACTGCTTGTGAATGGTGGCAGCGTATTCATCCTTCCATTCCCAAACCTTGTCCACGAACTTTTCGCGACCGAGGTCGTAGCGGGTAATGCCTTGTTCACGTAGCCGGGCTTCCACCTTAGCCTGCGTGGCAATCCCGGCGTGATCCATCCCCGGAACCCAGAGCGTGTCGAAGCCCTGCATCCGCTTTTGCCGAATGATCATGTCTTGTAACGTCGTGTCCCAGGCGTGGCCTAAATGTAACTTCCCCGTGACGTTCGGTGGCGGTAACACAATTGAATAAGGTGTGGCTTTCTTGTCGCCACTGGGTTTAAAAACATCTTCGTCTAGCCAAGTTTGGTACCGACCCGCTTCAACGGCGGTGGGATCATACTTGGTTGGCATATCGGTTTGCTTATCTGCCAAATTAATCAATTCCTTTCTACTTTCTGATTCTAACGGTCACACAACGCTGGTGCTTCACGGACGGCCTGATACGGGTCCGTGATGCACACCAACCAAGTTAACTGGCGCTGGCATCAAAAAAAGACTCGCCATCCTAAAAAATTAGGACGAAGAGTCTTCGCGGTACCACCTAAATTGGGCGTTTATGCCCCACTTAACTTCTTTGTTAACGGAGAGTGCTCCGGTCCGAGCTTACTATTGGTTCAGCCCGGCAGCTCGCAAGCTACTTTCACGTCAGTACATTCACCGGGTCCCAGCACTTCCGGCTCTCTTCACAATTCACTGACGTTACTGACTTGTTCAACGCTACTTTCACATAGTCTACTCAATTTTGAGTTAAAGGTCAACACGTGGGACGAGTTTTTCCAAAGCTTCGATGGCTTCCAAGTAGTTTGGTTCGTCGGATTGTTCCGTCACAACTTGCCGGTAAACAATCTTACCCGTGTCATCAATGATCCAGATTGACCGCGCCAAGTTCCCCAAGTTCGGAACGTATAGGCCCATCTCATAGCCAAACGATAACTCTTCGTCCGACAACAAGTCGATATTTTCAACGCCTTGAGCGGCACACCAGCCAGTTTGTTCTGCGATTGAGTTATTTGAAATCGTCGCAAACCGAGCGGCTGGATAGTGATCCGCCTGTTGGGTGAATTTTCGCGTCTGTAACGTGCAAACCGGCGTTTCAAGATCCGGGACAACACTAATCAAAGTGACTTTTCCAATTAAATTAGCCGTCTTAACTTTGACATTGTTCTGATCAAATACTTTAAACTTTGGTAACTGATCCCCTACTTCTGGTAACGTACCAGATAAGGAAAATGTATCGCCGAGTCGTGTGACTTCCACGCAGATCAACCCCTTCAAAATATACATCGGTGCTATACCGATTGTTATTTCAATTATCGCGCAACTCCGGGGGCAATGACAAGTGTTTTGCCATAAAAACGTGAAAAACTCTGGGATACTCTCCCTGCCCTTGTAGAGATGGCGCTAAGATGCAGTATATTTTATGATTTCCCCACAAACACGGGAATACTCTCGCTTGTGCGCAAACTCATTTTTCCTAGAAGAATTGTGAAAGTGTACCAATAAACAGGTAAATCAGGAAAACAGTAACCACCAAGCTTACGGTCACCGTAACACAACCTAAGGAATCATTTTCACTAAATGGTTCAAACTTCATTAGTTCACGCCCTCTTTTAAGTGTGTCCCCTGTTTTTATGTGGATAACCCAATCTCATGTTGTCACTTCAGTATATGAAAGATACCCCGTCTAGACCAATGAAATGGCACAGACTCAACCCCCGTGTGTACGGGGAATACGCTTTACCCGTACGCAACTGAAGCTCATACCGAGGATCACCCCCGTATGCACGGGGAATACAGTGGTTCAAAGGGAATCACCGAATCCCATGAGGGATCACCCCCGTATGCACGGGGAATACGATTCTCCAGCCATTAATGACTGGTTTCTTCTGGGATCACCCCCGTATGCACGGGGAATACCCAAAACGCTTGCCCACTAAGTTTTGATTCCTAGGATCACCCCCGTATGCACGGGGAATACGGAAAACGGAGTTCTTTACGTGGCAATTGCGTGGGATCACCCCCGTATGCACGGGGAATACAGCAGCCAAGCTCACCGAGTTGTCCTTGACGTAAGGATCACCCCCGTATGCACGGGGAATACCAATAAAGTATATATCAGCATTAGCCACGTTTAGGATCACCCCCGTATGCACGGGGAATACATACCGCAAAGCAGTTGAGTGTCTACGCCGCCAGGATCACCCCCGTATGCACGGGGAATACTCGTCTACCTCAATGCCGAAACTAGTGGTGAAGGGATCACCCCCGTATGCACGGGGAATACTCTCTCACGTAAAGCTAAATTACCGGGCTTTTAGGATCACCCCCGTATGCACGGGGAATACCTACCACCTACAGTCCAGTGGTTCAGACGGATAGGATCACCCCCGTATGCACGGGGAATACGTTAACCTGTAATGGTTAGCAACCTTTTATCCGGGATCACCCCCGTATGCACGGGGAATACTTTGAAAGTTCGCCGACGCGGTCGCCGTCCTTGGGATCACCCCCGTATGCACGGGGAATACCAACGACCAGGGGTGTACAGAACCCGACCGGAGGGATCACCCCCGTATGCACGGGGAATACGTAAACGGCCTCCACAACGGCAAGAAGCAGATAGGATCACCCCCGTATGCACGGGGAATACGACACTCCGCCGTCCAATGGACGTCCAGCTGACAGGATCACCCCCGTATGCACGGGGAATACTGTCTTTTTATAACTCAGCCAAGGAATATTTAAGGATCACCCCCGTATGCACGGGGAATACATTTATTGAGTCTTGCGAAAATGTCACCAGGCGGGATCACCCCCGTATGCACGGGGAATACTTTAGCGTGATTGAAGTGTTATCCTTGCTGTCAGGATCACCCCCGTATGCACGGGGAATACATTGAGGCGGAGCTGCGGGCGTTCAGAGCGGCGGGATCACCCCCGTATGCACGGGGAATACAGTGAATAGTTAGTGTTTGATTCTATTTCATCGGGATCACCCCCGTATGCACGGGGAATACACTAAACAAATCCCGTCAGACCGGCACTTCATTTTCGCAAATAAACGTGTTTTGGTCAGTTTGTCTTCACTAGCATAACCTAATTGCGTCCAATTCTCAATCAAAAATTGGTCCGCAAAAAGCCCGGGCAGTCCTCCCACCCGGGCTTCGTCATACTTAGTTTTAGAGTAATTCGGCAAAAACATCTTCGTTTTGGTTCAGGTAATTATCGCCAGGGCGAATGTCAGAAATGACAATACCGTCCAAAGCTTCCTTCATCAACCCGTCAACGTCAATGTACCCCTCGTACTTCCGGGACTTTTCCAAGCTCGGATGCGTCTTGGGTGCCGGTGGCGTGAAGATGGTACAACAGTCCTCGTATGGCAGGATGGACAGATCATAGGTGTCGATGTCCTCGGCAACCTTGATAATTTCCGTCTTGTCCATGGACAACAGTGGCCGCAGAATTGGCATGGACGTCACATCATTGATGGCCGCCATGCTTTCCAGGGTCTGTGAAGCCACTTGTCCCAACGATTCACCATTAAAGATCCCCTTGGCGTGACGCATCTCAGCAATGGCCGCCGTCAACCGCAACATCAGTCGCCGCTGAACGGTCATCAGATAGCCCTCGGGCACCTTTTCCTTGATGGTTTCCTGAATCTTGGCAAATGGCACCTGGATAAATTGAATCCCACCCGAGTAACCGGCCAGCCGTGCCGTCAATTCCTTAGCCTTCGCCAAAGCCTGTTCGGACGTGTACGGTGGACTGTAGAAGTGGATCATATCAATCTTGACGCCCCGACGTAAGGCATAGTAGGAAGCGACTGGCGAATCAATTCCACCAGACAGCATCATCACGGCCTTGCCGCCGGTACCCACGGGTAATCCGCCGGCACCTTGAATCGTTTCGCCGGACAGGAAGACCCCGTTCATCCGCACTTCGACCCGCAACTCCAGGTCGGGATGCTTCATTTGAACGGTCAGTCCGGGAACATTTTCCAGAATCGTACTTCCCAGAATTTCGTTCATCTGGTACGTATCGTATTGAAAGTCCTTGTCCTGACGACGCGTGTTGATCTTAAAGGTCATGCCCGGTTTAAAGGCTTCCTTGACCATGGCCACGGCCGTTTCCTTGATTTGATCAATATCTTTTTCAACCTTGACCGATGGCGAGAAGTTTTCGATTCCGAAAACGCCCTTCAATCGGTGCATCACGGCGTCTGAATCCGCGCCGTTCAAGGTCACGTGCAAGCGGTCGTGTTGTGCTTTGACCTCGATACCGTCAAAGGTACTGAGCGCTTTACGCACGTTTTGGCCCAACTGCTTGATAAAGTCTTTCTTATTTTTCCCCTTCGTCGACAGCTCGCCGTAACGGACCATAATTTCACTGTATTCCATTGCGCGACCCCTTTCATTATTTAATCGTGTCGGTGATTCATGCTAGTTCAACTTGGCAAATTGTGTGTACAACTCGTCGAAGACTTGGTTGAACGTCTGAGCTTCTGCCATGGTATTGTGCTCGTCTAAAGAGATGCGGACCGCGCTGGTGGCAATACCATCATCAACCTTCATGGCCTGTAACGTACTGGACTCCACGTGCTTCTTCGATGAGCAAGCGCTGGTCGTCGAGATGAAAATGTCGTGTTCCTCAAAGGCGTGCACGATGGTTTCCCCCCGGACACCGGCAATCGCAAAGCACAGGATATGTGGCGCGAAGTATGGCAAATCCTTGGAGAAAATCGTCACATTCGGGAAGGTTTCCACGTGGTGCAGGATCGCCAAGCGAATGTCACGTTGCCGCTTGACCTTGGCCGCCTCATCGTCTAGCAACAAGCGCAATGCCTTGGCCATCGCCGCAATGGCGGGCAGATTTTCAGTTCCGGACCGTAAATTTCGTTCCTGACCGCCACCGGCCATCAACGGCGCAATCTTGCGGCCTTGACGCTTGTACATGAAGCCAATTCCGCGCGGCGCATGGAACTTGTGCCCGGAGAATGTCACGAAATCCACGCGGTCGTTGAAGATCTTGTCGGCCAAGCCCTTACCAATTCCCTGTACGGCATCGATATGCCAGTGAATCCGCGGAAAGTCACGCATCACGGCCGCAATTTCATCGAGTGGTTGTACCGCACCGATTTCATTGTTGACCGCCATCGTGGACACCAGAATCGTGGATGGTTTGATGGCCGCCCGTAGATCATCGGCGGAAACGCGGCCGTGTTCGTCAACGGGGAGGTAGGTAACCTCAAAGCCCTGTTGCTTCAATTGTTCCATGGAATTGTGAACGGCGGGATGCTCCACTTCGGTCGTAATCAAATGGTTCCCAAATTCACGTTTGGCCATGGCCGTTCCCTTAATTGCCCAGTTATCACCCTCGGTACCGCCGCTGGTAAATAGAATCTCACTCAGCTTGGCGCCGACGAGATCGGCAATCTGTTGCCGGGATTGTTCCAACAGGTTAAAGGCCTGCTCGCCAAACTTGTGTAAACTTGAGGGATTTCCCCAGTAATTCGCACTGACTTTGGCATAAGTATCGACCACTTCGGGTGCTGCCTTAGTGGTCGCACTGTTATCAAAATAAATCATACTGAACCCTCTTATCTCTTTTCTATTGGTTCGACTCCGATAGAAATTCTTTCTCATTATAAACACAATCGTTCTTCCCCACAAGCCCCCCGCCTGGAAAAGCTGATTAAATAGACACCTTACGTCCCATCACTCAAGTGATCATGACCGTAACCCCCACATACAGCGCAAAAAAATCACGACGACGAAGATTCCGTCATCGTGACCCTGTTAAAGCTTTATTTTGCCGCATCCGATTCGCGTTTGGGCTTGGCCTTTCCCTTGCTCTGGTAATAGGCATCCTCTAAACGCTTGTAGGACCCCGGCTCCACCTCATCAAGCACCGTGGCGATGGTTTCAAGGGCCTGGGCGTATTGATGCTTGTGTTCAAACAAATCGGCCGCTTCCTTGCTAGCCGCCGCCACATTTTCATGACTGGTCTGGTAACGGTTCGCATACTGTAACAGTTGTTCGGCCAATTCGGCGCTGTCGATGAGATCGTCCGTCTTCTCCTGCAACGTGTCCAAATCCGTCTGAATAATCAACAACTGCTTGGTAATACGTTCCATATCAATCTGGGGCTGATCCATGTCGGTCGCCAACTGGGCAACTTCATCCCGGACGACAAAGAAATAATCCAAATAGTTTTGCGGAATGCCAGGAAGGTTTAGATTCTCAACCTGTCGGCGTAAGCTATGTAAATTGAAGTCGAACTGCTGCAATGTATCACGTGCTTGCCGTTCTTCGTCAGCCAATCCAGCAACACTCTTCAAGATATCAGCTTGTTGTTGTTCAATCTGTTCCAGATCTTTTTGTTGCTGCTTCTGGTGTTCCAACACACGCGAGAACGTGGCCGTTTTCCCCGTTAGATCTTGGACATCACGTTGATAAATGCCATCGATCCCCCGCAACTGCTCGTTGAGCTCCCGAGCCGTTTCGAGTTCATGGTGGTCCAGGGTGTAGTTCTGGCTAAGGCGGTCCAATTCGGTCATCAGCGCGTGACTTTGGTTCTGCGCGTGGGCAATAAACTTGGCCACGCCATCAAGATTGGCTTCGACCGGTGACTTCGCATCAATTTCCGTCTGCATCAAGTCATAAACGTTATCAATCTGTTTGGCGATCCGCTCGTTAACGATCTTGGCATCGTCTGGCCGCAAGTCACCCAACGTATCGAGGTTCGCACTGATATGGTCCTCAATCGTATTGATGAGCTCCGGTAAATTCTGCTCTCCAAATTGGAACTTCTCGGCCGTCAGCTGCTGGTAACCGCCCCGTAATTCCTTGACCTGATCGGGGAAAATAACCGTTAAATCTTTATACAGTGGTGGGATGGCCTTGATCAAATCCTCCAAGACGGCGGTGTCATCGTGCAGCTGATCCAAGACCTCGGCGGCACGCTGGTGGTCACCCTCTTGCGTCAACCGGGAAAAGGTATCAAAGTTATCCTCCAACTCACTCAGGTGCTCCTCAAGCCCATCAATGCTGGGGCCAAAGGCAAAGTTCTTGGCAAGCAACGTCTTACGCAGCTCTTGATACTTTTGTTCCAATTCCTTCACGGCCTGACGATGTTGCTTGTCCACCTCCTGCAGGTGGGTCAACTGTTCTTGAACGGATTTAATCAAGTCATCGGTCTGGTCGATCAACGTGGTAACCTTCCCCAAGTTTTGTTGCAGTTGAATCAGGTTTACCCCGCGCGAATCGCTGAGTAGCTGGGCCAATTGTTCATCGATTCGGGTAAACCGGTTCTCGGTGATTTCGGAAAAGTCCGCCTGTAGATTCTCATAATCTTCAAGCGATTGACCGGTCAGACTTAGCTGCCCCACCAGCTGAAGCTCATCCTTTAGTGGAATGGCCTCCATCTTTTCTTTCTTAGCAGTTAACGTCGTGACTTGCCGCCGAATTCGCTGTTGGTATAGTAGCAAGCCAACGTACGCAACGATCGCAAGTATGACGATTCCTATTAGCACAATCATATTGACCCCATCCTTCATCCACATTTCAACGTTTAAACGAGTTGTAAAATAACTCGGTTCATTTTATAATTTAATCTAATCTTGATTATAGCATAAGTGACGCACTGGCTTCACTACGTTTTCGTGATTCTCTTAACCTTTCTGGCTATAATCGAATAATTAATTGATAAATAATGGAGGCCTTTTCATGAGTGACCGTGTCAACCCTTTAATTACCGCACAACTTGACGCCCTCCTATATGGAGAAACGAACCTTGTGGCAAATCTATCCAACGCATCCGCCCTGCTCAAGCAAACGTTGACGGACGTCAATTGGGCCGGATTCTACCTATACCAGCCCGAATCGGATGACCTGATTCTTGGCCCCTTCCAGGGCAACGTAGCCTGTGTCCACATTGAAAATGGGAGTGGCGTTTGTGGTACTGGCTTAGCAACCCAAACCACCCAATTGGTTCCCGACGTTCACGCCTTTGCCGGTCACATCGCCTGTGACTCCGCCAGTAACGCGGAAATTGTTGTCCCACTGACTTTAAGTGATGGTACTAAGCTGGGCGTCATGGATATCGACTCGCCAACCAAAGGGCGCTTCACCAGCGAAGACCAGGTCGTTTTGGAAGATTTCGCCCGGACTTTGTTAAAACACGTTGACAATGCCTAGTGTTTCTGGTTATACTGGTGTTTGTGTAAAATAATGCAGCGATAAGTGGTAAGCTCGTCAACAGATTGTTGCCGCGACATTGGTTCAGGAAGTAACCTGCGGCTGTACACGGTGAAACCTGCAAAGCAATCTGCACGAATACTAAACTTATAAACAGCTTATTTTACTCCAAATAATATTTTATTGGAGGAACTATCTATGTCTCGTTACACTGGCCCAAGCTGGCGTATTTCCCGTCGTTTAGGGGTATCCCTTTCCGGCACTGGTAAAGAATTAAACCGTCGTCCTTACGCACCTGGTGATCATGGTCAAGGTCGTCGTCAAAAGTTATCTGAATACGGTACGCAATTGCGTGAAAAGCAAAAGCTCCGGTTCACTTACGGCATGACTGAACGTCAATTCTACAACTTGTTCAAGCGTGCCGGCAAGATCAAGGAAGGTACTCATGGTACCAACTTCATGATCTTACTCGAACGTCGTCTGGACAACGTGGTTTACCGTTTAGGTTTGGCAACGACTCGTCGCCAAGCTCGTCAATTGGTTAACCATGGTCACATCACGGTTGATGGCAAGCGCGTTGACATCCCTTCATACGAAGTCGAAGTTGGCCAAGTTGTCTCAGTTCGTGAAAAGTCTAAGGACATGACGATCATCAAGGGTGCTGTTGAAGCCGTTGTTGGCCGTCCACAATACGTCCAATTCGACGCTGACAAGCTGGAAGGTTCCCTTACCCGCTACCCTCAACGTGAAGAATTAGATGCAGAACTCGACGATTCTCTTATCGTTGAATACTACAACCGTTAGAGACTTCGGTCTTTCCTGGTTGCTCTATGGTGCTTTGAACGTTGGTATTGCGGCATTCTTAGAATTTCGCATTCTAGTGTTTACTATAGATTTCTCCCCATTTGAGGGGGATTTTGAGGGAACTTTTTAGGACAGCGTCAAGGATTATAGAGGTGCGCACCTTCCATTTTGTGGGGGTGCGTTTTTTTATAGAGGTGAATATTGGTGAAAAAATTTTTTAAAAAGCTCGTTTATTCTCTTGTATGTTGGTTTGTTTTAACTCTCATCAGCCTTGTTACGACTGGCGCCATTTTCATTTGCGGATTACATCACTTAATAGATGAATATGGCAAGAAGGCTCTAATTGACAATCACGTTATTCCTTTTCAATTATTAATACTTAAAAGCCTTACTGCAAGCATCTTGTTGCTGTTCATAATACTTTTAAGTATTAGAATGGTTCAAACCGACTACACACTTGAAAATAAAGAGCTTGGAGAATGGACTGAAATCAGATTTGACTTTCTTTCAAAGTTCAATGGATCGCTAACCGCTATAATTACTGCAGTTACAGCCTTCACTACGCCGTTTCTCCAAAATAAGACTGTAGGCACTAATCCATTTGAACTATCTCTTCCACTTCTCATAGTTGTACCTTTATCCGTTGCCGTTCCACTCATACAAAGCCTAAGTAAGCAAGAATAAACATTAAAAGCCATCCTACCCGCAATAGATAGAATGGCTTCGTTGTTACTTAAGTTTCTTCACGTAATCAGTGTTACTAGTGATATACAGTCCATTGCCTAGCTTCAGCCGCGTAATCTTCCCATACCCAACTACACCGGCGATATCAAAGATGGTCCCCGGCTTAAAAGTCAGTTCTTTCTTCTTAAATGCCTTATCTCGGTACCGCGTCACACTAGTCTTAGCTTTAACTTGCTTGGCTGCCTTCAAATAGGTGGCCTTTTTTGCTGGTGTGGAAGCCGAACCACCAACGCCATTCTTCAAGTCCTTGGCAAACTGGCTCTTACTGATACCCCACTTCTTAAGATAGCCATATGGATCCTGGTGGTTGCCCCACAAATTATCGGACACCCACTTATGAGTCTTGACCCCATTACCGGCACTGTCCAAAGTAAGTGGGATCCCGTATTTCTTAGCGTAGTACCGAATCACCCACACATAGCGCTTATACGATTCATTGAACCGTTTCTGACTATCAACGTGGGCCAACTCTACTTGGAACGGGCTGCGCTCATTAGCTGGTGACCCAGCACCATAAGCGACGTACCCCGGAGTCCCAACAATGTAAATACCCTGGTCATCCACAATTGCGTGGGTGTAGGCGTTCTGCCAGTGTCCGCGCATGTAGGACGCTTCATTTTTGGCCGACCCGATGCCCTTGTTGTTATCGTTCCCGGTATCATGGGCAACGATGTACTTAAGAACCGCCTTGCGGTTGTCACCAGCATTAGCGGCCAATTCAAAACTACGATTCAAGCTATAGCCCATTATTTGTCATCCTCCTTCACATTAAGTCCTTTGAAACCATCAAACAATCCGGACGTAAACCCACCTACCAGAAGCCCCATAACAGCTCCTGATAAATAGTTATGGTCGGCGGTCACAACGACTGACAGTAAGCCAACCACAGTCCCCAGAGCCATCGATAGCCACGGCATCCACTGATTAGGCACCTTGGTCTGCTTGACAGCCTGCGTCAAAACAAAAACGACTAAAGTGGTCAATGCCAGTTCAGCCGCCGTTCCTAGATTGAGTTGCTGGATATAATCCACGCTACTCACCTCGCTTCTTCAATTTTTCTACTTCCTTCTTAAGTCGGTCATTCTCTCTCTTTAATCGCTTAATCTCGTCAGTTTTAGTTGGCGGCTTACCAGCGTTAATCCGGGCCACCCAAACAGGCACATAGCCGACAGCAATAGCGGAGATTGCAGAGAGAATGGCCGTAAATACCTTGTCGCTCAACTAATCATCCCCTGTAAAAGCGTAGCTGATAATCCGACAAATCACCCCACCAGTCAGGACCGCCCCGGGACTAATCAACGCTCCCAGCTCCATATCGTGGACTAGGAATCCAAGAAAGAAACTCATCCACACAAAGACTAGGCAACCAATCATAATTGGCCGGGCGTAGAACCAATGAAAATCCCAGATAGAGTAGACCATGGCAAAAGTTCCAATCACTGCAATCAGGAAGATGGATGCCGGATCATCTAAGACGCCCAGCATCGTACGCGCTGGGGGCTTCAAGTCGAAGAAATTCACTTGGATAATGAAGACAATCGCGATTGCGTAGGTTTCGATTGATGACCAGAACCAGAATTGATTTTTCTTGTAATGCTGGTACAATTTCTTGTCCATAAGAAAAGCACCCCCCTATGCCTCAGCTGGCTTGTAGTCGGTGCCCGAAATATCTTTATACTGTTCGTCGGTCAGAAAATTATTTTCTCGGTACCAGTCAAGGTTCGGCGTTAGCATACCCCAACTAGCAAATAACTTAATCGTTGTATAATTCATGATTCACCCTCCTATTCTGCATCCGTAGTTGGCGTTTGAGCTACCATCATTTGTGCAATCTGACCACCTAAAGCGCTGGTAGCCGTCTTAACTTCAGTAACATCTTGCTTAACCCCATTCACGTCCACAGTCGTTTGTGCTTGCGATCCACCTAAGATGGCAACCGTCTGTTTCAGTTGCTGGATCGTTTCCTGAGCCACCTCGTTCTGGTGGATGAGGTGATCAATACTAAGATCCGGTAGCCAGTTGACAGTCCGCTTCATGACGCCATTAGTGTAGATATACTTTTTCCAATACCGCTGCACGGATTCTAATGTTTCTGGTAACAGGTACAGCACTGTCCATCCTTCCGTTTCTTCGCCTGTCGGTTGGGCGATTGAAACTCCACTATCGGGGTCTAGGTTCCAATACGTTTTGATTGTTTGCTCTTGCATCGTTTATCATCCTCCTTAATTAATCTTACCAACGTTAAAGGTTATTTCTGCATCAAACTGTACTCTTTCTTTCTATAACTAATCAGGTACAACTGTGGTAGTTTGCCAAACTGATGATTTTGCGCCGGCAACAACACTAGAAACACTGCCAAATGAAAGATAAACTGACGTAGTGTTGGTTGTTCCGAATGCCCACTTAAAATTTGAAAAAAGCTTTCCATTAGTCAACTCGATAGGAAAAGTTGCTAAATTAAGTGGATTTCCTCCAGGATAAACTCCAATTTTGGGGTCAACGGATGCAAAGTGAAAACCTTCTGGAAGCTGCAATAGTAAATGATGCCATGGCTCCTCGCTTGGACTCCACGATGCATACTGACCACCCAAGAACGATGCAATACCTGTCGTTTTATCGTATTTCATCAAAATAGGAATTCCAGAGAAAACATTATCCGTCTTGCATTCCAACCAAACGTCCTCTCTCGAAACAAACACATTCCCACCAGCAACGATCTTCTTAACTCTCTTATTACCTACTAATATTGTCATAGGCTACCACCCCCGGAGAAGTGGTTTAGGTAGGTATTTCTACCCCCCCCACATGATAAATAGGGTTAACTTATTTTTCATGATGTTACCTCCTATACTCGTTTGATATTTACAATGGCCGGTAATGCGTCTTCTTCCGCATTTGCCAAATAGTTGGTATTTATCCGATTAAATGATGCTAGTATCAAATGCGCTCCGTTTACATTTTGGCTGTTATAAATTTGGCTGAAGGAGATATTTCCCTCACTAAATTGCAAGGTGGCATCAGTATACATGATTGCTTGTCCACCAGTGGATCTGCTACCATAAACCCGCATCTTACTTTTGTTTTCGGTATCAGTCTTCCAATCAGTGTCTACAAATTGATACCCCTGAGGTGGTGTCAAAACCAGATGCCCTGGGGAATAAGTAGTATACGTTTGCGATGTGGTTGCAAATCCAAGAGTACCGGTAAGCTCGGCCGTATTGTCCCCTTTATCCCGAAAGAGAATCACCCCATTTACCCCGTCTGGTAATTCCAGTGGAATCCACCCGTCCGAATCGCGATAAATCACCTTGTCACCAACCAGAATCTTCTTTACTTTAGAATTGCCTACTTGCATCTCATCTCTCCTAACTAGCCGGATCATCTTCAGTAATGAAGAAGATCCCCTTATCATGTGCAGCCACGAACGCGGCATAATCTTCAGACTCACTAAAGATCTTCCCGCCAAGAACTTCCAGGTCCTTATCAATAGTCAAATCTCCACTATCAAAGTTAGCGGGTTCACTAGTCCCATTCTCCCGAATCTGTTGCGTATGCACCTTGTCGGCTGGCTCAATAGTAACGTTATCACCGTAAGTTAAAGATCCGTTTTTATTATCACGGACATACCCCTTGTCGGCAGTCTCCTTAGCCACATAAGGACTCCCGTTTGCATTGGTTGGGTCCTTCAGGAACTTCCACAATGCTGCAATCTCAGCGTCCTTATCCGTGTACATCAGTGTAGCTGGCAGGATAACTTTGTGGGCTTCAATAGCCTTGTCAACGTATTCCTTAGTCGCCATACCAGCCGGGTTGATGGTCACTGTCACGTTCTCAGCCTTACCGACAATCACATAAACGATCATGCCGAATTGCATCAATACTTTGTCGCCAAAGTCCGGAATAAATTCTGGCTTGATAGCCTTGACCACAGCATATAGGACTTCTGATTTACTATCTCCAGTCTCAGTCGCATACAGACCTACCGCGCCAATCGAATAACTCTCAGTCAGCCCGGAGTTCTCAAAAATAACGTCGGTCCCCACGATGGCGTTGTTACCATCGGGTGAATTCAGTCGGTCGTTGATGATCCCTGTCTGCACTTCATTCGGTAGCGCCGTTAACTCGGTCACATCCACGGTAGACAAGTCATCGGCTGTGGAAGCTACCCGGGTAATCGTGAAGCTAGTCTTCCCGTTGGCCGCCAAGCTAGATAGCCGCAAACCCTCGTTCGTCAACTCTGAAGCATCATACTTACTCATTGATTCTCATCCCCTCCCTTAATTTTTGTTCTTACGTAAATCTGTGGCTTGATACCGCCAAAGTATTGCGGTTGCCGTACCACTGCGGTTCGCCGTGTCTTAGGCATGACCGTTGCCTTGGTATAAGTCTGTGTCAGGCTACCAGTAAAAATAGTCTGGTTGACCGCTACATTCGACTCAGTAGTAATTTGATAGGTCTGGTCAGCCGGCAACATCACATTCAGCAGATAGCGCAGTCGCTTGATTTGTTCCGGCGTAATATCGTCGGCCTGACTCATCGTGGTTACATGGCTGCGGATAGCATCATGATCCACTGTGGCCGGAATATCCATCGAAGCTAGCAACTCCCGGAAATACCAGATAGTGATTGGTCGCGGCGGCAGTAAGCGTACCATGATATCGTAGCGGCGCGATTCTAGGGACTGGCTTAAATCCGTCGGTAATCCCAACTGATTCTCAAAGATACTTAGCCCATCGCTATCAGCGGTCGACACAAACTGGTTCAACAAAATCCGGGTTGCCATATCATCGAAACCGTCTGCCTGTTTCTGCTCGACCTCCATCAACCGCTGCATCTCACGAACGTCTTCATAGTAATCTGGCAGATACTCTTTCAGCTTAACCATGAAGCACCACCTCACCAACCACTGGCAACTCGGATACATCGTCGTTAAACACCATCACCACATCGCTCTCTTTTCCGTTCAAAGTCGGGAGAGTGGCGTTAATCACGCCCTCTACTCGCATGATTTCGGACAAAATTTGCGAGCGATACACTGTCAGCGAATAACCCCGGCCGGTCACCTTATCCACGTCATCCCAAGCTTCACGCCGTTTGGCGAAGTATGATTCAATACCGGTCTTAACTTGAGATTCCACACTTGATACAGAAGCTTGCGAGTCAGTTGTAACCGTTGATTCGATAGCAACCTTAACTTCGCTAGGCGCCACCACAGTGACCGCGTGACCAATTGGTGCCAGGCCGTAGCCTTGTCCCTCAAACTCGACCGGATCAATATTCTGCTTGACCTGGTCAAGCAACGAAGCACTAGCGGCCCGTAACTCGTTGTTCACAATTACCAGCTTGACTGTGCCGCCACCTTGCCAGGTCGGATAGACCTGACCAGCACCCACATCACTAATCTTAGACAGCATATCCAGATAGTCAGCAACGTTACCGCCATAGGCGTTGTAAGCGTCTGGTGATAGCAGTCGTTCCCGTAGGTGGTCATCGGTCTCGCTATCCTTCGCGGGCACCGTCACAGCGGTAATCTCGGCCCAGCTTAATGAATCGTTAGGCGTCACTGGTAAGATTTGACCGAGATACCTGTTAGCAGCGGTACCAACCTCATCAGTTGTCAAAATAGCCGTCTGGTCTTCGTTAACTCTGGTGACGTGGTAGAAAATGGGTTCTTCACCCACGCTAGCGAACTGGTCACCAATCTCGATATTGCCAATTGCCGAACCGTCACTATCCAAGAACTTGGCCAGCACTTGCGCTGTGGTAGCCGCTTGCCGGACAGTTCCGCGTTCGGGAGCCCGATAGTCCAGAAACTCACCGGGAGCCGTCTTCGTGTACGCTGCCCGGATAACGCCAGACATTTGCAACGACTCTTCAGCTAACTGGGTAGCTGCGGGGCCCAACGCATCATAGATGATAGACCCTTGCCGCTTGTCCACGTCATCACTCACGTCATCCAACATCGAATCCATAAAATAATCGAAATCATGAGACTCTAGCTCTTGTGCCAGTAATTCAGGATTCACTCAGTGTCACCTCGCTTTCAATAGGGATAGTGCCGAAGATGGTCTCACAAGAGCCGATAACCTTCAGGGTCGTCGAGTCCACCCGTTCGGTCTCATCAATCGACACATCGGTAACCCGGTCATCGGCTTCCAAGGCTTCCGTTAGCATTCGGTCAACTTCAACCTCAGCATAATCAAAGTCCTTGCCAATCAATTCTCCCAGGTCATTACCATACTGGTCATCGTAAATCGGGTAGACAAAGCGTTCGGTTCGAAGAATCTTGTCCACAGCCTGCACCATCGCAGATTGGCCATCCGTCATCGCAATGATTCGGTCGTTCTGCACCCTGTAGGTACGGCTGGGGAGCGTCTCTTCCTCAACTTCGTCTTCGACCTCATCAACTACGTCTTCGGTCTCAACCTCTTCCAGTTCATCATCCATCTTCGTCACCTCCCGTCTTTTCTAGTACGTAAAACTGTTGGCCCCCATCTTGGCGGATCATCGTGACCCCATCACCCTTCTTCAGGGCGCCCAAAATAGTGACCGTTGTTTCCTTACCGTCAATCTTCATCTTCACCTTATGGTCGGTAACCGACTCACTAAGATTCAGAAAGGCCTCGGTGAGCGTCATCTGATTAGAAATCTGAATGGCCAGCGGCGACGCAGATACCACAGTTCCAAACACGATATCCGAGTACTCGCTATCGTGGCCACCGCGGTTGGCCCACCAGCCTAACATGGTTTCTCCCGCCATTAGATTTTCACCTTCATTTCTAGCTCAGCTGTGTGACTGGCTGTCCCGAACGTATGGGTGGCCTTGGTAATCAACAAATACTTGCTACCAAGTCCGATATCCTTCAAACTCTTCACCTTCACCATCGCCTGGTTGCCGGGAACCATATCTAAAGTAGCTAGCACTTTCAGTTTCAACGTGTAGGTCTGCTTATTCTTCGACTTCAGAATATCCTTGGCCTTCTGTTTCATCTGAGCCGCGTTGGCTTTGTCCTTGGCCTTCTCGACAATCTGAAGCTTACCCCAGCGATCAACCGAATTGCCAGCCGCCGTAACGGTCTTCAACTTCGTGTTAGCCACCTCAGCCGCCTTCTTCTGGGCTGCGGTCTGTTTCTTAGCTTTGGCTGTGGATGAAGACTTCTGCTTCTTTTTCTTATCGGTCCGGACTACCCGAACGACGTTGGCGGCCTCATCAATGCTTTTGCTAAAAGAAAAACCAGTCATTTGCGACTGGTCACCAATGTAATATTTCAATTTCTTATATGGCGACCGCCGCAACTCAACCACACCGTAATTGTCGTGCAGAAAGTACCGGTGCCCCGTAGCCAGCCGCGTTGACTTGAAGGAATCTTTGAGCATGTCGAAATAGCTCTTACTATCCGCCACTTCCGCCACTAACTTGTGAGTCGACTTGTCGACAACCTTGTGCTTCACTCCGGCCAATTTAGCCACCTTAGTGAAGCGCTGTGAGATAGTCGACACTGGCCAGATAAGTGAGTCCTGATTCTTGAAGTATCGCAGACTGTCATAGGCCGTGACATTGAAGACTTCCGACTCGTCGTAATCAACTTTGAAGACCTTACCTTTAAAGACGTGATCATGATCCCAATTGAACCAGATCACATCCCCGTTCTTAGGCGTGTAGCCTTCATCGACTTCGACTAGTCCAAACGTCAGTTGTCCAGCCGAGAAGTCAATGTCAGTCGTCCACTTGATGTCGGTCTTCAAAATCTCACGTAGGTCCCACTTGGTCTTCTCACTAGGCGTTTGCGACTGAAAGAAAGTAACTGTCATATCACACCGCCTTTACTGCTGCCTTAGACACCCAGCCCCGAGCCCCACCACTAAGTGTAGTGACGTGGTACGGGTACTTGGCGCCCTTGGCAATCAGCGAAATCTTGCGGGTAGCATTCCGCTCGATTAATCCTGGTCCCAAACCGGCAGAATTGGCATGGAGCCGACCATTCACGATCACCTTAGACCCCCGGCCAATCTTTTTAGGTGGTTTCGATCGGGACTTGCCTTTCTTGGCCACCTTCTTCTTTTTCTTCTTGGACGTTTTGATTTTCTTCGCCTTATGAGGCTTGTACTCAGTCAGTTTAAAGGTGTAGGTAAATTCATCGGCGTTGCCATTTTCCATACCATACTTGAACTCCGACATGATTCCCTTGAAGCTAATCTTAGTCTTGGTGACGACCAATCGAATTTGCTTCTTGGACTTATAAATCTTAGCCAGCTTATCCACATAGGTCTGACCGTTCTTATATGGATTGGCGATGCTGAGGTAGTGCACTTCATCCGTCTTAACGGGTAACGTGCTACTAATCTCAATCGAGCGAATCTTTTCATCGCCCACCAAACTAATCTGACCTAACTTAACCACAGAAACGGTAGAGTCCTCCGTGGACGAATCAATAGAAATTTCTTTCGGATTGATTGGCAGCGCAAACGTTTTGTTCTTACTGTCGGTCAAGTTGAATTGCATATCGGCCATTGGACTATCCCCTCCGTTCTTTTAAATTAACTAGATAAGTCTCAATCTTTGAAACCATCGTTTCAGCGTCGTAGTCTGCATTACTAGTGCTTTGGAGCACAAATGCTCCCGGCTGAATTGTAACGTTGATACCACTTTGTTCGGAACTACTGGTATCTGAGTAGTTGGCAACTGTGGAATAGCCACCGGCACTACTGCCGAACGAAGTGCTTTGAGGAGCATTCCCAGTGGCACTGCCACTCAGATTGCCGTTCACATCCACAGACGTGCCATTGATGCCTTGCATAGCAGAAGCAAGCCCACCAACCGCAGTGGCCGCGTTATTAAATCCGTTGGCCAAGAGATTACCAGGATTAGCACTAGGCATATGGTTCAGTGCGTTAGCTGCACCAACCACTCCCATTGCCATACTTCGCGAAGCGTTCTCAGCTTGGTTTGACCCCAAGCCAATTGCGAGTCCCTCTACAACCCAACGGCCATATTGTTTAAAAATCTTGGACGGGGAGCCAATCCCCATTGCATTCTTCGCAGCATTAACGACACTCTTAGCGACATTTTTAACTGCTGCCACGGCTTTACCAACCATTGATGTGATCCCCCTAACGAGACCTTCGATTAAATCAGCACCAGCACCTACAAGTGCGCTACCGAAGCCTTTTGCAGCATTAACCGCGTTTTGCATCCCGTTGCGGACTGCAGACACAACCTGTGACATACCTGAAGTAACTCCTGAAACTAATCGAGACACCCCATTAACGAATGCTGAAACCATAGCGCTTACTGCTGAAATAACTGAGCGTAATCCAGCTGCCACAACCGTCAACCCGGCGCCAGCAACCATAAGTCCTGCTCCCAGAACAATAGAAGCTGCACCAAGTAGTATGGCACCGGCTGCGGCCACCATCATGAGTGGTGCCGCGATAACCAGTGCTAATGCGAAAATCATCATACCAGCACCGGCAATCATTGCGACTGCTGCAACAACAACCATAGCTGTACCCATGAGTAACATCCCTACAGCTGCAATCATGGTTGACGCGGCAATAAGTGGTAAGGCAACCGCCAGAATCATCATGCCTACCGCTGCGATAGTCACACCCACAGCAACAACCATCATAGCTACCCCGAATAGGAGCGCCCCAACCGCGGCTACCATAAAACTAACACCGGCCACAGCAAGCCCAACACCTAACAGTAACAATCCGGCGGCAGCAACAATAGACAGTGCGCCAAATACCGCAAGTGCACCGCCCAATAAAACGATGTTAAGGGCCGCCATGGCACCCGATTCGGCAATCGTCGGTAACTGCGTAGCTAATAGGGTCATCCCTGCTGCTGCAATCAGTATAGCTACACCAATAAGAACTAGAGCAGCACCGAAGACAGCAAATCCAGCAGCACCCATAATCATAGCTGGTCCAAGCTTCGAAACGACCATCGCGAGAACACCAATACCAACAACCATCCCAGCAAATAGAGCGACGGCGGGCCAACCAGCACTGACTAGTGTTGTGACTGCTTCAGCCATCATCCACAGGCCAGCGCCGGTCAATGCAACCGCGCCGCCAACCAGTAGGAGCGAGAAACCTAGTTTAATGAAGCCCGCAGCAGCCTTACTAGAAGACTTCGCGACATCTTCAACTCCGCTTCCTTTACCTAATCCGCTAAGAGACTGACCGATTTTACTAATAATGCTGCTGACGTTTTTCGCGGCTTTGAACGTTAAAATGGCAACAGCGACTAAACCGATTGCCATGGCTAGTGCATTTAAGACACCTGGATCTAGCTTGCTTAGCGTTGTTAGAGCAAGTACGATACCCGTCAACACCAATCCTTTGGTGCTCATTTTCAAAGCAACGAAAGCGGCACCCAACATTTTTAACGCTGTGGGATCAAGACTACCAGCCACATCAGCAATTGCTTTCAATCCATCTGCTAAACCCTTGATAGCACTGCCGCTAATGCTCCCTAACGTCTTAAACATGGCAAATGGATCCTTACCACCGCTACTAGATAGCTTACCCATTACGTCACCGAACGCCTTCCCAATGCTGCTTAACGCTGAACTAACTGAACTTAACGCCCCAGTTTTGCCGAGCGAAGAGAAGAAGGCACTAATTGCTTGCCCCGCAGTCTTGACGGCATTTACAACGCCTTGAACTACCGGAACAATACCCTTTCCAATACCAGAAAAATCTATACCCTCCACACTATTGGAAAGACTACTAACTGCCTTGATTCCAACTGCTGAAATTTCTTGCCAAGGTTTACGTAATTTACCAGCCAAGCCTTCGCGTAGTCCGTCAATTGCTTGACCGACAGTTTTATACTGGGTTGCCATTTTGCTAAAACTCTTATTTGTCCCAGTCTTCGCAATTGCATTGAAGAAGTCTTGTGTCTTAACTTTTCCTGCCTGAACATCCTTGACCAGTTGTCCTGTGCTTTTGTGCATAGTTTTCGCAACCATCGCCATGCCGGCTGGGGTTTGTTCAAGCATCAATCTAAAGTCTTGCCACTGAATTTTTGGCTTTGCTGCGGCTTGTGTGGCCTGTTGACTCAGCGTCTTCATGGCTTGCTGTGGATCAGAAGAAGCAGCAGCCAATCCACCAAAGCCCTTTACTAATTTTCCTGTGTTCTTCGTACCAACAGCGGCTAGTTGACTGTACGTAGATGCCATATCAGATGCCGAATAAATAGTCTGTTCGGCAAATTTTTGAAGGCTACCTTCAGTTTTAGAAATCTGTGCTGGACTCTTCCCAATCATAGACATGTTGCCCTCAAATGTTTGCCACGCCTTGCTAGATTCATTAAGCTCTCCAACCATGCTGCCAACGCCACTGGTGATTACGCCGATACCTTTAGTGATACCAGCACCAATGATGTTGGCCCCTAGCATCGACTTAAACATGCCGCCAGTCTTCCCAGCCCCGGCCGACAGCTGATTCATCGCCGTAGAGCCGCGGCCAACCCCTGCGCTTAATTTACTCAGTGCAGCACTAAACCCATCGTTGATTTTAATCGTGGCGCTAACAACTTTGTCCGCCATAGGCTACCTCCTTTCTAACCGACGAAAAGGCTAGACCTAATGCTTAGACCTAGCCCTCCGTTCAGCTTTTTTACGTTCCTGTTCCTCTTCTTTAATTCGAATATCAATACCAGCAATCACAACGGCCTTTTCCTTCCGTGAAAGTCTGGCCCATTGCTGGGGTGTCCAATGGTATTCATTCATAGAGAAGAAGTAGTATTTAAAATCATTGCCGTTGCCGGCCTCAATTAGTTTTTTACTGCTTCCACATCATCATCAACAGAGGTATCAAAGCCGTTGATTGCGTTAAACCTCTTAGCCAGCGTCGCGAATTCACTCATCTTTAGCATGGCCTTCAAGGTACCCAAGCTATCGCCTAAAGTGCCATAGGCCGTTTGAAGCTCATTATTATCCAAGTCTGGTTGGACAATGCCCGCAACTAGCATGAGTTCTCCAGCCAAAGATTGGTCAACCGTGGATTCCACTTGACCGCTCTTAGGGTTGCGTTGCTTCTTAGTCGCTTGCTTCCGAAGACGTTCTCCCTCCGAAATGCTGAGCTCTCGCAAAACGAATGGCGTTGGAAAACGGTCCAGCTTTACCTCAGCCGTTTCTTCCTCGTTCTTTTGAATAAAGTCTTGAATACTTACTTGATCAGCCATGCTAAATTCCTCCTAAATTAAATATCGAAGCCAGTGAATGGCTCTACAAGTTCTACATCTTCAAAAGTGAAGTCTGATTCCCATTGCATCACATCATCATCGGCTTCAAAGTCAGCAAATGGCACATCGTCCAGGTTAACCCCAGAGAAGTGCAGCGTCTGCTTGCCAGCCTTAGAGGTTGAATCCTCAATGGTCAACGTAACTTCAAAATACAAGTCCTTGCCACCACGAATGTAAGGCAATGCGTACTTGGCCCAGTTGGACGTAATCAGGTAGCCCCCCAACGTCCCGGTTCCCTCGACGCTAGTGACCTTCTTGTGCTTCCACCGACTGCCAAGCGTTTGCACGTCTTCCTTGTTCTTTTCTAATTTGGCACTAAACTTGTTTGCTTCAATCATCGGTAGTACTTTACCGTTGATTGTCACGAAAACCTTGGCGTCCTTGGTAGAAATGGTATCCCGGCCATTTAAAAATTGGCCGACGGTTGAAAATTGTTCGTTATCCATTTATCGCTCGCCCCTTTCTAGTAAACCGTAATAGTCATATACAGTTTTTCCATCGCATCAATCGGCGTAATGCCTAGGGTAACTAAGATAGAATCCTTTTCATCCCCAGGTTCAACGGTCAAGTCACTTGGATCGAAGCTGCCAATTGCCCCGGCAGTTTCCAAAGTCCGCAAGTAAGCTACCCGGTTAGCTTTAAACAAATCCCGGCCAATCGAATCGTTGTTCACCTTACCGATGAACTGACCTTCGAATACATCCTGCGTATCATTAGCAATCGCATCCAGCGTCCGAATGGTCCGATTCTTGTGGAAGTCTTTTGGCTTAGCTTCGGTAAACGTCGTGAGGGTGTTGATGTCCTGTTCTACCACTACCGAACCATCTCGGCGTGCCGTAAAGACAATATAGCCGTTAGCCAGGTTCCGAATAGTCGCTTCATTTGTCAGCCGTGGGTTGGCATCCACAGCATCAGGGTAAGCGACGTAAGTCAGTGACCCAGTAGCACCCGCAGCAGAGGCCACCCCAGCTACATATGCAGCGGCGGTAGTAGCGTCCAGCTTTTCGCCGTCAGTCAATTCGACCCCATTGATCACAGCCGTAACGGCTTCATGGTCATAATCCAGACCTTCAACACCAGGTACAACCGCCGTGACTTTGTAGCCTTCGTTGTCGCGTAGCCCTTCAACTAGTTGGACTAGCAAAGCGTGCACGTTACTCTCAACCGGATAACCAGCCGTGGTAGCTACGTTAAACGTCTTGGTGGCCAATGTGTCACTGAGTACGTCGGTCACGTCCACAGGAGTAGTTACACCACCAGTCAGCTTGTAGGTCGTCTTACCGGCTAAAGCCTCCAGCTTAGTTTGTGCATCTGCCGTGTCGGTTAGCTTAACCGTGACAAAGTCATTACTCTTAAGACCGGCCGCCGTAGTCGTATGGAGCACTTGTTCGTCAATGATTGCAGTGCCATACAAGAACTGTACGGTCAACCGCGTCTCATCAGTAGCGTCCTTCGTGACCGAAACAGTCAGGTCATTACCCTTTGTTCCAGCGTAGTTAGCTGTGAAGCTCCAAGGCAAGGCCTCATCGGCAATCGTAGCAGCCGTCCCACCATTCAAATTCAGGTAGAGAACCGTGGCGGCCCCCTTCAAAGCTTCACGAATAGTTACCAGCTTGCTGTCAGATAATGGCGCCCCTAAGAGTGCTTGAAAGTCACTGCCATTATCAAGCTCCACAATCCCTTGTGGGCCCCAATCTAACTGAATCCCATTAACCAGTAGGACTCGACCGGAAGTCGTGTCTGCCTTAGCTTGTGGCGCTCCAGCGGTGTTGATATAAGCACCAGGTCGCACCTTGTTTTGCGTTGTCCAAATTCCACCAGCCATACTAGATACCCCCTTTAAATTTCTTGATTAGATTCTTTGCTTCATCCAGCGAGTACTCTTTGCCATCGTCCAAAACGATGTTCAGAATTGCTCGTTGGGTAGTAGAAAAGCCGGTACTGTTCACCAGTCCGGCCTTGTCATAGGTAGCCTTAGCCACCCGTTGCTTAGTTTTCGCTACGGTCACTATCTGTCACCCTTTCTTCTTGTTTCATCTTTCGTTGCTTCGGTGTATCATCCACAGGCTGAGCCCACAACACGATATTGAAATCCAGTGTTAATGTCCCATCTACCCGGTTAAAGTTGCGATCCCGGATATGGGCGAACTTGGGAAGCGTCAGAAACTGATAAAAAAGTAGCTTCTCTACTATCTCCATATCTGCATTTGGTCTCTTCGGATTCGGGAAGTAGACCACTTGGTACCCATGAGTCTGTTTCTGCCGCCCAAAGAGTTCCGGTTGGCTGCGACCGCCGATAGCCGACACGTAAAAAGACGGTTCCTTGAAACCGCCAGTTTGATTCTCGCAATAAACAGGCACAGCAGGCGCGATAGTCGCTAAAAGTTGCCCGATACGTTCGATAATTGTCATTTACAGCAGTCCCTCCATTGCGCTCATGAATCCTGGTGTCAGCAATAACGGCAACTCACCAGAGATGGCTTCGATAGAGTCGCGTAGCATGAAGCGTCCTGGCACCCAACCGCCACCTCCGCGGGTACGGTGACCATTCTCAACAAACGGCGCGTACTCAACATTGTTATAAAGCTTGAGAGAGATAACAGCTCCACTAATGAAAGGCCCATCAATGTTCCAACCTCGCCTTAGATTACCAGTACCACGGGGCGGCTTACCAACTGGAGTTGAGTTACTGACACGCCGTTGTGCCTGTACTCCCACCCGTTTAAGCGATTGCTGAAGCTCTGTTTTAAGCTGAGTTGGATTGGCGGCCTTGGCCTGAACTTCTTTGGCCCACGCCTGAAATTCATCATCATCGACAGTGTAGAATGCCATCTACTCCACCTCCTCACTAGCTTTCTCATCGCGTACCATCGCTACTTCTTGGTGGCTTACGTACCCGGCATATCCCTTGCTAGCACGCTTGTAGTGTGTGACTTGACCATTTACATCAGTCACGTCTATCTCGGCCCCAGCAGGGACTTTTAAGCCATTACGGATGAGTAGCTTTGCATCATAAGCGTCGGTTCCGAAGAACGTTTGCTCACTAGCTTTGAGGCCCTTCAAAATAACCTTTGCTGGTTCATTTTCGACAATCACGGCTGGTTCTGTATCAGTAAACGGGCCGTCCTTGACTGTCTTGACACCGGTAATCGTCACCCGATCGAACCACAGCTTGGTGAGCTGATTGCCCATCCTATTAAACGCTGCTTTCATCGCTTCACCACCCGAAAACTATTGAGCTGGGCTACGTAGTTGTCAGTCAGTGAGTTCACCGACTGCAACTCCGCATACACCTCACCAATCGACTTAAAAGTCACGGACGTATCACCTTCACTGAGCGTTTTAACGTCCCCATCTCGGTCGGCTACCGGAGTAAGCAGCTGGTGAGTAGCTAGAAACTGCTGGCACAAACTCAGCAGAACTGTGTCAAGCTCAACAGGGAGCACCGCAATCGCCAAGTGCGTGTAGTTAGCCACATCTTGGGCCACCTTATCGAACGCAAACTCCAACATCATTTGATAGTTGGGATTACTCCCGTCGTCAGGATTGAGCAGCTTCAATTGCCCTAGCAGTTCTTCTCTCCGTGGATGTTTATCCATGTGGATTCCCCCTTTTAGTCGGCCGGTACCAGCGCCAACAGATCGGCTTTCAAGGTTACCCCGTCATGGCTGATACTATTAGCGTCTAGCCAAGCAGTGATATCCGCTACCGTGCTGGCACTAGTCGGCTTGTCGGGGGCTACGCTTTTGGGTCGTCTGTGGAAGCCACCTTATCAGACGTAACGAACTCGATACCCTTAGTCTTCGTCTTCAACAGCAGAACATCATCGTAGGATTGTTCGTAGTAAAGGTAGTTACCACTATTGGCAGCACTAGGTGCATCGAATCCAACGAAGCTATACTTTTGTGGCGCGATTTGAACACCATTGTAAATCAGGAACATTTCAATCTGCTTGGCATCATCCACAGCCTTAGAGCCGACAGTGAAGTCGAATGCCGTTTGCATGAGGTCAGATGGCACAACCACAATTGTCACATCATCAATACTGTAGACCGTCCGTTGGACATTGTTAGGGTCCTTCAAGTTAAGCTCACGGTTCATGGCTTCGGCCCGCTTCAGAATGGCATTATTCTTAGGTGTCAAGTACAGTACCCGGTTCTGCTGCGGAATCCGTGCTTCATCAAAGTTGACCATCATGTCATCGAAAGCAGTCAGGATGTTCTTTTCATCAAGCGTATCGGTGTGCAGGCCACCATCGGCAGCAGCCAACTTTTCTTGGTACAGCTTAGAGAACATTTGACGGTCCATTTCTGGCATCTTCTCATCCAAGTTAAATTGCTTGGTAATGTTGGCAATGCTGATAACCATATTGGATTCGTCAATATCAGATGGGTCAACAAGTGTGTCCCAGTAACGTTCGTTGGTCAGTTCATAGCTATCCCAGTCGTTAGAGTAGTTTGCACTTGGCTGCGTAATGGTACGCCGTGTCCGGTCTCGCCGCCCTTCACTAATGCTCAAGCGTGGAACCTTGATATGCTTAGCTCCATCGAATTTGATAACGCCGTTAGATGGGGAATTCCATAAATCAGCAGAGAATAAATGTCCATCGTAGAATGCTTGCTGAATAGCTTGTTGATAAGCCTCAGCGTAATTAACTGTTGCCATAAATTATTCCTTCTTTCTGTTATTTAAAAGCGTCAACTAAGGTTTGAACTTGGTCAGAATCATCAGACCCATTACCACCAGCAGGGTCGTAGTGGGTTTGCTTGCCACCATCGAACAAATAGCCATCAGACTTCCGAAGCGCACTGAGTTGGTCATCTAGCCCCTCTAGCTTACCGTCATCAGTTAGCTTGACCTTTTCCATATCGAGTAGCCCTTCCACAGCCTTAGGATTGCGTGCCTTGGCACCCGTCAGCGCCGTAGCCAGCGCACCATTCAACTTGGTTTGGCTCAGCTGGTTGGTCAGGTTCTCTGTGTCAGTCTTGTACTTGTCCTGAAGTTCGGTCAATTGCTTAGAAAGCCCCTCGTTGTCACCAGCGTCTTTCTTGAGTGACTTGATATCCTTGTCACGGTCGGCAATCTGAGTCTTGAGGCTCTCAGTTTCAGTGGTTAGCTCAGCCAACTGTGACTTCGAGGCTTCCACGTCCTTACCATGCTCGGCCATAATGGCATCAATTTGATCATCTTCCAGTTTCAAACTCTTTAAAAATTCTCGTTTCATACTTACATCCCTCTCTCGCTGTTTTTACGTGGGGCGACCACGATCAAGGTAAAACAAAAAGCAGTTTTACGACTTGCTAGGGTCAAAATGGGTATAAAAATAGCACTCAACGTATTTGTCGGGTGCTAAATGCCGGGAATAATCCCTTTAATATCCTTTAATGTGTTTTTTACTCGTTCCATCATGGAGTTACTGAATAGATACTCAATACCGGCAGGCGTGATCTTCACGTTATGGGTTTTGATATCTTCGCCATTCAGGGTACTAATTGATTGCACTCCTGAGATAAAGCCCTCGTTAGCCATATTAATCAAAATATAATGCCAATAGGTTTCATTAAGCTTATCACTCAACATATTGAATTCATCATCAGTTATTGATTTGCCCTGTTTGAGTTTGTCATACAGAATTTTTAATAACTGATACATAATAACAAAGTAATCATCCTTAGCCATAGCTGAACCTCCTAACTAAATCGCTGTGGCACTAACTACATCTGAAATTTTAATGTCTTTTTCAGGAACGTCCGCCATAAAGACAAGCTCTGGTTGATCATCTAACTCATTCTCAATTTCTTCCACAAAAATAGTTTTGATGCTTCCATCTTTCAATTTGAATTGAACTTGCCTTGCCCGAAACGCGGCAATGATTTTAGATAGTTTCATCTTTTGGGGATTCATACAAAGCCTCTCCTCTTTTATTTGAGGTAGTTCGGTTTCATCGTTTTGTCGGGTGCTTACTAATAGATCACATTTTTATCGAATCCCATAAACTCATCGCTTGGTTCAATAAGAACCTTGCTATCTTCAAAAACACCGGTCACCGCTCGAAAAGCATTGGCTCCATCGGACAAATCATTCGTATAATCCAATCCACCCGGAATCCTAGTTTCCTGCGGAATGTGAAGGTCCAGTAACCGTTTAAACCAAGACATTGCTTCGACATCACTACATTGGAGACCATCATTAATCCACCAAAAGCGAACCAGCTGGCCTCTGATTATGGCTTCTACTTCAAAATCCATCGCGATTACCCTCCCTTACATAATTGCCAGAATACCTAGAATGAACTGTGCATAATCTTTATCTTTGGTTACATCATAACTCATCCGGTACACAGACTCTAGCCCCATAGACAATAGTTCGTAAGCTGAATCCTCAGTATTTCCATAATCCTTGCCCATATACGGACTCAGAAAGTTATCTTTCCGCGTTTTCTCCCAGCTGTCATAAGCTTTATTTCCAGTAACCTTACTCAGCTTTTCGAGTCTATCACTATACGTTCTACGTTGATAAAATTCATGTTCCAACTTGGTGACTCTGGGATCAAGATGCTCATTCCGATGTCCTAACTCATGAAATGCAACCTTCAGTCCATTAGAACTGTCCTGAACATTACTTAATGCTAACTCCGAAGTCGCCTGACCAAATTCGTGGCGGTAATAGCCCCGGTCTGTCTCAAATACCTTCATTGTTCCAATCGAATTCGAAATATCAAACCAATCACTGGGATAGTAATCATACGTTTTATTGATCAATTCTCCAACCTTGGAATCTGATTCTGGAGCAAACTTCATTTCAACATTTTTCCTACCCATAACTCGAAACTTACTCAACATGTCTTTGACATCTTGTGACTGTTGGTTTTTTATCCCAAACTTGCTGGCTTCCAACTTTTTTTGTTCGGCTATTACTTGATTATACTTCCTTGTAACCTTCTTATAAAATTCTGGATCACCATCACGCTGATACTTCACACGCATTGCGTTGTACTCTTTAAGATGGGTTGAATAATTAGATTGTTGCTTATCAATGGTGGCTTGTCGACTGGAAAATCCTTTTTCGAATCTTCTTTCATACAGAGAGCGGCCAACCCTGCTAATTTCCGCTTCAGTAGGCTGATAGAGTTGCATAAGGACCTTTCTACGAAGATTCATGATGTCATCATCTGTCATCAAAGCGTTGGCTTTCGCCTTCTTAGCCTCAGCTATCGCTTGCTTTCTCTGATTGACTTGCTTTAGCCAATTTGACATCTCTATTTGTTGTCCATCGCTCAATCCTCTCGGAAGCAAGTATGAAAGGTCTTCTTCGTCTTCGTAGCCTACCAACTTATTGAGCCACTCATTTCCCAGGCGCTGGCCTCTCTCAGAATCGAATGTAACCATATCTCCATCTGGTAGCCCAGTGACTTTCAAACCTTTCGGCCACAGTTTAGAGTCCAAGGCGTCAATGCCAGGAAGTGAAGTGACAACGGGATTCGTTGCGGCTCCAAATGACTTCTTCCACTCATTGAACTTAACATCCTTGATCATCTTCCCCTTGCCAGTCTCAGGGTCCCGTGACCAGCGTTCGGTGATATCCGGCAAGTCTTCCAAATAAGGCACTGTGGTACAACGACAGTATGGATGGATAAGCGGATAGTTGATACCATCTTTGCGCTCTGATAGCTTAATTTTCTGACCATCAAGCCTCCCACAAGTGTCGCAAGTATGGGATTCTAGGGTAGCCATGTACTCATACCACTCAATTTCGTTCTCTTCGTAGCCCTTAGCTGCTGCCTCTTCGGCAATGTGGCCCATCTCGGAAGTGACCAACCGATGCACATTAGACTTCTTGAAGTCCTGAAACTTAGCGTGAAACAGCTGGCTAGCTTTCTGTGGACTATAGCCCATCAGCGTACTAGTGAGTACCGAATCTTTCAGTATCTTCGGTAAATCCTGCTGGTAGTTCTTCCAGATACGTTTCGAGAAGTCCTTGCCATCTTTCCCCCAGGGGGTTGATACAGCTATCCGCAGTTGTGCTTCATTGAAATGGGCAAAGTTGGCTGTGAAAGCCCCTTTGGACGCTTGAACGGTATAATTGGTCCGCATGTAGGTATCTTCAAACTGATTAGCCAATCCATCTCGCATCCTGTCAGCCTCTCGACTAGCGTATGGTTGGGCAACCTGCCGCAACTGCTGCTCTAAGTCTTGGAGCCTGGCAACTCGGCTACGATAGTACTCTTCATCTAAGCGTTCGGTATGCCGACCTCTCTTGGCGTTCCGTTCAAAACGTTCTAGCGTCATCCCCCAATTCTGAGAGTTAACGTCTGCCAGGCCAGTAACAGCCTCTTCCTTGGTCATCCCCTGGTTGTTGGCATACTTAACGTACCATTTCTCCATCTCAGCATGCAGTTCACGATACATACCATTAAGTTCAGATTGGAGAGCCTTCTCGTAAGCCTCAGCATTCTTGATTTCCTTGGCCTTGACTTGAAGATGACGCCGTTTCCAGTACTTCTCGGTGCTAGCTTTCGTCATCGTCCTCACCGCCTAAGTTATCAAGTACATCTGGGTTAGCATAACCATCACGCTTCACAATATCGTCTTGCCGGTCTTGGAGTTCCTGCTGTGGATCATCCACAATCGGATTGGACTTGGCAATCGCTTCATCACTAGAATACTGTGCAAGCTGAGCCACAATCTGTGCTTGCTCCAAGTCGTTTTGAATGGCAGTCCGAGTCCAGGTCTGATTAATCTTGCGACCGTCAGCGTCAGGTACCTTTAGCCATCTCAAAATGGCCCGAACTAGCTCGGTGAGGGCGTCTCGGAAGTAAGATTCAGTGATAGACGCTTTGAGTTCCAAGTGTCCATACAGAGCACGGATAGCCGTTCCCGACGCATTACCAATTTCTTTGAAGTCCACAGGATTAATCCCCTGTGCCTCGACGAATAAGTCTGACTTGGTAACCTCTAGCAGCGCATTGCGGGCCTCCACAGGAATATCAATGGTCAGCTTATCCACACCTGACTTGTCGCCGGTACCAACGCTGTCCATCTTGATAGCATGGTCTTCTTTGAGTGCCTTCATGAAGCTAGCCAGATCTTCGCCACCATAGTTGGTGAGCACCAGAATGACTTGCTGAATATCGTCAATATCATTCACGAAGCCGTTATAGACGGTATCGTAAACGTCAATTAGGCCCTTGTATTTCAGTAGTTCAGGCCGTTGGTATTTGTTCTTGGGGAAAGCAATAAATGGAATACGATCCAGCTGGTGTTCCAATACTGCTCCGGTCCCCGTCTCATTCCCGCTAGTCACATCATAGAGAGTAAAGCGATCATTGTAGAGTGCTAGGTCACTGTAGTCTGACATTTCTGACTTAAATACCGTCACATCCTTGTCAGTCCAGTATTCATGAACCCTAAAGAACTTACCGGTCTCAGGATTAAGCTGCTTGTAGCTACGTCTGAGGGCCAGTAGCTTACGGTCTAAGTCGCTTGAGTAGATGGGTACCAATTGATCAGGCGGCACGATACCATACCGGAACTGGCCGCTATCATCAACCCAGTAGTGTAGCCAAGCAACCCCAGCATTTGAGGCATCCACCACCATCTGATTAAGTCGGAGGTTGAAGTTATCTCCCAGGGCGTCCTTAATCTTATCGTTGAGCGCCTCATCTTCCACATCAATGGTCGGCGGTACCGTGGCCACGTAGCCAGCTTCCTGGTCTACTAAGAGCTGATGGAAGTTACTGGATACACGGTTATCGGCTCGACGTAGCGGCTCATCCTTACCAGCTTCGTTTAGCTTAGACTCACCATTGTTGCGGTTCGTGATGTCGTTTTTATTGAAGTAGTACTTTAACGACTTGTCGAACTGGTTGGCAAACTTGGTTCGTCGCCCATCAGTATTCTTAAGTAGTTTCTTCATCGTCTTTATTTCCATGGTCTGAAACCTCCCTTCCTCATCAATGATTCGAGTTCATATCTGGTCTTATCAATACTGTGGTCATTGCCATCCGGGTACCCAGCCTTAAAGTTGCCGTTGGGGTCCCGCGCTAACTCATAGCTTGTAAACTCACGGGCAGTATTCGGGCACCGTACCGGGTCAATCACAATCTCACGCAAATCTTGTAGCCACTTGAAGCCGTGTTCCCGGCTACCAGGACCCTTGCGAGCACCGACTACGTTTAATCCATAGTCACGGAACTCAGCAATGGTACGGGGTTCAGCAGAGTCAGCGGTAATCAATCCGTTCTCAGGGTTAAGCCGCTTAATGGCTTCCACAGCCTCACGATTGGTCATGCCAACTTGGTAAATTTCATTAAAAAGAAAGACCCGGCGTCTTGCCGCGTCCCAGTACGCATCCCCATAGGCTAGTGGATCGTGGGCGAACCCAAAGTCCATGCCATGATAGATTTTGTCGAAGTGACTAATCTCTTCATCGGTAATTTCTCTGATAGTCAGATTGTTGAAGACCTCGGCCCCCGTCCCAGTAACCTCGCCTAGATACTCATGAGCATAGGCCTTTGGATTGTCCTTCTTGAGCTGTTCTGCATCGGCCAGGAATTCCTTGCCAAGCCAACTTCTTGGTACTGACAAGTAATCAGATGTATGTACCAAGGTGTCTTCACGGCGGCTTTGTTCTTCTCTGGCCTGATTGACCCAATTATTAACACTGGCCGGTGGGTTGTAGGAATAGAAAGTCAGGATATCTGAGCCACCCCGGTTCAACGACTGGTTGATGTTCCGAATTTCCTTCCAACCCTTGAAGTCAGCAACTTCTTCAAAATGCTTATACTTCGTGTAGCCGTGTCGGAACTTTTGTGACTTAATCTTCTCCGGCTTGTCAGCCCCTTTAAATCGTATCTGCTGTCCGGTGGGAATGTAAGTCAGCTGCATAGGACTTACTGAGTCCGACCACAGATGGGAAACTCCGAGGGTATCAATCGCCCATAAGTACTGGTCGTAGACTGACTCACGAAGGTTGGAAGCATACCGCCGCATGACTACAGCGTTGGCGTCCGTGTCTTTCATGATACCCAACACAATTTCAAGCGAAATAAAAGAGGACTTGGTTGACCCACGTCCTCCTGATAACCAGTAATTTGAATGTAAGCGATGCTTAATATCTTGGTAAAGCTGGTAGAAGCTCGGTGCCATGGAGTGTGCAAGGCTGATTTTAGCCATCTTCATCACTCCCAGCGGGGATGTCGTCGGTAATTTGCACGGGACCAACTGTTGCGGTTACGTCTCGCTTCTCCGTCCACATAGCCAGACGCTTACCGAGAAGCTCAGCAGCCTTGACTCGATCCTTGGCACCAACTTCCACATCGGTATAAATTCCCTTAGCCGTGGCAACCGACTCGGTCTCTTCACCACGCATGGTTGCGGTGAGATACTCTAGGATTTCCTGTTGGTCAGCAATCTTTCCGTCAGAAATCTCTTTTAACCGAGATTCGATGTAAGAAGCGATTGCAGGTTTTTGCAAGTTCTCAGCACCGATTGAATGGGCGCTTCGCTTCGCATAACCCGCTAGTTCAGCGGCCTGCGTTGCATTACCGCTAATAACGTATTCGTCAGCAAATTTCTGCTGTTTTACTGTTAGTTTCTGCATTTTGCAGGCCTCCTCTTCACTTACCAGACACAGTCTTTTCTCTCACTGCAAGTAGGCCTCTAATAAGGTCCTTATATTCTGACCTATCTTGTGAATAAATTTTAAAATTAAACTGATTCTTATCTACTGTCTCATTACTCTGAACTTTCTGTGCTATCTTGGCTATCTCTTTATTGGTCTCTTCCATTTGTTTGATAATTTCTTTAACGTTAGTTTGAACATTGCTTTGATCATCTGAAAAGTAACCCTTGTACTTTTCCCAAACAAAGTCTAAATTTTCCCTTGTCAAAGAAAAATTGTAAATCTGTGGTATCTCCTCATTGTAAAATGTAATATCAACTTTGTCTGTCGAAAAGATAAAATCAATTGAAATCTTACTTAACGCCGAATCTGCTTTACGCGTTGCTACTATAAGACTATCAATTGCTTCAAGCTTATCTTGAATTTTCAATGCCTTCTTGCTGTTGTACCTATTCCAAAACGACGTAATGGCAGGTGCAAGTACCGCACTAACTACCACTGAGCTGGCTATAGAAACCCACATACTCAAAGTGACCACTCCTTTTAACCACAGCATAACAAAACCCCAGCATTACTGCTAGGGCCAGTCTGAAGGAGATGTAATAATGGATCATGCCAGTGGTAGGATTCGCACCTACTCACCCAATGGGACCGGTTTTACAGACCGGCATAGCTCTCTTACTCTAACGCACTGGCATATGTAAGGGGCACGTACCCACTTAAGGATAGTCCCCAACCGGTTAGGCTTTAAGATTAGCCATCAACTCACGTTTCCCACTGTGTACAGAGGCCAGACGCTCTTCTGGATTTAAGCAGTCCGGGGATTCGAACCTCGGCTCCCTTACGTTATGGAGTGGTCCGACTACAGCCACTTAACATTGCGGGTGAGGATTTGCACCTCACAACTGCAGACTGGATTGAAGAAGGACTTGGGACTTCAGTCTAGCTACGTCTACCTATTCCGCCACCGCAATACCTACAATTCAAGTTTATCTCACAATATCATAGTAACTCTTTAGAACGGGACTTTGGGGACGGATATTCGGCGCTATTTGGACATGTCGTTCAATCCATCAACTCCAAAAATCATAACTGAAAGCTCATCAATTGCCCGCCGTTCGTCCCGTCGAATAGTCTTCTCGTCACAACTAAATCTTTCGGCTAGTTTAGTTCGAGTAATACCCGGTCCATCAATATACAAATCGCGAATGATACGATAACGCCGCTGTTGCTCAGGGGTACCTTCCATGCAAAGCTTTTTGTACCGCTCTAAAATCTGGTTGACAAAGACTAGCATCTCTTTGGAGCGTGCCCGGTAACCCAACAAGGAGATAAGGGATAATTCATACTGAGATAGTGGCGTGTCATCGTCAATCTTCGGTAAGGCAACATCCAAATGATTTTCCAGAAAGCGGTAATTTTTCAGAAGCTCCTTAGTGTTTCGCAACTCTTTCTCAGATTCCGACTTGGAAAAGCTCTTACTACGCGTGATCAACCCATCAACAATTTTGCCAATAGTACTGTCAGACAGCTCAATCGCCATTCACAAGCACCTCCCGAATCACTGCATTACGTTCAAGACTAGACAACCGATGATAGGCCACATGGACGTTGTGAGGGAGTTTGTGGACGTGGTTGCTAATCCACACCAGGGAGCGAATAATATCCTGGCATTGGTCTTCAAACACGGTCAGCAAGTAGTTACGGAACGTTTTCTGGTCATCAGTCATTGTTAGTCACTCCTTCTTCAGCCCACTCAGCGACAACTTTAATTCCCGGAACCGTGTACACCCGTCCATCATTCAAAGTGACCTCATAAACGAAAGTTGATAGTGGCATTTTATTTGGTAAGAATTGATTGCTATCGATTCTACAAGCCTTTGTTTCTTTGTCCCCCAATTCAACTACGGTCTCACCTGTTTCAATAAGTTCTAGTCTAACAATTTTCATCATAAGTCCGTCTCCTTAACAAATACCCCATTGACCAACTTACCCTTACGCCCGCTAATCTCTTTATAGGCACGTTCTAAGCAGTCTTCGATAGATAGGCCTCGTTGCTGGCAGTAGATGGTCAGAACCACCAGAATGTCGCCTACGCTATCAATTTCTGTATTAAGTTGACGCTTGTTGTATGCGGCTGATAACTCACCGACTTCTTCGACCAACTTTAGCAACTGCTTGGCCGGGGACTGAGCGTTTAAGTTGCGTTCGACCGACCAGTTTTCAATGCTTTCAATGTTTTCAATTAAATTACTCATTCGATTACGTCTCCTTTTATATTCTGCTACTGCCCTTCATCCGTCAGTCTCCGTCCACACATGGGACAGTACGCAATAACCCCTGTGTAGTCCAAATCACCCGCGAAGTGCTCGACCGCAATGACTGGGTAACTTGGATCGCTAGTATCAACTGAAATTCGGAAGTCACTGTTAGCTGTATCGTTTAGGTCCGCCTTGCCGTGGCAGTACGGACAGGATTGTTTACCCATTTTCAATCACCCACTTAATCGCCTCATAGACCTCGCCAGGCTTTTCAAACACTAAGTGATCAGTGCTTCCCACACCCAGCAAGTCGCTAACCACCGTATCAAAAATATCAACCGTTTCGGGATTCCCAGTACCATACTCCCATACAATTTGTCGCACCAATTTCCACTCGTCAGGACTCAATTCAGGCTTTTTCATTCGACTACCTCCATTTCATTCGGAAGTTTTTCCAACCCGTGGCTTTTCGCTGATTCCTCTGTGAACCAAAAATTGTACCGGCGTAAGATGTTGGGCCGCGCATTCTCTCCAACAACGGCCAAATTCCCGTGTTTATCAGTTGCATAGTAGTTCTTACCAAAAAACTCACTGTTTAAATCACCTGGAACCGGAATTCTAAATTTACTCATTCTTAATCACCTCAAAAACAACTTTCTCTCTGTACAGCCGACCATCAATTAGTTTCTTTTCGTGGATCGCTTCAAACTCATAAGTTGGATACGCCTTTGACCCTCGCTGACTAGCACCGTGTGTAATCGCCCGAATACTTCGGATAGGATCGCCAATCTTAGCACACCGACTGACAACCAATTTCTGAAGTTCTTTGAAAGAATTCACTCGGCGGTTTTGACTGGCGTACAGGCGGTTATAGACTAGCATCATTGGCAGTCACCTCTCGCCTACCCAGTTCAGCAATCTTTGCATAAATGCCGCCATGGGGTAATGCCTCAAGATATTTGATTAGCTGATTAAACTCTGAATCGGTAAAAATAGTGGTCGGATCTTTTAAATCATTCAATGACGCTTCGGCGTCAATGAAACTATCTTCAATCAACCCATGATATTCTGGCCTTCTCCAAATGCTAAACTCACCCGCCTTATCAACATCTTGTCCAACTACCACGTTCCATCGCTTCTCATCTTTCCGATCCTCAACCGGCGTGTTGGCAAATTCAACAATGATATTTGCAACTTTGGACGGCAGACTGCTGATACAGTATGAAGTATCTTTGGCACTCACTGTTGCTGTGCCAATTACATCGCCAATGATAGTAATTACCCAGTCGTCTCTTCTGCGGATTAACTTAAATCCAAGCAATTCCATCTTCTCTTTGAATTCGTTAGTCTTCATGGCTGGTACCTCCCCGCTTGCCCTTCTTCACCTTAACCACTTTGTCATTAAGAATCACAGTTCCTAACCCATTGTTAAACGTCACCATAACGGCGCCCTCACCAACTTGAAAGACTTCTCCACTCATGGTCGCTCCATTACGATCGTGCCAGTAAACCACGTCACCAATCTTGATATTATTCATTACAATTCCTCCTAGATAAGCATTTCTCGGATTTAAGCTCGTAAACAACACTAATTTCTTCAGTCACAACACTCAATCTGACTGTTTTCTCTAGCCGCGACTCACTGACAGCTAACTATTTATGCATCGTTGCTACTTCCCATTAATCGTCAACTTTGCGTCAACTAACTGATCACCTTCGTCATGAACGTTCTTGAATAGTTCGCTCAATGAATCGGCATGAGCAACAATTTCACTTTCTTCTAAGTCAACCATGAAACACTTTTCACCGGTTACACTTCCAACAATCAAGTACGGCGTCCCATCAGTACAGATAACCTGCCCCACTCCATAACTGCTCATTCCAGTTGAGCTAAACCGTTCGTCTACAATTTTCATCGTTTTCCCTCCTAGATAAACATTCAAAGCCTGGTCCTTACCTCTCGAACCCAGTCCGCATTCCGCTGTAACTTCGAACTGGTCTCTTTAATAGTTTTGTGGCGATAATATTTGAGCACCCGGCGGTCTTCTTCCGTCAGCACGTATTCGATGCTCTCTGGCATTCGTTTCAATACCCATCCCCGACTGTGGTGTAACCTAATGGCAATCTGGGTAACGAAGAACCCACGTTCCGCCAACTCACGGACTTCTAACAGTTCATCGGGATCCGTTCCCTCCGGCTCGCGGTTAGCAATGGCCCGAATTTCAGTTATCTCACTAGCCGGCCAATTCTTGACGTGACCAAATTCGGCTTCCACAGCTCGAATCCGCGTTAGAAGTTCCTCATTGAGGGCCATTGCGATCACTCCCACATTTACGTTCTTCTTGTGCTCCTGCCGAACAACACTCTGGACATGGTTCAAACGTCATAACTCCCGGCATAGTTTCAACATGGATTACTCTGCTTCCATGGCAGCTCTCACACCCCATAGTCACACCGCCTTACTACCACTTCGCCATGCACCAGCTGATCATCAGTGGAGTGAACGTTGCGGTATAATTCCTGCAAGCTTTTAAATAGCCGTGACACGTTGTTGCTGTCTAAGTCGACAATGGCGTATTCTCCGGCATGTTCTACAACGAGATAGATAAACCCTTCCGACTTGATAAGGTCGCCAACTTCGTACTCTCGTAATTCTGTCATGCTACCGTCAGACTGGTCATTAACTTTCATACGTTTCGTACCCCTTTCATCCCTTCAAAGAGTAGTTGATGTTTCGGATTATTTGGAAACACCCGATCAATGAACTTCCCTTCATACATTTGCTTTAACTGTTGCTTTGTATTGTTGGTCGTAATGATAGTGCACCCTCGAGATTGATTATTCTCAAAATCAACGCGTGCATTAGAAACTTGGTACATTAGATCTTGTAAGTCCTTGTGAACCGGTTTGATATTCCCAGTCATGCCACCCTCGGTGCCAAAATCATCTAGCACGAGAACATCAACCTCTGTCATCGAGCGCTTGATGTCATGAAGCTTAGCCGCAACACTGGAATCATCATATTTGTCTCCCACCAGTCGTAATAATTCGGCTGTTGACACAAACATTCCACTACGCCCCTTATCCATCAGATAATCCATCATTGCCAACGCAAGCGAGGTCTTACCTACCCCACGGTCGCCCATCATAGCAACATTGAAATTTTGCATCTCCATCTGTTTAGCTAATACAAACGCCTGTTTTCCAAGATTTTTTGCCCTGCTAGGATCAGTTTGCTTAGCAATATCCCATTTGCTAAACTCAAATCTGATTGGAATGTTGCCGGACCACACCGAGTCACTGTAGTACCGTCGCATTTTTTGCCTTGCTAAACGGCTATTAGCCATCTCCACAAACTTCCGTTCAATCTCTTCTTTAGTCGGCAGATTATCCGTATCAACGTGCTTAGCCTTGGCCAAACGACGGATATATGCCGCGTCAAAATTCACTGGTTGCACCTAATCACCTACCCAGTAGTCTCGTCCTTCTTGTACCTGTGCTGCTGGAGCGCTGTTCAAATACCCCTCAAACTTGCTGGCTCGGAAGAGTGTCGATGGTTGCAAGTACTTAGCCATCTTTGCATCAGCTAACCAGAGCCTACACTGGTTATCAATCACTTGGCGCATATCATCAGTCGTGAAACCATCCTTGTGGCGAGACAGCACCAAGCCCTTGTTCGTAGCAGTATGCTTAAAGTGCTTTCCTGTTTTTTCGTTAAGGTAGTCAATTACTGATTGCCATGGGAAGTCAGGTTCGGCGTCAGCCGGACTATGGTTCTTACTACCCTTACCTAACCTATCCTTACCTAACCTAACCTGTGTTGACGACTCGTCCACGGGCCGTCCACGTAACGTATACGCACCATTTTTGTCTTCATCAAGGCGCTGCTTTTCGTCACCATAAATCGTTACATTATAGGTATCACGCCGAATATAGTTGTGAACTTTCCAATCTTTGATTACAACGACACCTGATTCAAACGAGAAGATAAATTGCTTTGCAAGCAACAACTTTAGGTCATCTTCACTCGCCCCAATCATTCGACGAATGGTCTTTGCATTCGATACAAATCCATCATCGTCGGCGTGCATATTCAAGTGAAAATACAAGGCCTGTGAAGATAGCGGCATATCCAAAAAGATATCCGTATCAGTAATCTTCTTACTAAACATTCGACGTTGTGCCACCCTGCTCACCTCCGTAATTTCCTTGTACGCCAATCCTTTTAAGCGTCTCCACATCCAGCTTTAGTCCTTCTACTGGTACATGGTACTTGCTGCTAAACTTACTAGCTCCAACCATATGAAATTCAGTATGGTGTTTCCGACACAATGTCATTACATGACGTTTACTGTGATCAACTCGTCTACGATCTACTCCCATACCCACTACATCCAAGTGGTGGATATCCGCTGGTTTCCCGCAAATCATACAGCGTCGATGACGGCAACATTGATAGAGAAAGTATTCCTCGTCCCTCGGAAGTAGTTCATAGCCTTCCTTGAAGGGTACATGCCACTCAAACATGAAGTCGATAACTAGATCGATTAGCTGCTTAGCATCGCTGACAGACGATTTTGTAGCTTCTGCTAAGCTAATGTTCCTCCCACCTGTGTAAATCTGGAACTGGGTATAAAACAACGACTTCAGAAATTCAGACGGAACCACAAATTCGATAGAAATATCGTTCAGAAGGGCGAAAAACAATCTGCGTTGTTTGCCTCGAGCCTTGCGTGTATCTGCTACCTCAAAATCCACCCAAAACTGATTGCGACTTCCACTCACTGTTTCTAAGTGATCGCCATTTAGTTCATGATCCAAGTGAAGGATTAAGTCATGCCCTCTGAGTTCTGCTGGGACTCGTTCCATCTCATCACCCCTAAAATGGCAAATCCGCATCAGAAATCTCGATTCCGTCGACACCATTATTAGGATTGCTGTAACCTTGGTTCTGATGGCCATATTGCCCCTGTTGAGGCGGCTGACGTTGCTGATTGTTCTGCGGTCGGCCTTGTCCCTGAGGCTGTGGTTGATATCCATTGCTGTAACTGCCACTTTGCTGGTTGTTCCGATTCATTGGCTCTAGGAAGGTAAAGTCTTCAACCACGACCTCAGTTACATAAACACGTTGTCCCTGCTGATTCTCATAATTTCGTGTCTGGATGCGCCCCTCAATCCCAACAAGGGAGCCCTTGTGGAAAAAGTTAGAAAAGTTTTCTGCTGACTTTCGCCAGACAATACAATTAACAAAGTCTGCTTCGCGATCACCGTTCTGACTCTTATAACGCCGGTCCACCGCTAAATTAAAGTTTGCAGTAGCGACTCCGTTTTGCGTGTATCTTAATTCAGGGTCCTTAGTGAGTCGTCCCGTTAGTACCACGCGATTGATCATTCGTTCTTCCTCCCATTTGTTCAAGCTTCTTGATCACTTGCTCGGTCAATTGATTTGCCCTCTCGTGGTCAAGTTGATTTAAATTATTGATTTTTAATTGTCTAAGGTAGCTGTTCTGAACCGTTGGCAGGTCCGTCTTCCCCTTCTCGGCAATCGCTTTAAATAATGAAATCAATGTTGTAACTTGTCCGTCTGTGATTGGTCTTGGACCTGATTGATTATGATTACTGTCATACCCACCAGACTGACCCTGACGTGGGTCACCTTGTTGCCCTCTATTCTGCTGGTTGCCTTGGTACTGATTGCTCTGTGATTGTTCGCCATCATCATCGGCATCACTGACAATCCCGAAAATTGCCGACAGCTGATACCGCTTCGCATAAGTTATGGTTGAACCGCCTTCCTGTGCCGCGGACATACGCTTATTTTTGTCTATGCTGATCATATAAGGACCATAGTCGATATATTCACCGCTGGTATGCAGGAGCAATGTTCCGCAACCTATCTCTCCATTCGACGACACTGGATACTGCGTGACTGCAATCCCATTTTTACTGGTTACCGGCAAGAGTGCTTTATTGATTGAATCGAGGTTCGCGTACTTACTGTGCGTAATGGGATTAGTAATGTCTTTAGGGACTGCCGGAAGTTCTTGTTGTACTTTGGTGATGGCAGCTGCAATATTTTTGATAGATTCACTCATATTCATGATTAGCTATCCTCCGCCAACTTAATTTTCAGAGATTCAGTCACTTCTTTAGGTAGAGCACCCTCTAGGACCAAACCATCTTCATTGACGTAACGATTGCCTACAAAGTGAAAATGCTTTGCAATCTCCTTCTTATCCGGTTCCTTCTTAATTCGAATTAAATCAGATAGCCCCTGTTTCTCTAAGCTCTTAACAACCGCCTCATCCGACCACAGAACTCCTTTACGGGACTTCTGTGTAGACACGGTCCCAAACGGTGTATCAATACGTGCTTTGGGATCATCGATCCGCAGCTTCATCAGATAGTCTGCTAATTTCTCTTCAAAGAAGGCCCTATTCTCGGCATTAGCTTGTAGCTTATTATCAAGCCATTTTTCAACAACCTTAATCTTTTTCTTGATATCTTTGATTTGCTCTTCCGCATCTCGCTTACTGTCCTCATCGTTTGCAACCAATGCTTGGTACTTACGCATTACCCAAGTTGCTGAACCAGTGTCTGTAATCTCGAATTTAGGTTTATCCGCCTCATTACGGGCATCCTCTAAATCCATTTTTTCTAATGCATCCATCCCAATTCATCTCCCTCTAGCTTGAGATACATTTCATATTTTTGAAAACGATAGTAAGCTAGATTCTCATAGCCTATAGGGGTCCGCAAAAACTTCTGATGCCAGTATTCGCTCTTCTTCATTGAAAAATGCCTCGCTTTCCGGTATTCTTACCGTAGATAAATGTTTTTCTGAGACTCGCTAGCGTTGCACCGCTGACGAGTTTTTTCTTCGTCTGTGGATTAACTGAGCGTAGACTTGACTTCCACAGGTGCTTAACAGTGCTAGTGCTTAAAATAATTTCAAGTCTCCCTCTCTTTTCTGATACAATTCAGTTAGTGAAAGGATGTGGAGAAGTGTCTGATGAAATAAACGATGGTTTTAATCTCCTGACTAATGATGCCAAGTACCTTCTTCTTAACTTGTACAAGGAATATATTGGACGGCGCAACCACGGTATGATCAAAGTAAATGCAAGAGATTTTGGGAGTTCAGACAATATTCAGGAGTCCTTGATGCCCGAATGGAATCAAGACGATGTAGCCGACACTATACTTGAACTATCCCGAATGAATTTTGTCAAAACAGTTTCAGCATCTAACTTTGTACATGATGCCCGCTTAACAACTATTGCAATAGCCAGAATGGAACATCGCTATCAAGACAAGGTCAATAACGTTGTAGAAGCAATTGCAAAAGTTAAATCACTAATTCCATTCATCTAATACATCAACATCCAATCTCTTGCCAGCAAATCTTCAAGCTTCGGTTCCCATCTTGCCGTGATGGGACCTTTTTTGTTGCTTACAATAATCATTGCTGAATCCGTGTTCGTCCCGATAACTGTATCTCCGTTCGGCATCCAGGATTCACGTGTTATACCTATAGATGCCTCATGTGCTTTCTCTAACGCCTCTGAAATATCCACTCTATTTTCGCCACCTCTCATACCCAATTCTCAACAGGCCGCCAAGCCCGAAGACTGCTACAAAAATCGCTACTGCTGTCACTGTGCTACCTCCACTTGTCCTTATCCATCACTTGGCGCTGTCCACGACTTAAAATTCTGTGATAGATAAGATTGCTCGTTTCAATTCACTTGGTTCATAGAATACCTTGTTAGACTCTTTGTACCGACGTTCAATCAGCTTTACTTGCGGCTTGTTCTTGATATTCTTATCGAAGAAAGCACGTGAAACGCAGAGTTCCTTGAAGGCTGTATCACGATCTAACATGATGTACTCTCGAATGATTGTTTGAAGACGTGGCCCCAGATACTTTTCAACTTCATTGGCCACAGCATGCTCAACGACCGCTTCCAATTCCATACTGGTTCACCCCTATTCAAACATATCGTCAATTCCGTAATGACCGACTAACCAGCCTACGAACATTACCAGACTAAATTTAACTAGAATCACCATAACTATGCCTCCTGCACAATTTGTTCAACTTTGGGCACAATACCTTTTAACTTCAGAAAATCGTATAGGAACTTCTGTCCGGCCTGAGTCCACTTCATCGTGTTCCTAACCTGTTCCAATCCATGGCTGTCTTTATATGGAAACGGTTCGACATGGGTATACCCCTTGTCTTGATATACTGCATACAATAGCCACGTCTTGCCTTGCTTATACTGAATACCTAGCCCGTGTAATAGTTTATTGAACTCGCGCGTTGAATAGCCATAGTTCTTAGCAATAACCGAGGTTGCTTCCAATCCAGGATTAGCAAGCATCTTATCGGTATATTCTGCTTTAGGCTGCATAATGGTGATTTGCTCTGCTTGATCCGCAGCCAATCGCAACGCCTCTGGCAAAGTCGTTGGCAGTTGGAACTGGCTGACGTGTTTCTCCATTAGGTTAAATGCTTGAATATATTGGAGTTTAAAATTATCAGCTTTGCGTCCCGTGAATCCCATTACGATAAAAGCGAATCCGTCACGATTCATGTAGTACATCGGATTTGACTTGCCATTTGATGCCGTGTATCTTCCTTCTACAAACATGTTTTTCAGTAGAGCTGAATTTTCAGCCGTACTAATTTTGTTTTCAATTGCCTGAACAACATTTTTATGTTGCTTGCCAAATGTTTTTGCCACTTGAAGACTGCTGGTCACAGCCTGCTGGTCCCTCACAATCACTAAATCATTCATTGCCGTCCCTCCTATTCCTTAATGTCTAAAACTCGATAGACTTTCTGTCGAATCTCAACCGACTTGGGCGACATATCCGCGTGAATCGCGCGATTAAGTTGCACTGGCTTCTCGTTGATTAAACTAGCCAATTCAACCTGCGTCATGTCTTTCTCAAGCAGGCGCATCTTGATTCGGTTGGTGATAGCTTTGGCGCCCTCAACTAAATTCTGTTCTGTCACTTTTACTCACTTCCTTTTGATATAATTTTGTTGAAAGGTGGTGATTCTATTGGAACTTTCCAACAAAGAGATTGAAATACTTAGATTTTTAAATCGTAGTCCGCAAGGTCGCAACAATGAGCTTAGCCTTGAGTACTTGCTTGGACATTTTGAAACAAATATTCAATCTATAGGCGTTAGTCTTACCCCTCTTGAGAAAGACGGCTACATTGTCCGAAACAGTAAAGAGCGATACGTCCTAACGGAAACTGGTGCTAACTATCTTGAACGAATTCGCTCAACTTGGCTAAGAAAGACAAAAGAAAAAATGGTCTGGAGCATTGGTGCACCTATCGTTGTAGCTTTTGCAGTAAGTTTGATTACAAATCTCCTTATTAAATGAACCAGACACTTACAATCACAGCTACTAATATTGACAAACTCAAGCCTGCAATTCTCCAATTGGTATCCTCTCGTTTTCGACGCATGCTTCCCATCTCTTCTCGAACCTTAAAGTTTTCATGCTGAATCCGGTCAATGTTAGTTACTTCTCGACTGAGCTTTCCAAAAAGTTCTACAATCGCAACAACATCTGTCACAGACGCTTCTTTTGACCTTTCAGCCAACATCTTCATTTCTTCAATGATCAACTCACGTTGATTAACCAAGTTCATCCCTCCAGTCTTAGCTAGGTACATATACCAAGAAAGCCTTCCCTTGATATAAGGCGTAAAGCTTTTTATTTTCTCCTTTCATTACAGGTAACTTGAATTTACAAGTGCTTTATAAAGTTCGGCGATGGCTGCCACCATTGCTGGGCTTTTCTGATTTTCTGAATTGCTTACCAAGGCTAGAAAGAAATCCTTCGCCTGTTCTGATGGTTGTGTTCAAAAATTCTGAGCATCATGTTGTGCCATATTACTTCCCCCCCTTTCGGTAATTTATTTATCAAGTTATTGCATTTTGATTAGCATATGTGCTAAAATAAGTGCATAAGACATAAGCAAATAAGCCTGTCCAATCAGTGATTACTCGCCAAAGCCTTCTCTGATGGGTCCTAGATTCTTATTGCTTAATTACTTGATGAATTCATTATTGCGCATTTATGCTAAAAAGTCAATCATTCATTTGCATTTATGCTAATATTGGACTGTCAAACCTAGGAGAACACTTGATATGACAGTATTTGAAAGAATAAAAAAATTAGCAAAAGAGCGAGGATACTCCTTAACTAAGTTAAATGACGAAGCCGGACTGGGAACTAACTCCATTTATCATTGGAAAACCAAAACTCCAGGTACTGACAATTTACAGAAAGTAGCTAACGTTTTGAATGTCACTGTGGATTACCTGCTCGGAGAAGAAAATCAATCTACTAGATCAAAGAAATCCGTCGACTTAAACGATGATGATGCCTTTTTAACTTTTGAAGGTAAGCCGATTCCCGAAGAAGATCGAGAACTAATTAAACGACTACTGCGAGGTAAATAATGTGGACAATATTCTAACTGACTTACTAATATATGCGCTGAAGGATCAACATATTAGAGTGGCCATGAGTCCTGAATTCACTTTAGACGCCCCATCCATGGTAAAAACTAAATCAAAGATTATCATTCTTAATACTAATCTTTCTGACAAAGACCAGCTTCCTTTACAATTGGCCCACGAAATCGGCCACATTGTTAATGGAGATATGGCATCTAATCCATTACACTTTGGGGATCAGGCCATAGATTACTCCATGGAGCTACAAGCTAATCGCTTTGCAGTTCAAAAGCTCATCCCCTACTATTTAGCTGATCGTGATAGGGATCACATAAATGTAAACGAATTCATGGACATGTTTGTCGTTCCAGCTCATCTTGAGAAAATGTGTCGCGACGAATTAATTAAAGCATTCTAGAGGGAAGGAACTTAGCTAATGGGAATCTTTTCTTGGATTCAAAAACAATTATCAAACCGAACTGAAAAATCTACTGAACTCCCCACAAAGACCGTCGAACCATATATCTCATCAAATAGAGATATGCAAGAATTCGAAGCACAAGCACGACATTTCCCGTCAATGCGCATAGATAAGCGATTGATGAAGCCCCTTGAAGAAGGCTTGCTTCCTGGAGAAATCATTCTTCTAGAATGGTCCAACCATAAAAGCGAACACGCCAGTATACCTGCCTACTTTGAATATGATTATGGACTCAATGCAACTATAGACAGACATAAGCTCGCTAGGCTGGGCTACTTAACAATTGCATCCCCTTCCGAATCATTAAAGTCCTTACGAGTACCTGAACTAAAAGGTATCCTTCGGAGTAACGGCCAAAAACTATCAGGAAAGAAAGCTGACTTAATCCACCGCATTGCTGATAATATTGAAGAAAGTTCGTATTCAAATACTATTTCTGATAGAACTCTTGTCTGCACGCCCGCCGGTAATTTGCTTTTAGAAAAGTATAATTATTTGGTGTGGGCTCATAAGCACAACTCTAAGGATGGTGTAATTAATGTAGCTAATGCTCTGAACCATTCCATCGAAGAAATGCAGTCGAAACTCAATTATTCAAGAAGCCAGGCAGGACTTACCAAACACTTTCTGACCCTGCTTGAAGATTATGATGCCGATGCCTATGAAATTCTTGGTTCACTTGATATAGCAACTTGTGCAAAATGTGGTGAGATGGATGGAAGGGTATTCCAAGCTTCTCATGCCAAACCTGGAGTTAACCTCCCACCTTTTCATGATGGGTGTCGATGTGAAATTGTTCCCCACATTTCTGGACTGTCGACACCAGATAAAAGAGTTGCACGGAACCCTAAAACTGGAAAAACCGAGAACATCACTCACCAAAACTACAAGGAATGGCATGAAGCTATGGTACAAAAGTACGGTACCGAAGTGTTCAAATAAAATTGGCCCAATAAAGCTGACGGCGTTAAAAGCTGCAAATACATACCCCCATTTAGGAGGAAACATCATGAAACGCATAGTTACTATTGCTATCTTACTTTTTGCTGGACTATCACTAACAGCCTGTGGTAGCAAAAAGTCCGAAACAAAGTATTATGATAGTGATTTTATATCTGCTCTTGAGAGTGGACTTCAAAAACGTTGGGCAATCACTGACACCGTGAAAGATATTGACAAAGCCTCCCAAGATACCTTGACAAAGTCTGTAAATGCTGAGCTAGATGTTGTAAAGCCGTATGAAAATAAGAAGTTTAAGAATGATAAACTCCACGAACAAGCTATTACCTACATCAACGCTCTCAAGGATCAGAAAACAGCTCTAAAAAGCTACGATAAGTCAAATTTCTTCGACAAATGGAATAAGGCCTACAACACTCGAACGCAGATGATTGTAAAAATTAATCAGAAGCATAAACTCAAAGTTGCTGATAAATACAAGAGCGACCTGACGGAACTAACTCGTCACGGTGATGAAGTGGCAAATCAAGACCAAAAAACCGAAGCCATTAATGCATTGGTTAAATCTATCAAATTCAAGCAAGCTAAAGATGATGGTTATAATTACACTTATGATGCCAAGGTTAAGAACAATTCGGGATATTCGTTTAAGAACTTTGGTATTAAAGTTAAATTAATGGATTCTGACAAAACTGTAGTTGATACTCAGTTAACTTACGTTGATGATTGGGATAAAAATCAAACCAGCCAATTCGAATTCATGACAGATAAAAAATTCAATTCCTATGAAGTCGTTCTCGACTATACAAATTAATTAAGAAAAGAAGCAATCACTGCTATACGAACGTTTCTACCGCTCATGTATTTTGCTAAGAAAATAAAAAAAGCGCATCTCCTCCCGCCAAGAAGTAAGATGCGCTGCCCTCCTCGGTAGCTAGTACTGGTTTGACTCCAGTGGAGGGAATTAAGTTAGCTGAGTACAGCTGACTGCTGTTTAAAATAGCTGAACATTTTAGTAATTTATTGACGAATATCACTTTTAGTGCGAAAATAGCATTAATCAATTAAGTGGCTGCTGTGCGGCCGTACCAAAAGGGATATGTCGTTATTGGCATATCCCTTTTGCGCTATATAAGGAGGTGACAATCTTGACAATGGAAAAGCCTTTTATGGAAATTGATAATCAAATTAAGCAACTCCGAGATGGACGAGGATTACTTTTTAACTCTGAGGAACATGCTCGCGATATGCTCACGCGTTACGGATATTACGAAATAATCAATGGCTACAAAGACCATTTTATGATTGATTCTACTGATGATTCTCAAGGATTTACCCCCGGAATAACCTTTGAACATATCTTCTCTTTGTTTGAACTAGATCGCCATCTCCGTGAAGGTGTTATGAATTCGCTGGAACTTTTTGAGGCGAACATTAGGCAGGTAATCGCTTATACGGTTGCTCAAAAAATATCCGATGATCAAGAAGTCTATATTCAACGTAAGCAATACAGAACTGGAATAAAGTATTATGATCATCATCTTCGTAAGTACACTTATCCAATTGATAAATTGATCTCTACGATGAAAAAAATTGTAAGTGCAAAAACTGATCCCTATAAACATTATCGTGAACATCACGGCAATGTACCACCATGGATATTGGTAAAAAAGCTGAGTTTCGGAAACTTAATTTGGTGGTTTAAATTAATGGATTCAGAATACTCGGATTTAATCATTTCCAGAATGTTAAATATTCCAGAATCATTTATTTCAACTCTTCCAGAACTGCGTGAAACCTTCGGTTCTATGCTTACGTTATACCTAGATTATCGGAATACGGCAGCCCACGGTGGCAGAATCTACAATCACCGCTCTCAAAAGCACGCTTTGCCTTATCTTTCATTCCTTCATAAGCAGACTTTAAAGATCTCGGAGGCTGACTATCGCCTTGGTAAGGGACAAAGTCAGCTAGGAATGGTATTAAAAACATTGGCAATCTTAGATAATAAAGATCCTGTTGATGAATTGAATGCAACTATTTCTTATTATTCACGCCAATACCTAAAGCAATTTCCCAACGATGAACAGTACTTACTTTCCAAAATGGAACTCACACATGATTGGATCTTTAAAGACTAAAAAACATCCCCGTCTCCGCCAAGATAATGGGATGCAATACACTTCAAGGGATAGTTATACCCCTTTACATTCACAATTATAAATGAAAGGAGGTGATGCCACAACCTCTCCTAAAACGGCGCTGTCCACGCATTTAAGGAGAATACCAATGAAACCAGCAAAAACAGAGTACAAGAACGTTTTTTCTTATGAAACTAAGAAAGGCACTATGTGGATGTTCCGCTATCAGTTTGTGGATGCTTTCGGCAAACGTCACGATAAGCAGCAACGAAAATTTAAAACCCCAGAGGCAGCCCACAAAGCTGAACTGGAAGCCGAAATTCTCGTAGCCAATGATGAAGCCCGGCAACTTTTAGATTCCGGTATGACAGTACGACAATGGACCCAACAGTTTATCAAATTGAAACAGGCTGAGTGGCGACCAAACTACAAGCAGAACATCACTACGGCCGTCAATCGTTACATTTTGCCATTACTTGGCGACCGTAAACTTAGTAAGTTGACCAAGATGGAATACAACTACCTTTTCATTCAGCCACAGTTGGAACACCTGAAGCCTTCCTCCGTTCAAGCTAACCACCGTTATTTCATGGTCATCATGAACGCTGCGGAAGAAAACGAAGTTATCTCACGAAATAAGTTGAAGGGCGTGCGTTTCAAGACGTCAGAGCGCCGCAAACCCTTCAGTGAAGATGACTTGGCTCGGTTCAATGGCCAGTTAAAACAAGAATAGTTGGAGAAACGTCTATTCTTTCAACTGCTCGAAATGACTGGCATGAGATTAAGCGAAGGACTGGGGCTTGAATGGAATGATATCAATTTCAAAAAGAAGACCGTGTCAATTGAACGCTCACGCACACCATTTGGTGTCGGTCCAACGAAGACGCCTTCTAGTGTCCGAACCATCTTCATTGAAGATGATATGCTTGCCCTTCTCCATAAGTTCAAAGTGGCCACTAAGGCCGCCCTTCTGAGAAGCGGAGAGAGGTTTGACAAGGATGGCCTCATCTTTAGCTTCAACCACACGTCAGCCTACTATTATTTCCAAGACATCATCAAAAATGCCGGCATCGAAGTAGGTAAGTACGTCATCCACAGTCTGCGTCATACCCACGCTACCTTGCTCATGGGCGCTGGCGTCAGTCCTGTGGATGTGGCAAACCGGCTTGGTCATTCTGATCCGGCCATCACCCTAAGAATTTACGCTCATGCGATTAAAGGCAACGATGAAAAAAATGCAGAACTCTTCGCAAAAATCGTCAACCTTTAGCTAGTGAGGGAAGTTTTGAGGGAAGTTTTATTTTACAAAATGCGAAATACCTTGGTACCAACGGTTTAGAGCCTATGTTCTAAGCATTATGAATACTACAACCGTTAAGATTAACGTCTTAATTGGCTTTGAAGAAAGTCTCGCTATCTGGCGAGGCTTTTTTCTTTCACCCTTTTTACCCCCATCTGTGGGAACTTTTTAGGACAGCGTCAAGGATTATAGAGGTGCGCACCTTCCATTTTGTGGAGGGTGCGTTTTTTTAACGTAAATTAAGTACAACACTCAATTCTATTCAGGCCCCTTCGTCTCTGATATAATACAGTCTGTGAGAAGTTTTATGGACGGTGGCTGTCTTTTCCCTTATGGGGTGATGTCTATGGGAACATGGAATAAACTTTGAAAGGTTTCACAGCCAGTGAGTGTGTTTCAGGCACTTTCGTTGATGTTACTATTTGGCACGTTTTTAATAGCGTTGCTGACGTACATTGACAAACGCAAATAAAAAAGCCGCCCCGATGTAACTTTGGCCAGTTACGGGACGACCTAACAGTCTAACGTTCTTGCCACCGCCTTTAAAGCGGCTTACTCGGTCGGTGTTCTAGCACCGGCCTTTTCTATACATCGAATTATAACATACAGGACCACAAACTTCACATGACTTAACGCGAGGCACAGTTTGTATCATGAAACTTTACAAAAGACACACTATTCATCAGATCGTATAGAGTGCTTTCGCTTCAATGATAGCCCAGGCATTCCTATTCTAACTTCAATCAGGAGAGGAATGCCAGCGACTTTCTTTCTGAAGTTTCTTGGTACATTGGTTCTCACTGCTTGGCGAGATTTTTTTCTTTTGCCAATTTATGCCCGCCGTCTTGATTCCCCCACACTTTTTCTATACAGTTAAACTAGATGTTTTCGCCCCGCCTGCCGACCGGCGCTAAAAGCCGCAGAAAATTTACATATTGGAGGCGAATCACATGCCTGTCTTAAATCTCGTTATGAGCCTATCACTCGTGCTTAACATTTTACTTGGGCTGGCCGTCATTGCCCTACTCGTCGTCTTTGTTCTCTGGCTTCGCGACCGCCACAGCAAGACGCCACAGGTCACCACCAAGACCTTGATCTATTACGCCGGGCTACTGGTCATTTTCCTCGTGGCTAAGCTCATCATGCACTAATTCCAGCACTTCTAAAAATTCACGTTTTCCCTATGTTTGGGAGAACGTGAATTTTTTGCACTATGATTTATCAACCGGTACCTTAGATCTCATCGGCTTAGTCTTCAACTGGACATCAAACACGTCCAGTAGGAAGGCCACCAAGGGGACCCCGACGATTAATCCCCAGGCCCCGAAGAGCCGCTCACTCACAATCAACGTGATAAACGTGACAAAGATTGGTAAATTAGTCGCGTTAGCCATCAACCGGGGATGGAGGAAGTAGGACTCAAACATATGAATGAGGACGACCAATACAATGACCTCAATCACGCGAATAACTCCACCCGTGACAAAAGCAATAATCATCAGTGGAATCATCGAGATCAGAACGCCGGCAACCGGAATCAGACCCAAGAAGAAGACCATAATCCCTAAGATAAGTAGACTAGGCATCTTCAAGAGCCACAAGCCCAATACCATCAAAATCGTATTGATCGTACAAATAATCAATTGGGTTTCAATCACCGTTCCGAAGATCCGGACAAACTTCAGGATAAGTTCCCCCATGGGCACGAATAGCCCGGCGAACCGGCTCTTCGTAAACGCATGAACGAAGTGCTTTAACTGATTCTTGGTCAGATTGAAAATAAAACTGAAGAAGAACGCCAACAGAATTGTTTCCACGCCGGAGCTAAAGCGGGATAGCTTGACCATCCCACTCGACAGCATGGCCTTTCCATTACTGATGACCGTAGCATTCTGGGTTAAATTTTTCACCAATTTGGTCAGTTGCGTCTCCAACTGTGGATACGTCTGCACCAAGGTGTCCAACGTATGCGGTAGGTTCGACGCCTCGGAAACCAACGGCGGAATAATCTGCCCAAAGGCCGCCACCAACACGCCCAGAAACAGCACGTAAACCAACAGCGTGGCCCAGAGATGGTGCAGGCGCAAATGGTGCTCTAACCCCATGATGGCGGCATCCCCCAGATAAATAAAGATAATGGTAAATAGCGCCAACGATAAGAAGGCGTGGGCCCGCCACACCAAGATAATCAGCAACAGTAACGCTAAGTAATACATCGTTAATGGATTCTGCCACCAACGTTTCAATATATCTATCACAAAAATCCCCCTTGCGGTCGGCCTAGCCAACCCGTCTACGCTTACTTACAATCGAATCAATTGATCATAGATTGGCAATAATGCCGCCACATGGTCTTGAATGACCTGTTTTTGTCCTGCGGCCGACAGCGTGAAGAACCCATCGCCACGCCGAAAGTTGCGCCCCACTTGCCACTCCGCATGGCGCTGCGTTTGCGTGGCCATCAATGCCTGATAGTTTTCTCGCGTCAACGGCACCCCGCAATTCTTATCCGTATGGTCACCGCCACATTCAAAACCAGTCGGTAATTGTAGCACCAGGTCTTCTTTCAAGCTGCTTAACAACGTCTGGCGCGCCTTGGCCTCCTGCAAGACCGCTAACCAGATAAAGAAGCGGTCGTCCCAGAACCCAATCTCAATGTGCGGTAACATCTTATAGCCCCGTTTGGACGTGCTGAACGCCACCCAAGTATCTGGCGGTGGATTCTTCGAACGCCGGCGATGCTGTGAGATGTGGTCGTAGATGGGCATACTCAACCGCGCAAAGGTTGGCGCCAAGTCAGTGACGGTCGCCTCAAACTTCGGGTCAATATATTGCCGAATCTTTCCCAACCGTCCCGGCAACGTGGGATCATCGAAAACGTGAAAATCTTGGTCCTGATACATTGTAGGTCCCCCTTCCTGAAAGTGACTCCCATTCCATGTTATACTAACAACACTATATTGAAAAGAGGGATTCGACATGGCTGAAAAGAGTCAAATGGACAAGCATTTACAAAATTCTACCTTTGGGGTTCCCAAAGTTAATCCGGATGAGCAACGCCGTTACCTTGGGACTTTCCGGGAACGCGTCTCGTTAGCCATGACCATTGCTGAAGTCACCGACCGCAATAACGTGGACGCGTTCGTGACCGAAATCACGGCTCATCCCGACTATCAGGTCATTTTAAACGGACACATCGATCAAGCCGACTTGGCCCCCTACCTAAAGCTGGCCAGTCAGCACAATTTAAAATTTACGATTCGCAACGACATTTTCTATGGCATGGCCGCAGACGATTACGGTCTATTGGTCGCCAGCGACCACGCGATTAATGAAAATCCCGTTGATCTCACTAAGAAATATCCAAAATCGTCACCTGCAACGACCCCTTCAGACCAAAAGAAGTCGTTACTGGACAAACTTTTGGGTAAATAACGAAAGGACCTTTATTTTTGGCACAACCACTTGCTTATCGCATGCGACCCCAACGTTTAGAAGACGTGGTCGGCCAACAGGATTTGGTCGGTCCCGGCAAAATCATTGCCCGGATGGTCGCTGCAAAACTACTATCGTCCATGATTCTCTACGGGCCGCCGGGCACTGGGAAAACGAGTATCGCCAGTGCCATCGCCGGTTCCACCAAGTACGCCTTCCGCAAGCTCAACGCCGCCACCGACTCTAAGAAGGATCTTCAGGTCGTGGCGGCCGAAGCCAAGATGAGTGGTACCGTCATTCTCCTGTTGGATGAAATTCATCGCTTGGACAAGACCAAACAGGACTTTCTGTTGCCTCACCTGGAAAGTGGGCGCATTATCCTCATCGGCGCTACGACCGAAAATCCCTACATCAACATCAACCCGGCCATTCGAAGCCGGACACAGATCTTTGAAGTTCACCCGTTATCCCTGGCTGACATTGAAACGGCTTTACGGCGGGCCATCACGGATAAGGACCGGGGACTGGGCACGCTGCCCCTCACCGTTGACGACGATGCCTTTCACTTCATGGCCGGAGCCACTAATGGTGATCTGCGAAGCGCGCTGAACGGCCTGGAATTGGCCGCTCAGTCTACGCCACCAGCCGAAGACGGTCAGATTCACGTGACCTTGCAAGTTGCCGAGGCGTGTTTTCAACGCAAAGCGCTCGTCGGCGATAAGAACGGTGACGCCCATTACGACGTCATCTCGGCCTTTCAGAAGTCCATCCGGGGGAGTGACACCGACGCCGCCCTTCACTACCTGGCCCAGCTCGTTGCGGCCGGTGACCTGCCGTCGATTTGCCGGCGTCTGATGGTCATCGCCTACGAAGACATTGGGATGGCCAATCTCCCCGCGGCTGCACGTACAGTCCAAGCGGTCACGGCCGCCCAGCAACTGGGACTACCGGAAGGCCGGATTCCCCTGGCCGATGCGGTGATTGAGCTCTGCTTGTCGCCAAAGTCCAATTCCGGCATTACCGCCATGGACGATGCCCTATCCGATGTCCTGAACGGCCATAACGGTGCCGTACCCGATCATTTAAAGGATGCCCACTACGCCGGTGCCAAGAAGCTAGGCCACGGCACAGACTACCAGTATCCACACAATTTTCCCAATGATTGGGTGAAACAACAGTATCTGCCCGACACGCTTCGCAACGCGCAGTACTATCATCCGAAAACAAATGGCCGCTTCGAAAGTCAACTAGCTGCACAATACAAGCGGTTGCGCCAGGCCAATCGACCATAACGAATTGAATTTTCATGCAAATTATGCTACTATACAAGTGGTTCTAAGGTGTACGCGTTGTCTCACTACAAGTTGCCGAACAAGTAATTATTAAACGGGATTGTCTAAGGGCAGAGAAGATGACATGCCTTTTCACTTGGAAGTCAGACGCTCTGCCACGCTCTCCCCCCTGCATTTGTCATCGCGGGTCAACATGACTAGACAATTAACGGCACCACTTAGATCATCAAAAGCATTCGTGCTTTGAGGGCCATTCCATTGAATGGCCCTTTTCTTTTGGTGTCAGTGTGCTATTCTGAATAGATTGATAGGCGTTCCACCCAAGATTCATGCCGTCGGTGGGTCACCGTCTGACTCAAATTCACTAAATTTCACCCCACAAGGAGGACCCTCATGGTCATCACGATTCTCATGATTTGCTACACGTTACTCTCATTTGGTATTGGCTGGTTTGCCTTCAGTCACCGCCAACGCCCATTTTTAGTCTTTCATCCCGAAGAATCCAGCGTGCTCAGCCACGTGCTCATCATCTGCGGCGTTATTTTGATGCTGATTGGGGTGCTCGCCGCCATCGCGACTATCATGAACAATACCATCTTTATTTCGCTCACCCTACTCGCCGGCGTTGTTGCGATTATGGCTTTTCAATTGTTGCTCTTGCATTGGTTTCCAAAGCGGTAACCGTTTCCAAGTTTTCCACCTTTTTTCACCATATTGCTTTTTATTTGGCGTCAAATAACGTATGATAAGAGTATAAAGTAATGAGAGGTGAACAATATGTTACAACAATACAAGCACATTTTAGTTCCAGTTGACGGTTCATACGAGGCTGAATTGGCCTTTAAGAAAGCGGTCGCTGTAGCTAAGCGTAACGATGCTGATTTACATCTCGTTCACGTTGTTGATACGCGGGCTTTCCAAAATATTTCCAGCTTCGATACCAGCATGGTTGAGCAAGTCACGGAAACGGCGAAGAAGACGCTGGATAAATATGTGGCCGATGCCAAGGCTGACGGCTTACAAAGCATCGACTACGCGATTGAATATGGTGCGCCTAAGACCATCATTGCCCGCGACGTTCCCCGGGATAACGATACTGATCTGATCATGATCGGCGCCACTGGGTTAAACGCGGTAGAACGGCTGCTGATTGGATCAGTCACCGAATATGTCACGCGGACTGCGGTCTGTGATGTTCTGGTGGTTCGGACCGATCAAAACAACCGCCCCGCAAAGAATACACATCCTGAAAGATAACACAGAGTCGCTTGAAACCAAGCCCCGCTACTGGTCAACCAGTGGCGGTTTTTTTATTTAGCAACTGATCACACGTCCAAAAAGGAGTCCGGGCCAAAAGGCCCGACTCCTTCTTAATTTTTAGCACCGCTTGTGGTGGTAACAACTCGCTGGTCGTTCGGCCACCTGCGCTGCGTCTATTCCGTTAACATTGGTCCGATTTGGGGAATCAACCGTTCCTGTAAAGCAACGTTGTGCGTCACCAACGCCAGTGTTCTGGCGATGACCAGGCTCCGTTTAGCAGCCGCCGTAGCCAGTAAGGCTTGTTCCGCTTGACCCTTAACTTCATACAACACATCGATTAAGTACAGCGAGGCTTGGTACTTCACTGCCCGCAAAGCGGCTTCAACATTATCAACGGCTAACTGGGGTTGCTCGAGTGCTAGGTACAGCTTAGAGATGCGGTACCGCGCCCAAATCATCCGTTGAAAACTCTCCTCATCATGCCATTCGTAATCATCCAAGTAGTTGCTGGCCGCATTCAGATAGTAACGCGTCTTATCCAGCTCTTGTCGTTCCAAATAAGCCGCTGCCATACCCACGTTACCGACAATGGCGTAAAGGTCCCACGGCATCCGGTACGACCGGTGCAACAACAGATTGAAATGAAAGATCGCTTCGTCCGGTCGTTGCCGAGCCCCCAATTCAATAAAGCCACGATAATAATGATACCGTTCACGGTCAAACCCATTCTGAACGTTGGTCATATTCATCTTGGCCAGCATATCGGCCGCTAAGGCATAGTCCTCTCGTCGTACCGCCGTAGAGATGCAGTTGAACTGTTCATCCAACCCACTGCCCAGCCCGGACAACACATCGTCCAGTGAAATATTTAGACGTCGGCAAATCTGTAGAATAATCTTGATACTGGGTACTTTGTTCTTCTTCTCCATCAGACTGACGGTCGCTTGGGTACAAATGCCATCGGCCAACTCCTGCTGCGATAAATTCTTCTGTTTCCGGTATTGTTTAACTTTATTCCCTAATAAACGCATCTTATCTCTCCCTACGATTCGTAACGTTAGGTAGCAGTCAACTTGATAAAACCGAACATTACTCAAAATGTTCTTAACACCCAATCCCCGACCGCAAACAATAGCAGGCGTTAATCTTCATCCCCTGGTAATGACTGGCCATGCTATGGCCGCTTTATCTTATTTACCATGATAAGTGATTCACCGGGAATTACAAGCATTATGCGGATTTATTAAGGAACTTTAATCTGTCTATACCATTTTATCATTTAGATATAAAAGGATTAATATTCGGTCGCCAATCAGCCGTATATTAATCCTTTTATAGTTAAGAATATCCGCTTATTAATCTAGCATTTAATCAACAACAAACTAATTAATAACTGTACATAAAATTCTGTAGCACCGCCCACTGCTCTCGGCTAGGATCCTGCTGGGTGACGGTGCGTAGGCGGTGTAATTCATTGGTTATCTGGCCATCGGCCCCCAGCGCCCACATCCGAGCCATTTTGGCCGTCGAATCCGGTGTCCAAATATAGGCCGCAGCGCCCATTTGGTGGGCAGCCAGGATAAACTGCTGGCTCGCCGAAATCTGCTGAAATGAGTAGAAGTCTGCCGGAACCGACCGTGGGGCCACCCAGTTGAACGGTAGAATATACCCCACCTTCAGCTGGGGCACCAACCGGCGAAGCTGTGCGACCACCCGATAATCCAACGAATGAACGATGGCGTGGTCACGGACCAGACGACGACCGTACTGCCGAGCGAAGCGCCGAACCATCCCCGCTGAATCCTGTGGTGTCGTCTTAATCTCAACCATCAACGGTTGCTGTAGCCGTTCCGCAGCCGCCAAATAGGTGGGCCATCCCGCCAACCGGGCTGAGTGCCCATTCTCGTGAAGCGTCAGCCCGGTTAACTGCCGGTAGGTCAATTGATGAGGCGTCGCTTTTCGTGCGGCCAGTGCCGCCAAATTTTCATCGTGTAGCACCACCCACTGGTGATCCCGCGTTTCATGGAGATCCATTTCCACGTAGTTCGGCCGCTCACGGTTTACCCGCTTTAACGCCCCAATCGAATTTTGAACGCCACGGGCGTGATCCACGCCCCGGTGACTGATGGCTGCGGTTCGTGTAAACTGTGGCGCTTGGGTCAACGTCTGCTGAACGACCGCCCCGAGGAGTAACAGGCAAAGCCCCCCGCCAATGAATGACCACCGTTGCCGAATCGGCTGTCGACCTTGTGTTCCCAGCATCGGCTGACCACACCAGCTCCACACCAGGGTCAGCGCCCCCAGGATGCTAACCAGAACGAAGAGCAGCAAAACAACGGCCAGAGAGCCTCCCAGTAACCAGCGTGTGGCTCGGAGACTGCCTTGTCGATCAACCCACCAATTTAACCAGACGAGGGCCTCCCCGAGCACCCACCAAACCAGGGTTAATCCCCCGCAAACGGCGAGGCCTTCCAACATCTGACGGATCGTCCCGGGGTGGCGCAGCTTCGGGGTCAACCGATGGAAGTGCCGGGGTCCCCATAACAGCAGGTAACCCGCCAATAATCCGTAGATCACACCAGCCGTGATCACGATGGGACGACGGTGAAGCGAGACGGCATTGACCACGCTCGCCGCCATGGGCAACCGAACCAGGAACCGACTGCTCAGCCCCCACAAGCCCAACGGTAAGGCCAACAAGACCACCACCAATTCGACAGCTAGCCACGCCCATTTATGGTGCCAGACCAATCGCCAAGTGGTGGCCCAATCCGGCTGCATCTCCGGTTGACCGTACAGTCGCGCCACCTGCATCAATTGACCCGCGACCATCACCAGTAGCGCTAATCCAGCCGCAACTAAGGCCAATGACCAGCCAGGACGCTGCCCGAGCCAACGTACGGCGGTAAATAACCCCACCAGTATTTCCCAGCCTAATAACATTCCCGGGGCAAATAGGCCCTGGCGCCAACTTCTCCTTAAACGGTGCGTAAACGCCGTCTGTAATCCCATCCGTTCCGACCTCCCAATCCCAACGCAATGTCGCGACAACCAAAAAAGTCTGGGACAAAATGCCCAGACCCTTGGTATCTCTAAAACTAAATTGCTGAAACGTGGGCCAAGAGGTAGCTGGCGAGCATTAAGGCTAATAACCGCCCTTTGTCCCACTCTTGTTTCCGAATCTACGCTTATTCCTTCGGCTTGTAAGTTGAAGCCGCCGAGTTATCATCTAACGGAATGAAGTCGTAAGCCAATTCGTCTTGAACCTTAAATTCATCGCGTGCCAAGTCAATCAACCGGTCGATCAGGTCGGCATAACTGATGCCAGAAGCTTGCCACAGCTGTGGGTACAAGCTAATGTTGGTGAATCCAGGCAACGTGTTCACTTCACCGACGTAAGGCACACCGTCTTGGGAAACCAGATAATCAATCCGAGCCATTCCCTTCAGGCCAAGTGCCGCATACGTCCGCAGACCCATCGTGGTAATTTCCGTCGTCAATTCGGCCGGAAGTTCAACAGGGACTTCAAATGTCACGCCACTAGCATCAACAAACTTGTTGTTGTAGTCGTAAAATACATCGGATTCCGGTACCCGGATGGCGCCCAGTTTGGACGCTTGCGGCTGTTCATTACCCAAAATGGAAATTTCGACTTCCTCCGGCCCTGCAATCGTTTCTTCCACTAGTATCTTAAAGTCATAACGAAAGGCATCCGCGAGGCCCTCGTTAAATTCTTGCTCGTTACCAGCTTTGTGAATGCCGACTGAAGACCCTTGGTTCGCAGGCTTGATGAAGACGTTGGTCCCCAACTTTTCTTGAACCGTGGCGTAATCGTAGTCGTCCCGGTTTTCCGGCGTGATAACCACGTACTTCGTGTTACGAATGCCGTGGGTCGTCAGAACCTGCTTCGTCATATCCTTATCAAAGGCCGTCGCTGATGCCAAGACGCCACTCCCCACGAAAGGCTTTTTCAATAACCGGAAAAGCCCCTGGATCGTACCGTCTTCACCCAAGTTACCATGAATAATTGGGAAGAAAACATCAATATCCTTTGCTTGAGATAAATTCCAAATGGGTGCCAATGGGTTCGTAGCGTCTACCTGGGCTTGTTCTTCAGCAGCCACTGTTGCCTCGTCTTCGCCATCAAACACGCGCCGTGAAGCCGCATCGCTCAGGACAAACCCATCACGTGTCAGCAAAAATAAGCTAACGTCGTAACGCGTCTTGTCCATGGCATCGTAAATGTTGTGGGCTGAACGCTTAGAAACATCATGTTCCGAAGAATTACCACCGAATAATAGACCTACGTGTAATTTTGCTTTTGTATCCATTTTGTCACTCATCCTATCGTATATATTTCGGTTAGCCTTCAGTATACCATTTCTCTAAAAAATTGAATATCTTTTCAGCCTAAAAAATCGATAGTTGAGTTTAAATATTTCTTGAGCTTGGGACTGGCATCCTTGCGTAACCGCAGGGCGTCCGCTAACCGTTTACGATTAAAGAACTGATTCCAGCCGGCCAAGTTGTCTGGGCGCCGACGCCGGGCCACGGTCTGGCGCCATTGCTTAAGCGCGTTGAGTAAGGCCACTTCGTACAACGAATGCCGATTGGTCAGCGTGACAAAGTACGTGGCCATTCGGTCATTTTCACCATAGATCAGCGGCGTGGTCAGGCGCTTCAGCCGTTCGATCAGGGTCAGCAACAGGAATAACTTATCCGCTCGGGGCAAGTCATCCGTCTCGGAGAGCACCATTAGTAGGTCGATAATGGCCGCGTACGCGTGGGCCCATCCCTGTTGATTCACGAAGCCCCGGGTATCCGTCTCGAGACAGATATAGGTGGCCACCTGATTCACCAGATGCTGATAATCCAGCATCCCCTGAATCTGATTCTCGGCCGCAAAGTGCAGGGCCACGGCCAACATCGATGCCGAACTTGCCCGTCCGAATACCGCGGTATTAACGGGTTCCAAGACGTGAGAAAACAGGGTGACATCGCGACTGAGAAAGTTAATCAACGTCACCTGCTCATTGGCATCTAGCGCGTTCTGCTGAAGCGCGTCGTAAACGGTAAAGTTCACGCCATTATACCGGATGTCCGGATTGGGCGAGGCCAAATGCCCCAACAGAAAGTCCAGGTCTTGTAGCGGCAAATACAAGGCATGATTTTGGTTAAGCTCATCACGAAGCTCAGCTAAAAATTCGGTAATCCCATCCTGATCATCGGGTAAGGTGACGGGCGTCCGCCGATGCCGGTGGATGCCGTCCATTAACTGCCCTAACCGTGGACCAAGTGACTGAAACACCGCGCCGTCCTTTAATTCCTGATTTAAGGCCGCTAGCTGTCGCTGCAACTCCCCAATCTGTTCATCCATACGTGACCCTCCAGTAATTTTCCGCACATCTTGCTATTTTCTATAAGCCTAAGACTCAATCTTACCGGTATTAATCACCGGTTGAGAGCCCCGCTCGTTAATGATGGAGACCATCATGTTATTGATCAACTGTAGTTTCTGATTGTCGCTAAGTTCGAGATCCGTTTCGTTGGCCAACCGGGTGATGGCCCCCTCGGTAATCGAGACGGCCCCTTCCACAATGATCTTTCGGGCGGATAGGATGGCTTGCGACTGTTGCCGTTGCAACATGGCCGAGGCAATCTCAGTCGCGTAGGCCAAGTGGGTCAAGCGCGTCTCGATAATCTTTACACCGGCGACATCTAAGCGCTCTTGTAGCTCTTCGGTCAGATGATTGGACACTTCCGTGGGATTACTCCGCAGGGTCAACGCCTCTCCATCGCCAAAGTTATCATAGGCGTACTCCGAGGCCACGTGCCGGATAGCCGATTCGCTTTGAATCTCCACGAATTGCTCGTAGTCTTCCACCGAGAACAAGGCCTTACTGGTATCGACCACCTTAAAGACGATCACCGCCGCGATCTCCACGGGGTTCCCCTGCAGGTCGTTGACTTTCAGGATGGCACTGTTAAAGTTCCGTACCCGCAGCGAGACGGTTGACTTATTGGTCAGCGGAACGGTCAAATACAACCCCGCCTCGCGAATCGTCCCAATGTAGCGTCCGAAGAACGTCAACACCTTCGACTGATTGGGGCTGATGATGGTCAGACTGCTGGCCGCCAACGCCGCCAGAATAATGATGATCACGGCCAACGGTATCATGATACCCTCAAAGGCCATCCACCCACCAACGATGAATAAGGCTAAGACAATCAACAGGCCCAGGTAGCCGTTGATGTGAAACACATTTCTTTCCTTCATCCGACTCACTCCATTTCCGATATACTATCTCCATTATACCCGACTCACGCGTAAAGCACTAAAAAACCGGTTTTGGCGACTAGCGGGCCCCATCCAAAAAACCGGCGTCAACCTCACAAAGGAGATTAACACCGGTCGTTGATGTGCAATTAAGCTTCTTGAATATCCACGAACCAAGCAGCGTCCGTGTCCGCACCGTTTAAAGCGGCGAAGTCGTCGGCCAAGGCGGGGTTAACCGCAGCGACTTTCCCGGAAATTGGACTAGGAATATCAGAAACGGCCTTATCGGCTTCAACGCTTAACAGGTTGTCACCCTTCTTAACCGTGTCGCCAACTGCTGGTAACTTAGCGAACTTGATCGTTCCTAATTCGTCTTGGCCCTCAGTTGTCAAACCGATACGTGTCCCGTCATCTACTGCTTTTGTCCAAAAATACTTGACCATTTCAGCCATATTCACACGTCTCCTTTTTATTTAAATGCATCGTTACGACTAAACATGTAACTCTTATAATGATACCGCATTGACATGATTAAACCAATCCCAATCAGGTTCCCGATTAGGGCTGACCCCCCTTGACTAACAAACGGTAACGGAATCCCCGTCAACGGCAACAGTCCGATACTCATCCCAATGTTTTCAAACACGTGGAAAAGAATCATCATGATGACCCCGGTTGAGATGTAGGCGTAGAAGACGTTCTTCGTGTCAAACGTCACGCGAATCATTTGATAGATCAGGAGGAAGTACAGGAAGATGAGGACACAACCGCCGATAAATCCAAAGTTCTCGCCGATTACGGAGAAAATCATATCGGATTCACGGACGGGGACGTAGACGTGGGACACATTGAAGCCGGTCCCAAAGATCCCGCCGGACCCAATCGCCTTCATACTTTGCCATAACTGGTACCCGCTATTGGAGGTATCCTGTGAGGGATGGAGCCAGGTATCGACCCGGGAGAATTGGTAGGCTTGAAAACCAACCTTCTCCAGAATCTTTCGCCCAACATCCGTCGTGACCAAGGCCAAAGCACTACCACCGACACCGAAAACAATCGCAAATGCCGGGGCAATGATCTTCCAAGTGATTCCCGAGACCAGGAGTACCCCACCGACAATGGCGAAGAACACCAGCATGGTCCCAAAGTCATTTTGCAATTTAAGTAATACCGCCACGGGAAGCGTCCAGAGGATCAGCTTCCCAATCAACGTCCAGTCCGTTCGCATCGTATGAATCGGGTTCAAGCTATTATGCTCGGTTACCACCCGCGCCAGCATCAGGATAAACGCCGGCTTCATGACTTCAGAGGGCTGAAACGTCAAGGACCCAATCGCAAACCAGCTCCGCGCACCCGTGTTCGCGTAGTAAGCCCGGCTATAGAAGATCAACACGGCCGCCAGTAGGAAAAGTCCCAGGCCATAAAGCAGTGGGGCCACCTTCCACAACTGTTCGGAATCAAACTGCATGATAATGATAATTGCAACTGTCCCAATGATGTACCATACCAATTGAGAGACCACGGCAGAGGTGATACTCGTCGCACTACTATCATGGGTCGCAGCCACGTAAATGGACGCTAGCCCGATTAAGGCTAACATCAGGACGCAGAAGATGATTCCCCAATCAATCCGGGAGTCTGTCTCGGTCCGTTGTTCTGTCGCATTCTTTGCCACAATGATTGCTCCTTAATTCAAACTAAGATTTGTCTTAAGTATAAAGGCCGCAGTGAACTTTAACGATCCACTGCGGCCAATTTTACAAAAATTTATTATCCGCGATGCAGATGATAGTCCCGCAAGAGCAGTTCAACACCCTCGTCAACGGTCTTAACCCGATAAACGTCGCCATCGTTCAGCTGTGCTTCAAACCGATCTTCATTGGGTTTAACCGTGCCGATGGTGTCCTGACCAATCTTTAGAATGGACATGGTCGTGCCGTCTGGCAATTTTTGTTCGTCAACCGTCACTTGGACAGATTTTTCTCGTTTACTCATGACAACTCTCCTTTATTTAATGGGGGAATTTTTATCAAGGCCCATTTCCTTGCGGTAAGCCTGTTCGGCCGCAAAATTACGCCGTAACGTAAAGTGATCCGGTACGGGATCGACGCCGCCGTGAACGAAGGGATGACACCGTAAGATACGGGCAATCCCCATCAGGCCACCCTTGATAGCCCCATGCTTATCTAACGCTTGAAGCATGTAGGTCGAACATGTCGGATAGTACCGACAAGTCGGTGGAAACAGCGGTGAGATGAAGCGTTGATAGCCTCGTACTAATTTTTTCAGTAACCATTTCATCGCTGATCCGCCCTTTCGTGAATCCTAATTATTTTCCTTTGCCGTCTTCGTATCCATATGTTCCAGCAGAACGCCGGCACCCTTAGCCACATTATCCAATGGATCTTCGGAAATGATGACAGGAACCGTTAGGCGTTCGGAGAAGAGCTTATCGATCCCATCTAATAAGGCGCCACCACCGGTCAGCATGATGCCCCGGTCAATAATGTCAGCGGCCAATTCGGGTGGGGTCGTCTCCAAAACCGCCATGGCAGCCGAAACAATCTGTTCCACGGAATCGTGGATGGCCAATTCGACTTCGGCGGCCGTAATGGTCGTTTCCGTCGGCATCCCACTCACGGAATCACGGCCACGAACTTCCATGGTCTTGTCTTCGTTTCCAGGTTCTGGATAGGCCGTCCCAATCTTAATCTTAATGGTTTCAGCCGTCCGTTCCCCAATAATGAGGTTGTGGTGATGCTTCAAGTAGTTCACGATTTCCGTGTTCATCCGGTCACCGGCCACACGAATGGAGCGACTAGCCACAATATCGCCTAACGACAGAATGGCAATGTCACTGGTCCCACCACCCATGTCAATCACCATGTTACCACTTGGCTTGAAGATGTCCATTCCGGCACCTAGAGCGGCGACCTTGGGTTCATACTCCAGATAAACTTTAGCACCGCCGGATTTTTCAGCCGCCTGAATAATGGCCTTACGTTCGATCTCGGTGATGTTCGTTGGCGCACAGATCATGATGTTCGGCTTGGATAGAAAGCCCTTAACGCTTAATTTATTAATAAAGTAGGAGAGCATGGCTTCGGTAATATCGAAATCAGAAATGACGCCATCCTTCAAGGGCCGAATTGCGCGAATGTTGCCGGGCGTCCGGCCAACCATCCGGTAAGCCTCGGAGCCCACCGCCAATACCTTATCAGTCTTTGTGTCGATTGCGACAACTGACGGTTCATTTAATACGATACCCTTGCCGACCACGTAGATTAAAACGTTCGCAGTCCCCAAATCAATTCCAATGTCTTTCGCCATACTTATGCGTCCTCCTGATTTTTAATGCCAATTTTCAACATTTCATTATACCATAATCTTCACGAACTCTAAACGGTTTCTCTAGGATACCGTGGAACTAAACAAATTGTTAACGTTTCAAGTCGGCTCCCATTTCCAGAGCGAAATAAAAAGGACGGCCAAGAATGCCGCCCCAAATAAGTTCTAGTTTTTAACATGTGCGTTCTTCAGGACAACCGTATCGTCTTCGGGGAAATCAACCCGTTTGACTTCGGCTCCCAGTGCCGTCAACTTCTTGTGGAAGTCGTAGTAGCCGCGATCCAGATACTTCAGGTTCGTGACCTGCGTGTAGCCATCAGCAACTAAGCCGGCCAGAACTAACGCTGCGGCAGCCCGTAAGTCTGTAGCCGCCACTTCGGCCCCGTTAAAGTCCGTTGGTCCATGCATAACCACTGTCCGACCGTTGATTTGGAACTGGGCATTCATCCGCCGTAATTCTTCTAGGTGCATGAAGCGATTCTCAAACACGGTCTCCGTCATTGTACTGGTTCCCTCAGCAACCAACTGCAAAATGGTCATCTGGGGCTGCATATCGGTTGGAAAGCCAGGATATGGCAACGTTTTAACGTCTGTTGGTCGTAACTTTTCTGGACCAATCACGCGGATGCCGCCAGCTTCCTCGGTCACCCGAGCACCCATTTCCTGTAATTTAGAAATTAATGGCTTGTTATGTTCAACAATCCCATCTTTAATGAGCACGTTACCTTGGGTCAGCGCCGCCGCAACCATAAAGGTCCCGGCTTCGATGCGATCCTGAACCACGTTGTGCTCGGTCCCGTGCATTTTTTCGACGCCATCGATTCGCAACGTTTCCGTCCCGGCACCCCGAACATGAGCCCCCATCTTGTTTAAGACGTTAGCCAAGTCCACGATTTCAGGTTCACGGGCAACATTATCAATCACAGTCGTGCCCTTTGCGAGACAGGCCGCCATCATAATGTTTTGGGTGGCCCCAACACTAGGGAAATCTAGATAAATATGGGTTCCTTTCAATTGTTCAGCAAAGGCTTCAATAAAGCCATCATGCTGCTCAATTCGCGCACCCAAAGCTTCTAATCCCTTCAGGTGCAGATCAATTGGCCGCGTACCGATCGCACAACCACCCGGTAAGGCTACCCGAGCATGACCCAAACGTGCCAACAGTGGGCCCATGACAACGATCGACGCACGCATCTTGGAAACGTATTCAAATGGTGCTTCACTGGATACCTGGTGGGTTGCATCGATGGTAACTTCTCGCTGCTTTTCGTTAAAGTCAACCCGTAGATTGAGGAAACGTAAAACCTTATTCATCGTATACACATCGGATAACACTGGAACATTTGCTAAATGGGTGAGTCCATCTTGGCCCAAAATCGAGGCCGCCAGAATTGGCAATACGGCATTCTTTGCCCCTTCGATATTTACCTCACCAGTTAAGCGGTTCCCACCATGAACAATAATTTTTTCCATGGGATACCTCCAAAAGAATTTTTGGGCTTGCTAAAGTAAATAGCCCAGATTACGAACGTTATTGATGAAGTCTAGGAAGAACGAGCTACAGCCATACCCTATTGCAACCGAAAGCATCACAATCACAACGCGCGCTTGACGTGGGTATACCGACATTAGCCGTTCAATGTGCAACGCCGATATCGCCCAAAATGCGAGTGCGATAAAGGTCAAATGACTAATAATCGTTAAAATCCCCTGCAACCCGATAAGTTTCATTAACTCAATCCTTTCTAAACATTCTCACCAACTATAGCATAATTTTTCGTCCCTGTCCTTGAAATTCCAGCAAAATCGGCGTTTGTAATATTACATTTGGCTTTATTAACTTTTATAACTGAACAAACTATAAGATATTCAAAAGATTAGCCTCTTCAGTACTGATAGCATCTCAAGACGTATAGGGTGAACAATCTTGGCTGCCAATTGATCGTCGCTGTCGTTCACCCTCGCAACGGAAAAACCGAACTTTCCTTTCGTGCACTTCTATACCAATCGTAAAATTTATGCAGCAAAACCATTGGCATGTGCGATTACGAAGAAAACCAATCGTACCCACTTCTACAAATTTTCGGTCAAAAAAAACCACTCCCGTTAGCGAGAATGGTTTTTTTGAAGACTTATGCTTGTGCTTAATGATTGGCGACGTTAATTCGGTTAATGGCCCGCCGCAAAGCGACCTCAGCCCGTGCCAAAGTATCCGCATCGTGTTCGTCTTGTGCCTTTTTAATGGCAGCTTGCGCACGATCCCGAGCACTCTCGGCACGACCGACGTCAATATCGTCTTGACGTTCCGCACTGTCGGCAACAATGGTGGCGACATTATCGGAGAATTCGAGGAAGCCACCGTTAACGGCAACTTCATCTTCTTCACCATCATGTTTGATCCGCACCTCGTCGACTTCCAAAGAGGAAATGACGGGCACGTGATTGGGCATGATTCCGAGTTGACCTAGCTTAGTCTTGATGACTAAGAGCTCACCATCGTGTTCATAGACCCGGCCATCTGGGGTTACGATACTAACGGATAATACTGATTGATTATCAGCCAATTAGAATCCCTCCCTAGCTGTTGGCAACGGCAGCGTTCATTTGCTTAGCCTTCTCAACGGCGTCTTCGATAGCACCACAGTTCCGGAAAGCATCTTCTGGTAGGTCATCATACTTACCAGCTAAGATTTCCTTGAAACTCCGGATGGTATCGGATAACTTCACGTACTTCCCGTCCATACCCGTAAACTGTGAAGCCACGGAGAATGGTTGCGACAGGAAGAATTGAATCCGCCGAGCACGGTTAACAATCGTTTGTTCTTCTTCAGAAAGTTCATCCATCCCTAAGATAGAGATGATATCTTGCAATTCATGGTACCGTTGCAAGACGTGTTGAACTTCCGTAGCCACGTCATAGTGTTCTTGACCGATGATTTCAGGGGCCAAGGCCGTTGACGTTGAAGCCAATGGGTCCACGGCTGGGTAAATCCCTTGTTGCGTCAAAGCACGTTCCAAGTTAGTCGTGGCATCCAAATGGGCGAAAGTCGTGGCAGGTGCAGGGTCGGTATAGTCATCGGCAGGCACGTAAACGGCTTGGATCGAGGTGATTGACCCCTTCTTCGTCGACGTGATCCGTTCCTGTAACTGACCCATTTCAGTAGCCAACGTTGGTTGGTAACCAACGGCTGAAGGAATCCGACCCAACAGGGCAGAAACTTCAGAACCGGCTTGCGTGAACCGGAAAATGTTATCGATGAAGAGCAGCACATCTTGGCCCTTAACATCACGGAAGTATTCCGCAATGGTCAAACCAGTCAAGGCCACCCGCATCCGGGCACCAGGTGGTTCGTTCATCTGACCATAAACCATGGCCGTTTGCTTCAGAACACCGGAGCCCTTCATTTCCCAGTACATATCGTTACCTTCACGGGTCCGTTCACCAACACCGGTGAAGACGGAAATCCCGTTATGGCCTTGTGCAATGTTATGAATTAATTCTTGAATTAAAACGGTCTTACCAACACCGGCACCACCGAACAACCCAATCTTCCCACCACGAACGTAAGGTTCGAGTAAGTCAATAACCTTGATACCCGTTTCCAGGATTTCAGTCGTAGGGTTTAATTCGTCATACTTCGGTGCATCACGGTGAATAGGCATCCGTTCTGCGTCTGGTCCAAATTCGGCACCGCCGTCAATTGGGTTCCCCAAAACGTTGAACACCCGACCAAGCGTGTCATCACCAACAGGAACAGAAATCGAAGCCTTTGTGTTTTCAACTTCCATCCCGCGGCGAAGACCATCGGTACCGTCCATGGCAATCGTCCGCATAACCCCGTCACCTAATTCCAAGGCAACTTCGGTTACAAGGATACTACCATCATCTTTTTTGATGTTAAGGGCGGTGTTGATGTCAGGTAATTCATCATTCAGTGGGAATTCAACGTCAACAACAGGTCCGATAACTTGAACAATTTTACCAGCACTCATTATTCGTTAATTCCTCCCGTCATTAATTATTTAAGGCTTCCTGACCACCGGTAATTTCAGTGATTTCAGTGGTAATCGCTGCTTGCCGTGCACGGTTGTAGTGCAGTTGCAACGTATCAATCAAATCATCGGCATTATCAGTGGCTGATTGCATCGCGTTAGAACTGGATGCATGTTCGGAAGTCTTCGCGTCCAAGATCGCACCATAAACTAAGCTTTCTGCGTATTGTGGCAGCACGACCTGTAACACTTCTTCTTCGGAAGGTTCAGTATCGTATTCAGCCGTTAAAGGTGCAGCTTGCGTATCGTTTGCCGCATCAGAGGACAAGGTTTCCTTGTCGACTGGTAGCATTTTTTCAGCCCGAAAACGGGATGAAATCCGGTTCACAAAGTGGTTGTAGCAGACAAAGAGTTGATCAAACACCTCATTGTCAAACATCGTGGTGACGGTCTTAACGATTTCTCGAATTTCGTTAAATTCGGGAACGTCGCTGACCCCACGGTATTCATAAGCCACGTTGATTCCACGGTTCCGGTAGAAGTCAGCCCCGGTTCCCCCAACGGCTAACACCATGTAGTCGTCAGGATTGGGTGTCCGTTCTTTGATGAACGTATTGGCTTCACGGAGCACGCTACTATTATAGCTCCCCACCATTCCACGATCGGAGGTGATCACTAAATATGCGGTTTTCTTTACTGGACGGTTCGACTGTAGGCTACTTGAGGAATTATCTAACAGATGAGACTGTGAAAGATGCATAACGACAGCCTTAACTTTCGAAACATAGTCTTGGTAGCCGACTGCGTGTTTCTGAATCTTATTTAACTTCGCGGTCGAAACCATGTGCATCGCCGCCGTAATCTGACGGGTTGCTTTCGTGGAATTAATTCGACGTTGAACGTCATGAATTGATTCAGCCATTATTTCTCACCATCCTTCCTTCAAGTAATCTTAATTAGCCGTGTCAGCCGCCTGATTGTCGGCCTTAGCAGTTGGTTGGAAAGTTTCATCGAATTCAGCAATAGCATCTTCCAGGGCGTCGCCTTCAGGCAGATTCCCCGTCTTGGTGATCGTGTCTTCGATGTCTTGATGGCTGGCATCCATGTAGTCGAACAACTCGTTTTGGTAACGTAAAACGTCCTCAATTTCGAGCTTGTCCAAGTGACCATGAGTCAACGCAAACAAGATGATAACTTCCTTGGCAACTGGAACGGATTCATGCAAGCCTTGCTTCAAGACTTCCACGGTCCGTGCACCACGGTCTAGTCGAGCCTTGGTTGCGGCATCCAAATCAGAACCGAATTGGGCGAAAGATTCCAGTTCACGGTAGGCAGATAAGTCCAACCGCAACGTCCCGGCAACCTTCTTCATGGCTTTAATCTGGGCGTCACCACCAACCCGGGAAACAGAAGTCCCGGCATCCATAGCTGGCCGAATACCAGAATAGAATGAATCACTGTTCAGGAAGATTTGACCATCGGTGATTGAAATAACGTTGGTTGGGATGTAAGCAGAAACGTCCCCGGCCTTGGTTTCAATGACAGGCAACGCCGTCATGGAACCACCACCGAGCTCGTCACTTAACTTCGCAGCCCGTTCCAGCAAACGAGAGTGGGTGTAGAAGATATCACCAGGATATGCTTCACGACCTGGTGCCCGCCGTAAAATCAAAGAGAGTTCACGGTAAGCATCGGCTTGCTTGGTTAAATCATCATAAACGATCAAAACGTGCTTGCCGTTGTGCATGAACTCTTCACCCATGGCAGCACCGGCATATGGCGCGATGTATAGCATTGGCGCTGGTTCGGAAGGACTAGCGGTAACGACAATCGTGTAGTCCATGGCGCCGAATTTCTCCAACGTTGAGACTTGGGCACGCACCGTAGAAGCCTTCTGACCAATGGCAACGTAGATACAGATCATGTTTTGATCCTTTTGGTTAATGATCGTGTCGATGGCAATAGAGGACTTCCCAGTCTTCCGGTCACCGATGATCAATTCACGCTGACCACGTCCAATTGGAACCAAGGCATCAATGGCTTTAATCCCGGTTTGAAGAGGTTCGTTAACCCCTTGCCGTTCCATAACACCAGGTGCTTTGTGTTCGATTGGCCGCGTCTTGTCCGTGGAAATGTCCCCTTTACCGTCAATTGGCCGGCCCAGTGGGTTAACAACCCGACCGATTAATTGATCGCCAACGGGAACTTCCATGATCCGTCCAGTCCGCTTAACAGAATCGCCTTCAGTGATTCCAGTAAAATCACCCAAGACAACGATACCAACGTCACTGGATTCGAGGTTTTGGACCATCCCATAAACCCCGTTATCAAACAACAGCAACTCACCTTGCAACGCATTGTTCAAGCCGTGGGCCCGAGCAACACCGTCACCAACGTAAGTAACCGTACCAGTTTCTTCAACTGAGATTTCATCCTTGTAGCTTTCTAATTGTTGTTTAATTAGAGCACTGATTTCCTCAGCTTTAATGCTCATGAAAGTTTCACCTCTTTATTACCGAATTCGTTATGCTAGCAGTTGCTGCCGTAAACGATTGATTTTTGTTCTTAAGCTACCATCAAGAACCGTGTCAGCGGCTTTAACGACGACGCCACCAATCACAGCGGGATCGACTTGGCTCGACAAAATAACCTTGTCGGCCCCCACGCGCTTGGCGTAAGACGTCTCAATCTGCGTCTTTTGGTCGTCAGTCAAAGGCACTGCCGTGGTTACTTCAGCGTAAACCGTATGGTTCGCCTCATCATACATGGCTTGGAATTGGTCAACGATATCTACCACGTTTTCCATCCGGCCATAGTCATATACCATTTGAACAAAGTTCTTGATATATGGCGATGCGTCTTTCAGTAACGGTTGCACTAAAGCGTCACGTTCAGCAACCTGCAGGCTAGCGTCTGAGAGCAAAGTGCTCAATTGCGGGTTGTCCTGGAAGATACTTCGAAGTTCTTTGAGCTCTGTGAAGCCTGACTCCAGTTGGTCTTTTTCGGACAACAGTTCAAATAATGCTTTTGCGTAGCGTTTCGCTACAGTTGCCCTATTAAGACTCATGTTGCTTCCCCAACCCTTCGATATAAGAATCAATTAATGCCTTTTGATCGTCAGCTTTCAATTCTCGTTGAATGATCTTGGAAGCAATCTCAATAGATAGGTCCGCCACGTCATTGCGGGCATTGACCAGGGCATCTTGGCGTTCTTGTTCAATGTCCTTTTGGGCATTTTGCTTCAACGTCTGTGCATCCGTTTGAGCTTGTGTCACGATTTGTTCACGTTGCTGTTGACCATTGGTCTTCGCATCGTTAACAATCGTCTGTGCTTCGGATCGTGAATTAGCTAACGCGGTTTGCCGCTTCTGAACTAAATCAGCCGCTTCATTCCGTGAGCTTTCAGCGGAGTCGATATCATTGCTGATCTTGTCGGCCCGATCCTGCATCATCTTGGTTACTGGCTTCCAAGCCAGTACCTTAACAATCCACAGTAACAGTAAGAACGTGATAACGTAGAAAATTGAATCACCGAAGTAAAGCCCTGCGCCAACCACTAAATGTGAGAGCATCTATTGACACCTCCTTTTACTATCAGATATAAACATCATCGTGTCTAAAACTACTTGTTCATAACCATCAAAGCAACAACGAAGGCAATGATAGGCATAGCTTCAACAAGCCCAACACCGATAAACATGTTCGTCCGTAATTGACCTGAAAGTTCAGGTTGACGGGCCATACCTTCTAGCATTTTGGCGATAATAAGACCGTCACCTACACCACCACCAATAGCGGCTCCGGCCATAGCGATACCAGCTGCAATAGCTCCCATAATCTTTGTTTCCTCCTTAAATTATAAAAAGACTTTATTCCTCAACTTCAAGCTTCTGAGAAATGTAAACTGATGACAACGTAACGAAGACGAAGGCCTGGATTGCTCCCAAGAATGCGGAGAATCCTTGCCAAGCCATTTCGAGTGGTACAGCGACTATCATCGTTGCGATGCCATGTGACGCTGCGAGCTTCCAGATTATCCCCAGTAACATTTCACCTGAGAAGATAACCCCGAAGATACGTAGACCCAACGTTAAGAAGTTTGTGAACTCTTCAAAGATACTGATAACTATCCAGACCTTGAAAGGCTTCAAGTAGTTCTCAAAGTGGGTCTTGTAACCCAATTTATTTATCCCTGCAAACTGCGCAAGCATCAACGTCATCAATGAGAAAGTCAGCGTCGTGATTGGATCAGACGTTGGACTCCGGACGATGGTGGCACCGTTCGGCATCGCGATATTGAACATTAAACCCAATTCGTTAGACAGGAACAGGAAGATAAATAAAGTGAAACCATACAATCCAAAACCACCAATTTCCTTGGTAGGAATGGACCCCTTCAAAATTCCGTTGGTAAAATCAATCAGCCATTCCAAAAAGTTTTGCCCCTTGGTTGGCTTCATGGCCAAATGTCTGGAAGTGAAGAATACTAAGGCAACCACCAAAACAAAAACAATTGATGCAGATGCAATGTTTGCCGTACTAAACGTCAATCCCAGAAATTGGAAGGTCGAAACTGGACCATCATTCACCGAATATCACCTCTTTTCAACACTATATGGACGCGGTTTCTCGAAGGTTTCACCCAACGTTTTCATCAAGTTTTCTTTCGAGAAATGCGGAATAGTGAACGAAGCGAGCGCTCCATTCAAATACACTGGAAATGATACCACCAATTCAGCTAAAAAACAAAACAATTTTTTATACTCTAAACATTATTCGGAAGTTGGATAAACTTAGTGCTGAAAAGGTTCGTAACCGTTTTCACATCCTGTTTGCGCGCGCAAGTAGCCCCATAATAACCGTGACTTGTCAAGGAGATTTTCTGTAAATGCGTCCGGTCAAGCCGCAAACGGCCATCGTCTGCCGCATAAATCCAAGAAAATCTGGTGCAAACGGCGCACCACCCCCATTTCGGAAAATAAATAAGAGACTCAGCCCGCAGCTGAATCTCTTTAAAGTTTACTTCGTCCCAAACAAACGATCACCAGCATCGCCCAAACCAGGGACGATGTAGCCATCTTCGTTCAAGTGATCATCCAAGGCTGCCGCATAAATATCGACATCCGGGTGAGCTTCGCGTAGGGCTTTAACCCCTTCAGGCGCAGATACGAGGCACACGAACTTCATGTTCTTTTCGCTAGCACCACGCTTCGTCAACGCATCGATCGCCATGATGGCGGAGCCACCCGTGGCGAGCATTGGATCGACGATGAAAATTTGTCGTTGATCGATGTCAGAAGGCATCTTAACAAAATATTCATGGGGCTGCAGCGTCTCTTCGTCACGGTACATCCCAATGTGACCGACCTTTGCAGCGGGGATCAACTCTAAGATCCCATCGACCATGCCGATACCTGCACGTAAGATTGGCACAATCGCCACCTTCTTACCAGCAAGTTCCTTGGCGGTCATCTTGGCCACCGGCGTTTCAATAACCTTATCCTGTAATGGCATATCACGCGACACTTCGTAAGCCATTAAAGTCGAGATTTCATTAACCACCTCGCGGAAACTGCGGGTACCGCAGTTCTTATTCCGAATAATAGTTAATTTGTGTTGAATCAACGGGTGGTCGAGTACTTGAAACTTCCCCATGAATAAACGCTCCTTTATGATTTCTTACAATTGTACCATTATCTACGCTACCAGAACGCATAATTTTTGAATGAAAACGTTTTTTCAGAAAAATTATGGTAAAGCCGTCAAGGGATGTGCCTGAGTCAACTTGTGAACCTGGGTCTTCACCTCAGTCAGGACCGCCTCATCGTTAGGATGCAAGAGTGTCTTGACGATGAGCTGGGCCACTTCACGACATTCGTCGGCGTTAAAGCCGCGGGTCGTAATCGCTGGCGTGCCTAAGCGAATCCCGGACGTCTTGAACGGGCTCAGTTTTTCGTTCGGAATGGCTTCTTTGTTTGTGGTAATCATCACGCTATCCAACAACTCCTGTGCCTGCTTACCGTTTAGGTCAGTGGCTGACAGATCAAGTGTCATCAAATGATTGTCCGTACCACCCGAGACGACGCGTACGGTGGGCAATTGGTTAAATTCATCGGCCATTGCCGCCGCGTTCGTGATAATCTGCTGGGCATAGTCCTTAAAGTTCGGCTGAAGATCCTCAAAGAATGCCGCCGCCTTACCGGCAATGACGTGTTCTAAGGGGCCGCCCTGGGTGCCAGGGAACACGGCCGAATTGATCCGTTTGGCATTCTCCGCTTGAGATAGAATCAGTCCGCCACGGGGACCCCGTAAGGTTTTGTGCGTCGTGGTCGTCACCACGTCGGCAATTCCCACCGGACTCGGATGTAGCCCGGCGGCCACCAATCCGGCGATGTGGGCCATGTCGACCATTAAGTAAGCGCCAACCTCGTCGGCAATCGCCCGAAAGGCGTGCCAATCAATCGTGCGCGAGTAAGCCGAAGCCCCAGCCACAATCATCTGCGGCTTCACTTTTAAGGCCAGATCACGGATCATGTCGTAGTCCAGGAGTTCCGTCTCGGAATTCAAGCCGTAACTGTAGGCTTCGTAGAGCTTCCCGGAGAAGTTAACCTTGGCACCATGGGTTAAATGCCCACCGGCGTCCAGACCCATCCCTAAGATGGTGTCGCCAGGCTTCAAAAATGCCGCATAGGCGGCCTGATTCGCCTGTGATCCGGAATGGGGTTGGACGTTAGCGTATTCGGCGTTAAACAGCTTCTTAGCGCGATCAATGGCGAGCTGCTCAACCACATCAATGTACTGGGTGCCCCCGTAATAACGTTTACCCGGGTAGCCCTCGGCGTATTTGTTGGTTAAGACAGAGCCCTGAGCGGTACGAACAGCGTGACTCACGATGTTTTCCGAGGCAATGAGTTCGATGGTGTCCTCTTGTCGTTGTTCCTCGTGGGCAATGGCTTGCCATAACGCTGGATCTTGTTCTTTAAAATTCACTGGCGATCCCTCCTGAACTGTAGTTGTCCCCATTTTACCAAATTTCATTGGGCTACGGGGAAAACACGCCGTTATTTATTTTTTTATATCACGACGACCAGCCGCGACCGTTAGTGCCCATTTTCTTAGAAAACTAGCCGGTCGTCCGCTCACTCAGTCACGGTTTAATCGCGCAACCAATCGTTGTTGCAAACGCTGATAATGTAAAAATAAGCCAGTAAACTTACTATCACTCGCCAACTCCCAGGGCTTAGGCGTTCCACAATAATGAATAATCGCCGTGTTCGCCATCACCCAGTGAATCTCATGTTGATTAAGACTTCGCGTTTGATAGGACAAGTACTTACGCGTGTCATAATTCCAAACTTCTTCGGGAATCCCCAGAATGTCGGCACCATACAAGAAGTTAAGAATATCTTGATCCGGCAAGATCAAGTCACTTTCGTATTTTTGAATCGTTGCAATAATATCGTGCAACCTAATCTTGGCCCGCGCTTGGTCCAAATCCATCACCATTACGCCGGAATTGAAGTAACTGGTGGTTGTGCCCAGTCGTAACTGGTTAACGCCATCCATGATCCCCGTTACCCCGCGGTGAACGGCCGCCGCCAGTAGGTGTCCTTGCAGGTCTACCGTCCACAATGGCCGTAACGGATTAATCACCAGTAGATCTGGATCCAAGTAAATCACGCGCTTGACCGTCGTTGGCAGAATTTGACCGCTCAACAATCGGAAATACATCTCCTTGGGATACCGTTTGATGAGGGGCACTCCAGCCGCAAAATCAGTGGCGACCCTTTCATTACTGAGCGCCCAGCCAAACGCCGTCGTTAATTGCCGAACGCTCGCAACTTCCGCCTCCGTTAGGCTCGCGTGCAGAAGCCACAAGCGAAACCGCTCGTCCGGATTGTTCACGTGAACCGAGTACAACATGGTCTTTAGGGGGTCTAAATAGCCTGAATTGAGGGTTACCAACAGATTAATCTCATCAGCCACAATTGCCACCGACTTTCTTTAAGATTTCTAGATTCATTAAACCATAGTCCCACTCATTTTCGACGTCAAAAGACTTATAATTTTGTTTGCCCGGCTTCACGATTGCCCATCAAAGCGCACAAAAATCTCCCTAAAACCGGTAGATGACGTGCTTATTTTTCATCTACCCGTCCCAGGGGGATCCTGTATCACCAGCTAAGGTCTAGCTAGTTTCATTTAAAGGTCGTTATTTTGTAAAATGCTGTTGCCCCGCTGACTTGTTCAGGCGGTTCATGTACGCCGCACCCAAGCCATCGGCCGCAAATCCTTGCGCCAAAATACCGGTGACCGGTGATTCCAAATCATAGTGGCGCAGCCCCGCAAACAAGCGGTGGCTGGCACTCGCCATATCGGCGCCTAGCGAAAAGGCCTCGGTGTTGGCTGGTAGCTTCTCGTGCGTTAACGTCCGGTCCAACGCCATGACGCCAATGGTTCCGGATTGTTGCGCGGCCCAGGCCAGTGCTGCCGGCCAGTCGGCCTCGTCATCCACGATGGTGACTTGCGCATTCGGTGCATAGTGTTTGTACTTCATCCCCGGGGCCTTGGGAATTTCACCCTTACCGACCTTATGATGGTTGGATTGCACCGTGCCAATCACGGCAGCTAGCTGTTCCTCAGTGACGCCGCCTGGCCGCAAGATGGTCGGTACCGGCGTCGACATGTCCAAGACCGTCGATTCCACCCCTACCTGCGTAGGTCCATCATCCAAGATGCCGGCAATCTTCCCGTTGAGATCGTGATAGACGTGCTTAGCCAGCGTGGGACTGGGCTTACCCGACGTATTGGCAGAGGGACCAACCAACGGCACACCGGCCGTCTTGATCAAATCCAAGGTGACCTGATTGTCGGGATTACGAAAGGCCGCAGTCTCCAGTCCCCCGGTCACCGCCTTGGACAATTTACCGGGTTGTAATTTAAAAATCAGCGTCAACGGTCCCGGCCAGAAGGCCTTGATTAGAGCCTCGGCCTTGTCCGACAGCGGCTGGGCATACTGCTTGACCGTGTCTTCGCCCGTCACGTGGACAATCAAGGGATTGTCGCTAGGGCGTCCCTTGGCCAAGTACACCTGCTTCACCGCCGCCTCATTCGTGGCGTCCGCTCCCAAGCCATAGACGGTCTCGGTTGGAAAGGCCACAAGTTCACCGGCGCGAATGGCGGCCGCCGCCTCATCAATTTGATCTGGTTGAAAAATTTTAGTTTCCATAAAGTGTCTCTTCTCTCCCATCGCCAAAAAACTAGAGTTGTACCCGCACCATGCGATCATGACCATTAATGTCTGTTCGAATCGTCACCGTAGCGGCCGGCAAAGCCGTCTCGAAGATGGCCTTGACCGCCGCCCCCTGTCGATACCCAATCTCGGCAAAAAACTGGCCACCCGGTAACAGATAGGTTGCCAGTTCGGTTGCGAAACGTTGGTAAAAGGCCAGACCGTGGTTCGCCGCATACAGGGCTTGTTCGGGTTCGTAATGCTTAACGGACGCATCCATGACGGCCATCTCCGCCCGATCAATGTAGGGTGGGTTCGAGACAATCACGTCGAACCGTTGTCCTGCGACCGGCGCGAACAGATCCCCCGTTACCAGGGTAATCGGTGCCGCTAGTCGCTGGGCATTCGTCCGGGCAACCGCCACGGCCGCTACCGAAAGATCACTCGCCGTCACAGCCCAGTCTGGGCGCTCGGCCTTGAGCGTGACCGCGACCGCCCCACTGCCGGTTCCCACGTCCAAGACCTGCAACGGCGTGTTAGCGGTCGCCGTCAAGATCCACCCCACCAGTTCCTCCGTCTCCTGACGCGGAATCAGCGTGGCGGACGTCACATGAAAGTCGCGACCGTAGAAATTAGCCCGACCCAAAACGTACTGCGCCGGTTCACCAGCGGCTACCCGGTCCAGTTGTTGCCGAAAGGCCTGCGCCGCGTCCGCCGACATCGCCTCGCGGTAGTGTAGGACCAATTGTGTAAAGGTCCACCCGTGGGCTTCCGTCAGCAGGTATTGGGCCGCGCTGGGATCCTGATTGGCCGCCGTCAACTGGGCCTGTCCCTGCCGTAATGCGGCCAAATAGGTCGGTTGCTTAGCCATTGTTCTTCAAGTCTTCGAGCTTAGCGGCCTGATCGGACAGAATTAAGGCATCGATAATGTCGTCGAGTTCTCCGTTCATCACCCGGTCCAACTTGTTTAACGTCAAACCAATGCGGTGATCGGTCACCCGGTTTTGCGGGTAGTTGTAGGTCCGAATCCGTTCGGAACGATCCCCCGTCCCCACGGCCGACTTCCGTTCCGCGTTGTAGGCACTTTCTTCTTGTTGCTTGTAGTAGTCGTAGACCCGCGCCCGCAGAATCTGCATGGCCTTGGCCCGGTTTTGTTGTTGTGACCGTTCGTCTTGCATGGCCACGACGATCCCCGTCGGCAAGTGGGTCATCCGCACGGCAGAAGACGTCTTGTTAATGTGTTGTCCACCGGCACCGGAGGAACGGTACACATCGGTCCGAATATCCTTGGGATCGATATCGATGTCCACATCCTCTTCTTCCGGCATCACGCCCACCGTGGCGGTACTGGTGTGAACCCGCCCAGCCGATTCGGTTACGGGCACCCGTTGAACCCGGTGCGCACCGTTTTCGTACTTCAGCTTGGAGTACACCTTGTCGCCGGTAATCATCATGACGATTTCCTTAAAGCCCCCAACTTCGGTGGCATTCTCATCGACAATTTCCGTCTTCCAGCCTTGGCGTTCGGCATACTTGGAGTACATGCTAAAAAGATCGGCCGCAAATAAGCTGGCTTCATCCCCACCGGCAGCCCCGTGGATTTCCATGATGATGTTCTTGTCATCGTTGGGATCCTTCGGCAACAGTAAGACCTTGATGTCTTCTTCCAGCTTTGCCTTCTGCTCGTTTAAGTCCTTGAGCTCGTCTTTGACCATGGCCTCCATGTCATCGTCGAGCTTTTCGCGTAGCATTTCATCGTCATCCTTAATTTGTTGGGTGACTTTTTGATACTGGTGATACTTGTCGACCGTTTCACGCAGCTCCCCTTCTTCCTTGGAGAGTGCCATGAAGCGTTGCGTATCCGCAATGACTTCCGGGTCACTGATTAATTCATTCAGCTCATCGTAGCGATCGGCTACGGCTTGGAGCTTGTCAAACATTTCATCCATTCGATTAACCTCGTTTCATTTCTTTTAACTTAAATTCTCTTGATCGTAACCGCCACTAGAGTAGCGCGGCACAAAAAGTCGTATGGCGTCTAGGCCGCCAAATACGACAGTCACTCTCGCTAAGCCAGCTTACCATATCTGGCCGCGAGTACCAGTTCTTTTTGATTATCTCGTGATGGCACCAGCACTACTATTGGCCAATCTGATCCAAAGGCGGATTGAAGTAGTGTCGGCGGCAGACCGGGTAATAGGCCTCATTGCCGCCAATCTGAACCTGCTCGCCTTCATACACGGGCTTACCGTCGTGGAACCGCAGATTCATAATGGCCTTCTTGGTACAGAACCAGCAGATGGTCTTCATTTCCTCGATTTTATCCGCGTACAGTAATAAATACTTCGATCCTTCAAACAATTCGTTTTTAAAATCGTTTTTCAAGCCAAACGTCATCACGGGGATCTTTAACTCATCCACCACTTTGGCCAGTTGAAGCACGTGTTCCTTCTTCAAGAACTGGGCTTCATCAATCAAAACGCAGTTGGCGTGCGCATCAATCCGCTTGATTTCGTCGTACAGATTGGTCTTCTCAAAGATCGGATGGGCTTGCCGCTTTAACCCAATGCGACTGGCGATATAGCCAACCTCATCGCGCGTATCTAACCCACTCGTCATGATAATGACCCGCTTGTGTTGTTCCTCATAGTTATGGGCGACCTTCAAGATTTCAATGGTCTTCCCACTATTCATTGCACCGTACCGAAAAAATAGCTGCGCCACGTTATTCCCACCTTTTTGACAGTTTCCATCTATTATAGCTGATTCCCTACGAAAATTCGACCGTGACGCGACCAAAGTTCTTGGGATTTTGTCAAAGTTGGGCGTAGTTCTCCCCTAAACGTTGAAAAAATGCTAAAATTAGGGCTTGAATAATTAAGGAACTGACACTAAAAAATTTGTCGCGATTAAGGAGCGAAATAGCCATGTCATTAAGAAGCGGCTTTGCCACCTTCGCGGGGAAATCCTCTTACTGGTTTCTCCACACATTTCTCCACGGGGGGAGTTCTCTGCCCGGGAAGATTACCCTGAAGCTGGACCCCAACATTTTACGGACGCTGGGTGCCAAGTACGATGTCATCGTCATTACCGGGACTAACGGTAAGACGCTGACCACCGCACTCACGGTCTCCGTCCTTCACCAAAAGTACCCCACCATTCTCACCAACCCTACCGGTTCTAACATGGAACAAGGGATTGTCACCACATTTTTAAACGCTAAGAATCCCAAGACCGGTCGTCCCTTGGCCGTCCTGGAAGTCGATGAGGCCAACGTCATCAAGGTGACCCAGTACATCGAACCCAAAGTCTTCGTATTCACCAACATCTTCCGCGATCAAATGGACCGCTACGGCGAAATCTACACGACTTACCAAAAGATTCTCGACGGGGTGGCCCTGGCGCCCAACGCCACGATCATCGCCAATGGGGATTCACCGATCTTCCACTCCAAGGAACTGCCGAATCCCATCGAATACTACGGCTTTGACGACCAGCCCGATCAGGACCTGAAGGCCAAACCCAATACGGATGGCGTCCTGTGCCCCGTCTGCGAACACATTTTACATTACCATTCGTTGACCTACAGCAACCAGGGCAAGTATTTCTGCCCAAACTGTGGCTTCGAACGGCCAGAATTGACCTACCGTTTGACGCAGTTGGGCGAACAGACGCCGACCTCCTCTGAATTCGAAGTCGACGGCCATGCCTTTAAGATTGGCGTCGGCGGGACCTACAACATCTACAACGCGCTCGCTGCTTACGCCGTGGGTCGCTTCATGGGGGTGGCTCCGGCCCAGATCGCGCGTGCCTTTACCGGTAATCAACAGGTCTTCGGCCGGCAAGAGGTCATCGACGTGGATGGCAAGCAGGTCACGATCATCTTGGTCAAGAACCCTGTCGGACTGGACCAAGTGCTCCACATGATTGGCACCGACAAGCAGAAATTCTCACTGGTTGGCTTATTGAACGCCAACTATGCCGATGGCATCGACACCAGTTGGATCTGGGATGGTGACTTCGAGCAACTCGCAAAGCGCAACATTCCGACCGTTATTACCGGTGGCGAACGCTACAAGGACATCACGTTTAGACTGAAGGTCGCGGGAATTCCGGATGATCGCCACATTGTCGAACCTGATTTGGAAAAAGTCGTGGCGGAGATTAAGAAGGTGCCCACGGAACGCGTTTACGTTCTGGCCACCTACACCGCCATGCTACAAATGCGAAAGATTTTAGCCGATAAGGGCTACATCAAGGAGGGGTTGGGCGTATGACCTACGAATTAAACGTGGCACATCTCTACGGTAACCTCATGAATACGTATGGGGATGTCGGTAACATTTTGGCATTAAACTACTATGCCAAGCAAATGGATGTGCATTTAAACGTCAAGATTGTCAGCCTGGAAGAAGACTTTCGGGCGGCCGATTATGACCTCGCCTTCTTCGGCGGTGGCCAAGACTTTGAACAGACCATTGTCTCTCAGGATATTCAAACCAAGAAGGCTGAGCTGACCAAGTTCATCGAATCTGGCGGTCCCCTGTTGGCTATCTGCGGGGGCTTCCAGCTGCTCGGTCACTACTACATCGGGGCCGATGGCGAGAAACTGCCCGGCATTGGCGCGTTGGACCACTATACGTTGGCCCAGGATCACAACCGGTTTATCGGCGACATCGTGATCAAGAATCAGGAAACCGGCGAAACTTACCACGGCTTCGAAAACCATCAAGGGTTGACCTATCTGGGCAAGAACGAACGACCACTGGGCAACGTGGTCAGTGGTAAGGGCAATAATGGCGAAGATGGAACGGAAGGCGCGATTTACAAGAACGTCTACTGCTCCTACTTCCACGGCCCCATCCTGACCCGTAACGGCGAGATTGCCAAACACTTACTGGTTGCCGCTCTCCAACGTAAGTTCCCTCACGACGATTTCAGTCAGCAGGAAGCCTTACCGATTCCGGCAACGTTCTAGCTAAGATTTAAAAACTTCAACATTCAGTTAAAATCAAAACTGCGATTAACCAGCACTATCCGTTGGTTAACCGCAGTTTTTTCGTTGCGCTTTTAGTTTTTGACCATGCAGTACTCTGTGTCTACACCCTTACTTTTCAGCTAGATACGTACCAATCACGGCATTGCGCTGGTCGAGATACGGCAGGTTTGGTGCAACCGGATGGACCCGATTCGACAGAAACACCATGGCCTGTTTGGCCGTTTGATCAATCACCAAGTAAGTGCCCGTGAAGCCGGAGTGCCAGATAAGCCGATGGCTGGTGGGCCACTGCGAGGCAGTTAACGCCCAGCCCAAGGACCGATTAGCCTGACCGTTCGGCGTCCAATCGGCCGTTAGACGGTGCACCCAGGTTGGCGGCAGGATTCCGGCCACCTTTTCGGGATACAGATAAGCCTGACAGAACGTGGCCAAGTCGCGAGCCGTGCTAAAGAGCCCCGCTGACCCACAGCGGCGTTGCAGGACAAATCCCTTGGGATCGTGAACTTCGCCGCGAATCAAGCCGCGCTCACGCGTTATGGCCGTGGGCACACAGGCTTGCGGGTCCTGAGGCGTAAACGTACTGTGCACCATTCCTAGTGGCGTCAGCACTCGGTGTTGCACGGCGTTCTGGATGGGTTCTCCCAAGATCCGTTCGACAATCCACCCCATAAAAATATAATTAACATCGGCGTAAACCATCTTGCGATTAAAGGTTGGCCCCACGTGAAGTTTGAGTAAGGCCGCCGTTAAATCCGGTGCCGCTAGCTGATTACGATTGGGAATATAGCCCACAATTCCCGATGTATGCGTGAGTAAATGGCGAATGGTTACGCGTCGGTCTTGCCAGGCGGGAAGCCAATCATGCAAGGAATCGGTCAGCCGTAGCCGCCCTTGCGCCAGAAGTTGTAGCGTGACGCTCAAAGTCCCAACTACCTTAGTCAGTGAAGCGACATCATACACCATCCCCGGCCGTAAAGTCTCGCTATGGGGGACCAGGGCCGCTCGCCCTAATTCACCGGTCTCCACGCGATCTTGATCGATAAACGCATAACTTACCCCGGGAACGATACCCTCGTTGATTAACCGCTGTAATGCCGCCTTTGTCTGTGGATACGTCACTTCTATCGCCTCATCTTTCTCTCCATTCCATTCTACCCCGGAACCTTGGTGGCTGACTACTGGATTGACAAAGTTTCGCCAGATATAGAAAAGGCCCCGAACAAGTCGCGTCCAGGGCCCTGTGTTACCGTATCGTTTTGAGCAAGCCATTAGGCAAGATTGTTGCCCGCAAACTGGCTGTTGTACAGGTCGGCGTAGAAGCCATCGGCCGCCAACAGGCTGTCGTGGTTCCCCGTTTCAACGATGTGGCCGTGGTTCATGACCACAATATTTTCCGCGTTTTGAATCGTGGATAATCGGTGCGCCACCACGAAGCTCGTCCGCCCCGCCAATAAGCGTTCCATGGCCTGTTGAATGAGCATTTCCGTCCGTGTATCCACGGAACTTGTGGCTTCATCCAAGATTAAAACATCCGGATCGGCCACGAAGGCCCGGGCAATCGTCAACAGTTGGCGTTGGCCTTGTGAGATGTTCGAAGCCGCTTCGTTCAAGACGGTATCATAGCCATCCGGTAGTTGCCGGATGAAGGTATCCGCATGAGCCGCCTTGGCCGCCGCATAGACCTCTTCATTGGTCGCGTTCTCCCGACCATACCGAATATTATCGAAGATCGACCCGGTGAAGAGCCACGTATCCTGCAGCACCATCGCAAAGTGTTTCCGCAGTTCTGATCGGGACACCTTGGTTGTCGGTTCGCCACGGTACTTAATCTGACCGGCCTCCACGTCATAGAAGCGTTCCAACAGGTTAATGATGGTCGTCTTCCCGGCACCAGTTGGGCCGACAATCGCGACCATTTCACCCGGTTTCACCTTCAGATTGAAGTCTGCAATCAGTGGATTCTCAGGCGTGTACTGGAAGGCCACGTTATCAAATTCAATCACGTTGCCCGCATCAGCCGTCTGCGCAGGTAATGCTGCGTCGGCGGATTCGTCCATGTCCTTTTCGTCCAAGACCGCGAAGACCCGTTCGGCAGACGCAATTGTCGCCTGGATGGTGTTGGTCAAGTTGGCCATCTGCGTAATTGGTTGTGAGAACTGGTTAGTATATTGCAGAAAGGCTTGCACGTTCCCCAAGCTAACTTGGCCATTAGCGACTTGAATCCCACCAATGACGGCAACGGCCAAGTAATCTAAGTTCTTCACGAAGTTCATCAATGGGAAGATCAGGCTGGAGACAAACTGCGCCTTCCAAGCCGATTGGTAATACTTCTTGTTGTGTTGCTCGAACTGTTCTTGGGTCGCCTGTTCGCGGTTAAACGTCTTGACCACGGTATGGCCAGCATACGTTTCTTCAACCGTATCGTTAAGGAGCCCCAAGTTCTTCTGTTGACTCGCGAAGAATCGCTGTGACTTTGGCGCCACAATCATGACGACGACCAAACTCAGTGGCACGGAAAGTAAGGCCACTAAGGTCAACCAGCCACTAATCGTCAGCATCATGTAGAGCACCCCGAAGAACGTCAGCACACTGGTCACCATCTGTGACAGCGTCTGTTGCAACGTCCCACCGATGTTATCCATATCGTTAGCCATCCGCGACATCAGATCCCCGTTGCTATGGGTATCGTAATAGCTGATCGGCAGATGTTGCATCTTTTGCTTAAGATCTCGCCGCAGTTGGTAAACGACCTTCTGGGCAATCCAGTTCATGATGACCTGTTGGATCACGTTGAAGACGGCCGCAGCGGCATACATGATCCCCACGACCAATAGGATTTGACCAATCTTACCGAAGTCGACGGGTAGACTGTGAATCGGGAGCCCGGCCTTTAATTCCGCCTGTCCCTTCAGCACACCCTTAAACAATTCAGTTGTTGCTTTCCCCAAAATTTTAGGGGTTTTAATTTGTAAAATAACCGCAATTGCAGCAAAAATAAGCACAATCACAATGCCTGGAATCCAACGGCCCATGTAACGGAAGAGCCGAATCGTCGTGCCCCAGAAACTTTGTGGCCGCTGTTTGGTTACGGATCCGCGTCCATTACGCATCGACGACATCCCCCTTTCGGAGTTGTGAGTCCAGAATTTCTTGATAAGTCTTGTTGGTTGCCTTGAGTTCTTCGTGGGTCCCTTGACCGACGATTTTCCCACCATCAATAACCAAGATGAGATCGGCATCAGCCACGGTTGAGACCCGTTGCGCAACGATGACCGTCACGCCGTTTTGAACCTGTTCATCCTTTCGCAGCTCTTGCCGCAATAAGGAGTCGGTCTTGAAGTCCAAAGCGGAGAAGGAATCGTCAAAGATGTAGACACTCGCGCGCTTCAGAATCGTCCGGGCGATGACTAACCGTTGTCGTTGACCACCGGAGAAGTTATCCCCATCTTGTTCAACTGTTGCGTCCAAGCCGCCCTCTTCTTTGACGAAGTCGCTGGCTTGTGCCACATCTAAGGCGTGCCAAATCTGACTGTCCGTCGCGTCCGGCATCCCGTAGACCATGTTGCTCTTGATGGTGCCGGAGAATAGAACCGCCTTTTGTTGGGTGATTGAAATAGCGTGGTGCAAATCGTGTTGGCTCACCGCCGTTAAGGGCGTGCCATTCAGGCGAATCTGACCACTCTCGGGATCAAATAACCGTGGGATCAGGTTAACCAGCGTGGATTTCCCGGACCCGGTTCCCCCAATGATCGCCACCGTCTGGCCGGCCGTCGCGCTAAAGTTCACGTCCGCCAAAGCCAACTCCTCGGCCCCGGTGTAACGGAAGTCCACGTGATCAAATGCCAGACTAGCCGCATCATCCGTCAAATCAACGGGTTGATCGGCATCGTTAATCTTAGACTTCAAGTCCATGACCTCGTTGATCCGCGCCGCCGAAGCTTGTGCCCGGGGAACGAAGACAAAGATCATGGAAACCATCATAAAGCTAATCAGAATCTGGGTGGCATATGTCATGAACGCCACCAAATTCCCGACAGCCATCGATTGGCTCGCAATCAATTGACCACCATACCACACAATCCCGATATTGGTTCCACTGATAATTAACGTAATGACAGGGAACATCAGGGATACAATCATGAAGACCTTAATCCCAGTCCGCGTATAGTCTTGGTTGGCACCTTCAAAGCGATCCTGTTCAAACTGATCTTGATTGAATGCTCGGATGACCCGAACCCCGGTCAAACCTTCACGGAAAGTCAGGTTAATCCGGTCGATCTTTTTTTGCAGACTCTTAAATAGGGGCACCGCAAAATACATGATGGCCCCGGTAAAGATGGCCAAGACGGGCAATGCCACCAAAAAGACCAGCGTCAACTTGGGACTCTTCACATAGGCCAAGACGCCGGCACCAATTAACATGATGGGCGCCATCAACATCATCCGCAACATCTGTACCATGACGTTTTGAATCTGCACCACATCGTTGGTCGTCCGGGTAATCAGTGACGCGTTCCCCACCGTTTCAAACTCTTCGGTTGAGGAAAACGTGACCTTCTTGAAGATTGACGACCGAATCCGTTGGCCCATCTTTTGCGATTGGGTGGCCGCGTAGTACACGTTACCTGCAGAACCCAACACCCCAATAAAACTCAGCAGGAGCATTTTCCCACCGGTTTGCCAGATGTAGCCAATGTCGTTTTGCGCAATCCCTTTATCAATAATATCGGAAGTTAGCGTTGGCAACGAAAGATCACAAATAACTTGAATGATCATAAAGCCCACAGCAAGGACTACTGCCCACCAGTCCAAGTGTTTTCGGGCAAGTCGCATCATTGAATTTTGGCCTTCTTTCTTCTTTTTTCTCTCTGGAAACTGTGTAAACTACATATGCGACAATTATACTCGCCTGAAATTCGTTTGCAATAACGGATTATCTCTTCGCGAACTACTGGTAAACGCAAAAATATTTGTTACAATATAGACACCGAAGGGAGCAAGACAACTGTGGCGAGCAACTCTGATTCAATTTATAATGTTCTATCCTATATTCACCGACACCAAGACAAAGTTAAATTCATTCCCCAGCCGAACAGTAACGTCGTGACCGTTGGGGTGCCCGACACGGTACCAGTAGCCAACGCCGATATTTACTTTCCGGAAAACAATTTACTGGTTAACCGCATGGGCGATGATTTCTTAGCCAAAAACGGCGACCTGTTGGAAGACTTCTTCGCACGCACTAAGAGTTCCAAGCTCGATTACCAACAAGTTTGGATTACCACCGGTTACGTCACGAGTGAACACACCTACCTCGTAGAAATGTCATTTGAATAGCGAACCGTCAAAAAAAGCTCCGGCTAGGCCGAAGCTTTTTTATTTATCACATTTATCGTCAACCAGCGTTGTCGCCTTCACATTAACTAAACAAGGCATGTGAGGCCCACAGTCCGCCGCCAACGACCAGCACCGCCACGATGAAGAACCGGAACAGTGCCGCGAAAGCGACGAGAACGATGGCCCCGATAATGACCGTTCCCACGATTCCTAACAGCCAGCCTGCCAAGCCGAACATTAGGCGTAACAGTGGAAACAGTAACAATAACAGAAGTAATAAAAAGATCACGGTGATCGCTCCAATCCGTCACGGGTTTCCCCCTGACTAGAAGCCTATTTTACACGATAATCCGCGGCATTTCACGAATTATTGCCCAGTTTAATTAAAAATTATCCAACCGTAATCTGTTGCCGCCCATTCTGCTTAGACCGGTACAAGTTGGCATCGACCCGTTTGTAGAAATCCAGTGGGTTACTGTCCTTCAGGCTTAACGCAGAGACACCCACGGAAATGGTGACGTTGATGGTCACGTCATTGTACGTGATCGTCAGGTCCTTCACGGCATCGAACACGGACTGTGCCAATTTCTCCGTCTGATCAACCGTATAGTTGGGACAGATGATGTTGAACTCTTCCCCACCCGTACGGTAGAGCACAATCTTAGGGTCCTGCGCCTTAAGCGTGTTCGTCACCACTCGAGCAACTTGCTTAAGTACTTCATCACCAGCGAGGTGCCCGTACGTATCGTTGACGTGTTTAAAATGGTCGATATCAAACATCATCATGGATAAATCACGGCCGTGCGTGGCACTCTGACGAAATTCATAGCCAATCGCCCGATCGTACGCCGCGAAATTTTGGACTTTGGTCAGTGCGTCCCAGTTGGCAGACTGAAAGAGCCGATCCTTAATCCGGCGGTCCTTATCCTGAATTTTAAAGTAACCATACATCAAAACAACCAGAATCAAATAGTTAATCATTTCGTCCAGATACGTCGACCATGGCAAGTGGAACCGTAACTTGACGAGATACCAGAGCGGCAAGGCAAACGCCACGGCCACAATCGCATAACGGGTAAACGGCGCGCGCCACAGATGGGTACTCTGCACATACGAAAAAACATAGAAAAAGACAAATAGAAACGTGTAAGTCCAAGATAGAGGTTGATTAATGTTGCCGTTCAACAGCATGAAGCCAATACCGGCCAAAAAGACCGCCCAATAAGGGATCTTAACCTGAAGAAAATACGCAACGAAAATCAAAAGTAGCAATTGAAAATTGGTAAAGGTCCACGACAAGTGACTATCGCGCACGATTAATTGCAAGGCAAACACGGAAGTCACGGCACAAACTAAACCAACAATGGTTTGAACCCTTTTAACATTCACCGGTTTGTTTTGTGATTCCGCCTTAGAAGTCGCCCAATTAAAGATTGACCAATAAAGGGTGATGACGCCCAAGACGAAGAAGATACTGGTAATCATCGGTGGTACCAACCAAACTGACCAAGTCATCTGATCAATCTCCTTGTTTTCAGTAGTTTTCCCACGATGGGAAGCAATGGTACATTAATTTATTATCGACAAATAAGATTGTCAGCATAACTAATCCATTGTTATAACTATAATCCAAATATGCCGATAATACTATAGCACTTTGTTACTCGAATCGGCGAACCTGTAACATAACGGCTATGACCTTCCCCCCTTTTAACCGAAACCCCTATTTTAATTCGGCAAAATAAAGTATCATAGTAACTGACCGCTTACAGAAGGAGGATTTGAGAATTTATGTATCGTTATTTCTTACAACCACAATTAGACGTTCTCAACAACTCTCTCATTGGCTATGAACTGCTTATTCGCCAACGAGTTGACGGTAAATGGACGCTTCCACACGATTTTGAATCCATTCCGATTGATATTCAGGCCGACCTGATTACGCGAACGGCAAAGAAGCTCATGTTAAAGATTGGTTCCGTATCATTCAATGTTAACCAGAGCCAGTTCATTGAGCCGACTATTGCGCAGGCCATCATTGCGGCGCAAAAACAAATCTATCCCGTCAACCTAGTGCTAGAAGTCACCGAAGAACGGACAGATAAGCACGTCACCAACCAACAGATCATCGAGCAAGTCCACTTCTTTGATGATCACGGTATCCAGTTGAGTCTAGATGATATCGGCACTGGCATTAATACATATGAGCACCTCAAACCGATTCTGCCCTATGCCAGTGAAATCAAGTTTGCCATGCAAAACTTTCGACAAGAGGGACGCGAAGCCGAGATCCCCAAGAATCTGAAGTTCTGGAAGTCGATTGCCGACCAGTACAAACTACGGTTAATTCTAGAGGGTGTGGAAAACCAAGACGAGGCAGACATGGCCGATGAGTTAGAGATCGATCTGTGTCAGGGCTGGTTTTACGGCAAACCACATTTATTCAAATTAGACGGCGATAAATTCTAAACGGCAAGTCATTCTCTAGAGTGGCTTTTTTTCTTTGCTTTTTTAGGCCCCAATCCTGTAAACATCTTATCCGCGTACTCACTTAGCAATCAAATTATTTCCATGTGACTTCAGTGGTCGCAACTGAGAGCCGAAGTCAACGGGAAACCGGTGTTCCGGCTCCGTTAACCATCTCACCTTTCTCAACATGACCATTTTGTTCCTTCAGCTCCCCCACCGGTCAAAATCGCACTATAGTGAAAGTAGAGCAGTGAAGTGAGATATCTCATATCAGATATTTCTAATCTCAGCAGTTACGCTGATTGACCATGACTCAACCAGTCGACTACTAATTTGAGGCGATTGGAGGAATTATAATGCAAAGAAAACAAGCACACGTTGTGATTGGTTTTCTAATAGCTGTCATGATCTGTTTGATCGGTGGCTTTGGTGCTAGCGGCATCTCTGCTCACGCTAGTACAGTTAGCGTTTCCGGTTTAGGCGAAAATGATGCCACGATTACAGATTCCAGCGGCAAAACCATTCCCAACGGTAGCGATCTGAGTAAATGGGACAACTACGAAGTGCATTATCAATGGGGGATTCCAGATGGTGAACCTATTCAAGCCGGCGATACGGTAACGGTTAACCTTCCACAAAACGCTGTCGGTTATAAGGACATCAGTTTTCCACTTTATGATGACAACGGCGCCGAGATTGGGACATTCTCGATTGCCGAGGGTGCCACGACCGGGACAATTACGTTCAACGATGCCTTAGCTAGCACCGCGACTAACCGTGAAGGAACGCTTCAATTCTACGTTAAAGGAACCCAAGAAAATGAAAATGTTGGGCTTGATTGGGGGATCAACAAGATTGGTTGGGTCTCCGGCCATAACTCAGACGGAACCCCTTCGCAATTAACCTGGAATATTGCGTTTAACCCAAACAGTACGCACTTAGGTGAAACGGTCATTACCGATAACCTTGGCCCTGGTCAAACCTACATTCCTGGAAGTGTCCAGGCTTCCACGGGTAAGTTTGATGCAAATGGTAACTTTGTCGGCGATGGCAATTCTCTGACCCCAAGTGTTGACGCCAGTGGTAATACCGTTATCTTTACGTTTGATGATGTCACCACGGCGGTCAACATGACCTACCACACCAAGCCAGACGTCTCTGGCACGAGTGGCATTTGGAAGAATAGTGCTTCTTTAAACGGCCAAAATGTTGGTTCCAGTATCGCTTGGGGGGGCACTGGTAGTGGTAACGGTAACGGTAACGAAGATGATAACAATACCACAGATGAAAACCTGGGTAACGTTAAATTAACCAAAACCGATGCCGCAACCGGTAAAGCTCTGGCTGGCGCTATCTATGAACTACAAGATGCCAACGGCAATGTTCTAGAATCTGGCCTGAAGACTGATGCAGAAGGTGTTCTCACGTGTTCTAATTTGGCAGCGGGACATTATCAATTCGTTGAAACACAAGCCCCTGAAGGCTATGCTTTAAATACAGCACCACTTCCATTTGACATTACAGCAGGTTCTTCTGCCACAGTCTCAGTATCTGCTAAAGATACGGCTCTCTCTGGCGGTAGCACCACACCTGAGAATCCTGAGAATCCTGAGAATCCTGAGAACCCAGGCACCACGACGCCTCCTACTACGCCAACCGAACCCGAAAATCCTGAGAATCCGGGCACCACGACGCCTCCTACTACGCCAACCGAACCTGAGAATCCTGAGAATCCGGGCACCACGACGCCTCCTACTACGCCAACCGAACCTGAGAATCCTGAGAATCCGGGCACCACGACGCCTCCTACTACGCCAACTGAACCCGAAAATCCTGAGAATCCAGGCACCACGACGCCTCCTACTACGCCAACTGAACCCGAAAATCCTGAGAATCCGGGCACCACGACGCCTCCTACTACGCCAACTGAACCTGAGAATCCGGAGAATCCGGGCACCACAACGCCAACCACGCCAACTGAACCTGAGAATCCTGAAAATCCGGGCACCACAACGCCAACCACGCCAACTGAACCTGAGAATCCTGAAACTGGTACGACGCCAACCACGCCAGCAGAACCAGAAACGCCGGGTTCTTCAGAGAATCCTAGTGTCACGTCGCCCAACAACTCAGGAATGAATCCTTCGAGCAGTAATGGCGGTTCAGGAGACAATGGAGCCGGACAAACTACTGGCGCATCTGGCGCGTCAACCAATGGTGCGGGCACTTCATCCGCATCCGGTCATTATGCTAGCGGTAAGCTTCCACAAACGGGTGAACATAAGACTGGCAATCATATTTTGACACTTGCCGGATTTGCCCTCTTGTTCGCAAGCTTGGGCCTCTGGTATCATGAACGCCACGCCTAAACGTTTGTAATCAAACTTGATCAACACTCAAGCTGATCAATATAGCCATTCAAAAAGTGATTCTAACTTCGGTCAGAATCACTTTTTTTAGAAAATTTTTGGCTCCGATTTTGGCTCCGGTTCGGTTTACACCCTTGACCCAGGTTTTAACAAACAAATTGCTGCTAAGGAAAAACGAATCGCCCCGGAAACTCATCGCTTGCCCTGTTTTCCAGCCACCATTGTGACTTTCCAAACTGAATGTCTTTTGGCTGTCAATTGGCTGTCATTTCGTCGTAATTTATGGCGACTAATAACCACCGAAAGCAAAAGAAAAGCCATCATAGCGGGCTTTATAAGCTCCTACGATGACTAATGATTACGCTATGATTGGGTATACTGGGCTCGAACCAGTAAATTACGGATTCAGAGTCCGCTGCCTTACCAATTTGGCGAATACCCAATAAGGCTCGTTGTCGAAACAACTATTTAATAGTAACTTGTTTGGATATTAGTGTCAACTCATTTTCACGAAAAAGTTCAGTAAACTGTATGAATTCCCATTTTCATGTAATTTTATGCAAACAACAATTGACAATTTTTAGCAACTAGCGTACATTAGTAATTGCCTAGTTAATGACATTGCCCGCTGGTCAAACTGGTTTAAGACGTCGCCCTCTCAAGGCGGAGTTACGGGTTCGAGCCCCGTGCGGGTGATAATTAGAGATTCACTAACGTACGTAACGTCCTGTAAGTGCTGTAGTATCAGCGTTTACAGGACGTTTTGTTTTGCTTAAAATCGTCGACGAGCAACCTCATCTTTGCAAATTCTTTGCAATAGGATCATTCACCACAACCAGCGAAAACTTTGCGAAGAGCCATGATTGTTCTTTAAAAATGATCGTATTATTTTCAAGCTATGCTCATTTATAAAAATCATGGCACGCTAAAAAAAGTTAGAGACGACGAGTTGCTTTGCCGAACGCTTGTTCGTATAATGGTGATTGAGGTGATCACAATGACAAAACGCGCCGTAAATGGCAAAATTACCGGCACACCCAAAGTTTTAAAACTCGCCCCCCTCTTACTCTTCGCAAAACTTACAACGGCAGAAGGCGTCCAGCTGAACTGTTTAATTCATCAACACGGCCTGAATTTCCTCTACCAAGCCACTCTTGGCGCACAGGTCGCCGTATACGGCCACTATAACGCCCGTCAGCAGTTTGTCATCGAGAAGTTCACCATCCTCTCTCGAACGACGCAAACCGCCTCCTAAGCCACTTTACGTCCGCTCAACCATCCGCCAAAAATTGCCGGGCTTTTTATAATTTTAATGATATGCTATAAATAATTAAATAGATAAACTTCTTGTCAAATCGTTGTCCATCCTTTAAGATTGGTCTGTACCGTTAGATCGCTTAAGGAGGCACCTAAAATGCTGGATCAGTCACCGTTTGACCACTATTTTTCGATCATCGCACCCCGCACAGGACTGTTTCGTCAATGATGGGCCGACGACAGACACCACCCCATCACTACTTTTTCGCTGAACTCGCCTTTCTCGTTGGCCTCGCAATCACCTTAATTTGGGATTTTTTCACTTACAATTAAACGCAAAACGGCACCCCGCTTTTACACGAAGTACCGCTTCATCCGGCATCTCCCGACGTGTCGAGAGATGCTTTTTTCTAAATTTACCGTCGTCGTTGCCACCAATAATGGTAGCCGCCCGTTATCAGAAGTACGAGAACGCCGAGTGCGGTCAATGCCATCCCCAATCGTTGTCCTGGTGTCCGATAAGTTAATTCAATCTTGTGGTTACCAGCTGAAAGCCGAGCACCCACGAAACCAACATTCACCTTGGTGATTGGCTGTTCTTTGCCATCCACCTTCAGCTTCCACCCCGTATTATACGGAATCGACGTCGTCAAGACGCTGGCCTGCGTTGCCCGTGACGTTCCCGTCACACGGTTATCCTTAACGTGGAGGCCCTGTAATCCCTGCCGCTGAAGGTGCGTCATCCGTTGTGCATATTGGCTACCAAATGGCACTGCAATGACCTTAGCCGACTTAAACGACAGACTTTTGACTCCCTTGAACGTTAACTTAATATTTTGCCGCGCCTTATCCGAATAGCCCAGATTCAAGAGCACATGCTGCTTTTTCTGATAATCCGACAGGTTCGACTGTCCCAGTTGATTAAAGCTCGTGACGTTATTCGCCGTTGTGGCCGTCACACCGTATGCCCCATCACTCTGATTCCAAATAGCTGACCGTAGCTGATTGAGCCGCGCAATCCCCGTAAAGGCCTGATTACTGAAAGCCTTGGTCGCCTTAGCGGCCCGATACTTATCAGCCACCGAGAACCGTTCAGCCTGAATACCGTCTAGTTCCAAATACAGCTCGGTTCCCTTGTTTTGCTTAGGGTGTTCGAGGTGTAAGTGATACGTCACCGGCTGATTCTGGTTATCACTGATCAGTTTGTGTAGGGTTGTCCGGTTAGCCCGATTGTTTTTCGCCAACGCCGTCCGGTTTTGCTTGGTCAGCTGTCGCAACCGCGCCTTATCATCCGTGATATTGACCGACCGATCTTGGTTATTCTTCATCAGTGAGGACTTGGTCGTCGTCACCTTATCCGGATCCATCTGGTTCCCCTGTTGCCGGAACTTCATCACCTGGCGTAAGTTGTCCAACACCGTACTGTTGTCCGCCTTGGTCTGGTAACGCAAGGTCCGATTCTGACTGTGGTACGACGTGGTTGGAACGCCCTTGACCCGTTTCTCCGGTAACGCTCCGACCGTGAGTGCCTGTTCCTTATCGCTCCCGTTCAGTTGCTTGAACTGGGCTTGGCTGAGCTGCTTCGTCTGCAGGTAAGCCAGGGGCAGGGCATATTTTGACTTCAAAATAACCGTATCGTAGTTATTTCCCAAATCGTGAACCGGTTGATCCTGGTAGGTCAGTACCCGACCATTCTTTTTTACCGGCGTATAACCATAAGGGAACCCTTGTGTCTTGAGCTGATTGCTACGGGCAAAAATGTAGTTTACGCCCAGTAGGTTACTCATGGTCGTTCGATTATCCGCCTGATTAATGGGCTTGTTCATCTTGAACTGCGAGTTCGCCAATTCTTCACTGAACTCACCCACCGAACCATCCTGAATCGAGAAATAGGACATGATGTCATGAGCACCTAGGTTCATCCCCATGTTGGTTTTTGCTTCATTACTGTAGTAATAATACTTGCTAATCGTGCTCCGGTTAAAGCCGGGCTGTTGCTTGACGTATTTCTCAGCCCCATCATAAAAGTTCTTCTGGAACTTGCTAGCCACGCCACGCGTCAACAGTTGATTACTAGCGCCCCCAGAATTGGGACTGAAGTAACCATACCCATTGGCCACAATGTTCAGGCACAAGAGCCCGAGCAACGTCCAAATCACCTGGTGACGTGACCACTGATAGAAGTGCCCCACCACGATGGCGCCAAGCGTGAGTAGTAGTAAGCCATAGATGACGAGATCATGTGGCTGATTACTGAAAATAAACCCGTTGGCGGCCCAGACCAGGACCAACAAGAAGAGGGTTCCCACAATCATCGCCGAGAGGTCGCTGCGGTCAATCCGCGGTAATGCGTCGATAAAGTACATCACGGCCAAACTAAAGGCTAAACACCCCAGTAACAGCCACCGCTGTGAGGGCGTAGTCCCCCCATTCATGACTGCGGCGACTTCCGGCAGTAGCGACCCAATGATTAAGATCAACAGGCCAATATCAAACCAGAGATACCGCCGTGCATGCCGCACCACGTACATCAAGCTCAAGAAGGTCAGTCCCGCTAGCCCGAGGTTCGCCCAGAAACGCATCGCATTCCCGGTCGTCACTAACGCATTCGGCAATCGTAGATAGTAGCTAAAGGGATAAATAAAGTAGCCGTTGGCAAAGTTCCCCGTCGCTCGTGTCGAGGTTAAGACCCCGATTAACGATGGGATAAAGATGATACCGGCTAGCAAGAAACCCGCCAATCCGGCGCCCACTAGTCTTATAATCAGTGGCCAGCCTTTCTGCGCAATCGTTTCACGGACGGCAAAGTACCGTAGAACGGCGTAGACCAGACTCCCAATTGCGAGAATGTAGGCAAAATAAAAGTTACTAATCAACGCCAAACCAGTGAACACGGTCAAGGGTACCCAAGTCTTCCCCAGATAAATGTGGTCAATCCCGTAGGCCAACAGTGGAAACAGGATCATTGGCAATAGGAAGAACGGGTGTCGAATGCTGACGTACAGCGAGTATCCGGTAAACGTATACGTTAACGTTCCCAACATCTGGCTTCCCGGCTTGAAGTGGCGTTGCCGGGCAAATAGCATGAAGGCCAACCCACTCACGTATAATCGCAATAAAATAAGCAGGTTGTAGCCCATTTCAATGCTATGTTTCGGGAAGAACCAAATGAGGTAGCTAAAGGGATCGCCCAGGACATAGTAAGAGAAGGTCGTCATCTTGTCCGCGCCTAAGCCCAGATTCCAAGACCACCCTGATAAACTCCCGGCGTGTAGCCAGGTATAGAACTTTTCCAAAACGGGATAGTGTTGTGCTAAGCCGTCCCCTTCCCAAATAAACGACTTCCCCGTCAGAATAAAGATGCCATAGAGGCACACGACTAATCCAACAAAGATTAGCGTATAAAGCCCATAATTCTTCTTTGATGCCTTCACTAAAATTCTCTCCCCTATCTTAAGTCCCTATTTCTCCGATTGAAACAGTAATGTCTAGTTTAACTTTCCCTCTACCACTATACGGGGCCATTTCTCACTTCTCAAGGGGTATGACACATCTGTAACAAAATCTTCACTTGCTGTAACATTTCTGCTAACAGTCATTTCGACCTTGAATAGGTTCACCCCGCACTAGCTTTACGGCGTCTATCCCCCACAACAAGGGGATTTGGTCTCCCGATGCCAACAAAAAAGGCACCCATTCAATCGAATTGAGTGCCTCTCGTTTCGTTATTCTACAATTACAGACGAGCGTTAAGTTCCTTACCTAACTTTTCAAACCCTGGCTTGCCTAAAAGCGCAAACATGTTGGTCTTGTAAGCTTCAACACCGGGTTGGTTGAATGGGTTGATCCCGTTCAGGTAACCGGAAATCCCAATGGCCACTTCAAAGAAGTAGATGAGGTAACCCAGCGTGTATGGCGTCGTATCTGGGATATGAACGCTCATGTTAGGCACGCCACCATCGGTATGGGCTAAGACAACCCCTTCAAAGGCCTTTTGGTTCACAAAGCCCATGTTCTTACCTTGGAGGTAGCCTAAGCCATCCAAATCATCGTCAGCCGTTGGAACATCAACGTCAGTACGTGGCTTGTCGATCATCACAACCGTTTCCATCAGGTTCCGTTGTCCTTCTTGGATGTATTGCCCTAATGAGTGCAGGTCAGTACTGAAGTTTGCAGAAGATGGGTAAATCCCCTTTTGATCCTTACCTTCGGATTCACCGGTTAATTGCTTCCACCATTCTGCCAGGTACTGCAGACGTGGTTCGTAGTTTTCCAGTAATTCAGTCGTGTAGCCCTTCCGATACAAAATGTTCCGTAAAGCGGCGTATTGGTAGGCTTCATTCTTAGTTAAATCAGGGTTCGTGTAGGCATCTTGCGCATCCGCAGCCCCCTGCATTAAGTCGTCAATGTTGGCGCCTGAGGCCGCAATAGGCAATAACCCAACGGCACTCAAGACGGAGTAACGGCCCCCAACGCCATCCGGGATAACAAAGGATTCGTACCCAGCCGCATTGGCTTCGGTCTTCAAGGCACCGCGCTTCTTATCCGTCGTGGCGTAAATCCGGTCCTTGGCCCCTGCTTCACCATACTTCTTAATCAACATGTCTTTGAAGATTCGGAAGGCAATGGATGGTTCCGTCGTAGTCCCAGACTTCGAAATCACGTTGACGGAGAAGTCCCGATCGCCAATCAGGTTGATCAAATCATGGACGTAATCGGCACTGACGGAGTTCCCGGCAAAGAAGACTTGCGGGGCGTTCCGCTTGTCGGCTGGCAAGTAGTTGAAGAACGTATCGTTCAAGAAATCGACGGCCATCTTGGCACCCAGGTAGGATCCCCCGATACCGATGACGACTAACACAGCAGAGTCGGACTGAATCTTCTTCGCTGCGGCCTTAATCCGTGCAAATTCTTCCTTGTCATAGTCCTTAGGTAACGTTAACCAGTCACGGAAGTCACTCCCGGCACCGGTTCCTTGGCGTAACTCCGTGTCCGCCGCCGTAACCATTGCTTGCATTTCTCCTAATTCGTTGTCATGAACAAATGGTTCAAGTTTCGAAAGATCAAAGGCGATATGTGCCATATTCAGAAAACCTCACTTTTATTGTTATTGACTAGTCCATTATAACGCAAACTGCCACGATGTAAATGGTATAGTCCAAATTTTTTGTAAATAAAAAGGTCGATAACCATCGTTATCAACCAAATGTAACCTATTTCATCAAACCTAGGGTAACCCCACCCACAACGACCAATAGTGAGCCAATTGTGATGTAGACCATTTCGCGACTCGTCTTCTTTTCACCCAAGAGCCAGATGCTCCCGAAGGTTGAAATCACAATTCCACATTGCGCCAACGAATAACTGATGGCTAGACCAATCGAAGGAATGGCCATGAACATGAAGAAGTTCCCAATTCCCCAAACGATCCCGGTCATAATATTCTTGGCCGTCGCCTTGTGCATCACCTTTTGCCGTGAGAATAGAACGAAAATCGTAGCTCCCAGAATCATCCCCAGCGATTGCGGGAAGATGACCGTCTTTGAAGGCAGGCCCGAAGCATTCACGATCACCGTGTAGAGCACGTATCCAATCGTGGAAATAATAATGGCAGTTGCCCCTTTACCGGCTTGCATCGGTTGACCCGTTCCAGCCGTTTGGGCCTTGGCATCCCGCAATGACGTTAAGGCTGCCCCGGCAATCAAGACGATGACGGCAATTGTCCCCATCGTAACCATCCGCGCCGTCTTCCATTCGTGGAACAATAGGACCCCGGCCAACGCCGTTCCTACCAGCTGTAACCCGGTAGAGATGGGCACCGTCCGCGAGATACCGATAAACTTCATGGATTGGAATTGTTCAAATTGCCCAACGGACCAGCAGAGTCCCGAAGCAATCCCCACAATCATTGCCATGCCGGAAATCGCCGTGTGAAAATAAAAGACTGAAAATAGACCGAATAAAACGGCCCCTGCGGTCATCCCCAACGTTTGTTGGTAAGAAGTTCCGCCTAACTTACCACTGATCAATCCGATACTTCCCCAACAGACCGTGGGGATTAAAGCTAGTAAAATACCCATTTGTAAACCTCAACTCTCGTTTCAATTCTGCGTTATTTTCTTGAAAGCGTTTTTTATTTAGCAATAGTAAGTCTACTGTTTTCGATTCTAAATGTAAACTATAAATACTTAGCAAAAATCCCAATCGGCAAGTGGTCTATCTTACCGGTTGGGATTCTTGACAACGCTTTTCAAACTGTTTTCAATTAATCGACAGTCAACTGAACGCCCTTTAAGGCCTCGCTATGACGGTCGGCACGATTCGTCAAAAAGTCATTAGGTGACAGGTACGTGTTGGAAACTGTTACATGACCGGTATAATTTTGTACCGCGTCCTGAATTGTTTCGCGCAGCCGCTTCATGCTGTAGGTTGGTGTCGTGGTCGTCACAACCACCTGCGTTCCCGCCTTGGCCAGCTTCAACGCCTGCTCGAGCAGGTCTTGCAGGTCTTGTTCTAACGTGAACGCCCGCTTCTTCCCGCGAATAAAGGCCGGTGGATTGATGAAGATGGTGTCAAAGGTAAGCCCATGCTTAACGGCGTAGTCCAGATAATTTGCCACGTCCATCGTCCGCATCTCCACGGCCGCCTGATCAAAGTTGTTCGCCGCTAACTGGGCTTGAACGGCAGTCGTTGCTCGATTGGTCGGATCAACGGTCACCGCTTCGATTGCGCCGCCAAGCATCGCGGCCGTCACCAGACCCGTTTCGGCGCTAAATAAGTTCAAGATTCGCCGTTGTTGGCTGGTTGCCTTGGCCCAGGCCCGAATATCACGAAATTCCAACGCCAGCTGTTGCCGACTGACCGTCAAATCGACGGGGTACGTGACCCCATTTTCTAAAATGTCGGTTGGTTGGTCTGCCAATTGACCACTGACCAACTGCAGGTGCTCCTGTCCCGGAACCTCGGCCAGAATCGTCTGTCCCTTGCCAACAATGCGCTCAAATCCCGCATAGATCAGCTTGGCCTGTTGCTTAATCGCATTGTTCTGCCAACGAAAGACATACTGTCCGTTGAAGACGTCAACGACCAAGCCACCGAGGCCGTCTCCGGTCCCGTTAAATAACCGGTAAGCGGGACTGTCGGCAAACGCCGCGCGCTTGGCAACGGCCGCCCGAAACTTACTGGTAAAGAAGCGTTCATCGATACTTTCATTTTCCCGCAGGCTCATGACAAACCCAACCCCGCGGTGTTGTTTGGCAAAGTAAGCTGTGGCCACAAAATGGCCGTGATTTTCGAGTTGCACCCAAGCCCCGTTGTCGAAGTCCTGGGCATTTTCTAAGTCTGTTAAAGATACGATGGGATAGCCGTCCTCAAATTTACGAACGGACTTCCCAGTAATTTGTACGCGTTTCAATAGTTTCCTCCTTAATGGTTCCCCTCATTGTATCACGAGAACGCCATAAACACAGCAAGTGGTTTACTTTCCGCCAATTAATCCGTTTTGGCCCGTTCCGAATTGGTCTGGTGTTGGTCGGGGAAAATGACGGTGAAAGTCGTTCCCACGTTCTCCTTACTGGTCACACTAATCTTACCATGGTGCAATTGAACCAGCTGGTGAACAATGGATAACCCAAGTCCGGATTCCCCGTACTTGGTGTTCTTCCGCGATGGATCGGCCTTGTAGTACCGTTCCCAAATATTTTGTAACTGCTCCTCACTCATCCCCATCCCGGTATCGGCCACCTTGACGATGGTTTCTTCGTAGCCGCGTTGAGCAGACAACGTGATCGTCCCGTGCTGGGTAAACTGAATCGCATTTTGTGCAATGTTAAACATAATTTGAACAAATCGGTCGTAATCGGCGTACACCGGAATTTCTTTAGGCGACTGTAATTCGAGTGTATCCCCGCTATCGTCGGCCTTTTGTTTTAATTGTTCTACTATATTATGGAGCGCATCCACGGCATTGAATTCGTGAAGATTGAGCGAAATCTGGTTGGAACGAATCTTTTCGTAATCCAGATTTTCGTTGACCAGCCGAATCAGCCTGCTGGTTTCGCTCCGCATCAAATCAATGCTTTCTTCCTTACTCTCCTCCGGAATGGCGTCATAGGCGAGGCCTTCCAACAAGCCATTGATGGTCGTCAATGGTGTCCGCATCTCATGAGACGCGTTCGCCATGAATTCACGCCGACGCTGTTCTTGCCGTTGAATCTCTTCTTGTGAGTCCTTTAACGAATGGGCCATTCCGTTGAAATCGTTGATCAGGTCATCGATTTCATCACGATTCTTACTGGTCATCTCGACATCGTAATTTCCCTTGGCCACTTGATTAGTGGCCTTTCGCAGCCGGTTAATCCGCGACGTGTAGTAGCGTGCTAGGATGTAGCTGGCCACGATGGCCACCACAATGGACACTAGTAACGCCCGAATCAAATTACGATTGATTTGGTTCACACTGGTATTGATATCGGAGACAAACGCCCCCATCACCACCACGGCAACCAAGCGGTTATTGTAAAAGTACGGTTTCATCACTTCCGTCATGGCTGGGCTGACCCGACCATTCTTATTACGGACGCGACGATCAACCACTTTGTGAATGATTTGATTATTCTTGAGCTTCTTCCAGTCAGACGACTTGATCGACTGCTGATAAACGCTGGCCGGAAAGACCACCTTATTGCTGGCACTGTAGATCGTGGTGCTAATCGCCTGATTCTGCAAAAGTTGCTCACTGCTCTCCAGCGACGTCGTATCAAAATTAACCGTGTGCGAATCTTGTGAACTGATCCGTAAGGACTGTTCAATTAAACTGTTGGAATATTTTTCCAGCGAATTCCAGGTATTACTGTAGACCATGTGCCGGGTCATCTGGGAATAGGACACCCCCATGATAATCAGGATAATCATGATCGCCGCAAAAAATCCCAGCATTTGTTGATACATTAGCTTCATTGCTGATCTGCTCCACTATCGTCGAATTTATAACCCACACCCCAGACCGTTTGAATAATCTGTGGACCAACTTTTTCAATTTTTTGTCGTAGTTTTTTAATGTGGGCGTCTACGGTTCGTTCATCTCCGTAGTATTCATAGTCCCAGACCAATTGCAGGAGCTGTTCTCTGGAGAAGACCTGTCGCGGCTTCTGAGCCAAGGTCTTCAAGAGATCGAATTCCTTCGGCGTCAAGTCATGGATTTGTTTGCCGTTCAAATAGGCCTCTCGCGTCTTGGTATTCAGCTTGAAATTCTCCGTCACCACGTCGAAGGCTTCGGTATCATCCAACGGCGCCGTCTCGGTCCCCTTAGAAATGGGGCCCAGCTCGGCCCGGCGGTGAAGTGCCTTGATCCGAGCAATCAGCGTAATGGGGCTGAAGGGCTTGGTGACGTAATCATCCGCGCCCATTTCCAAGCCAAGCACTTGGTCGCTCTCCGAATCACGAGCCGTCAACATGATAATTGGCACGGTTGGTGACAGTTTGCGAATCTCGGCACTCACCTGCATCCCGTCTAATCCGGGCAGGTTGAGATCCAACGTCACCATGTCCCAATCGTTGGGTGCGGCCTTAAACATTTCAACGGCTTCATTACCATCGTACGCAAATTCCGCGTCCCACTGCTCCTTCTTAAAAAACATCGACATCATCTGTGAAACTGAATGGTTATCTTCAATCATTAATAACTTCATTGCTACCTCCCAAGGTTAGGCTAACTGTATGCGGAGCCGGCAAAAAGTTTGTGCGTCATAGTGACCTAAAACTACGCGGTCAATCAGAAGCTGTCATGATAGAACCATGAAGTTTCTGTAACTTTTTCCGGCGAGCCCGTGCCATCTGGTTGCTTACTTCCCCATTATACTATACTGGCTTGCCGTTTTTTTCCTTAAATTACGTGGGACTGGGCAAAATTGTTTGCACTCCCCCACCGGTATGTTAAACTAGATGAGTATCAATTTATGGGGGCGTTCTGGATTCGACTGGTATAGGTTGAAGCTTGACTGCGCGCCGTAGCGGCATCTACGTTAAAAGGTCCAGTTTATTATAACTGCAAAAAATAATAACAATTCTTACGCTTTAGCTGCTTAATAGGCGCTTAACGTAGATCCTCCTAGGTTTGTCTGTGGTCTAGATCTGGGTCCTAAATTTAACAGACTTACGCTAACGACTCCCACCTGAAGTACGGTAGAAGAGAAAAATCAGGTTAGCTGGACATGTTGGCCCTGACAGGCGGCAAGTTGTTCAGTGAAACTTTAAGTAGTCTGCCTATGCGTGTAGACGTTAAGTTGGCAATATGCTAGGACGCGGGTTCGATCCCCGCCGCCTCCATCGATGAACCCGTTAGTTGCGCGACTAACGGGTTTTTATTTTGGCCAAAATCTCGGTGGCGCCTTAATCGCAGGTATTTCACCCGCCAAGCAACTAAAACGGTCAGCTAGATAGCAACGTAACCGTTTAACTCGTCTGACATATCCCGTCATATAATCGGTATTCGTTTGTCACTTGACTGATACGCCCCCGCAATTTTTCTTCGCTATACTCAGTTTTGTAGTCAGCTAATTGGCTACCAAATACTTAGAAGATTGCGAGTGACATTTATTAAAACCACAACGACCAAAATTTTAGTGACGACCCTGGGTGCCGCAGCCCTTTTCCTTACCGGCACCACGACTGCTTCGGCACATATGACCACGACTAACAGTGCCAACACCGCCCAAACTACGCAGGTCAGCACGCAAGCACCAGCGGCAACGACCACAACCAGTTCGACTGGCACGGCCACTGCCCAAAATACCAGCTACCAACACACCAACACGGCCAATCAAGCGACCGCGACGAACACGGCAACTTCTGCCACGACCAGCACGCCAGCCGCCAGCTCTAACAGCGCCGTCGCCAAGGCCCTCGCCGTTGCCAATAGCGGTGTCCCTTACGTTTACGGAGGTAGCTCCCTCAGTGGCTTTGACTGCTCCGGCCTGGTGCAGTACGCCTTTGGTCTGAGTGCCCGGACGACCTATCAACAAACCAACCTGGGTACCCACCACTATGACGTGGCCAACGCCCCTGCCGGCGCCATCCTCTTCTGGGGATCCGACAGTGCCCCTTACCACGACGGTATCTCTCTGGGGAATGGCCAATACGTTGCCGCCCAAAATGAATCCGATGGTATCGGCGTCTTCAGCCAAACTTACTGGCCTGCAAGTTACTACATCGTCGTCAACTAATTTCAAATTTAAAAAACACGTGTTATCAGCTACGGCCATTTTCGGCCTACTGATAACGCGCGTTTTTTTAAGCAACTGATTCTCTCTGAAATCCTTTATTAAAAGTTACTTTTGACTAAAGTTTTGTAAGACTCGCGCCGTATACCGCGTTGCCTGCGCGTAATCCTTGACGCGAACATTTTCGTTTGGTGCATGCGCCCCAGAACCGGCCCAAGTCGACCCAATGGACACGATGGGGGCGCCCACTGCCTCGGCAAAGGGGGCTTGTGGCCCACTCCCACCGGCATTGGGAACCAGCTTTACCGCGTCGCCGTAAACCTCATGGGCCGTGGCGACCGCCGTCTGAACGAAGTCATCCGTCAGGTCGGAACGAAAGGCTGGTTCGCCTTGATTGTAGGACACGTGTAAATCGGAAAACCCGTTGCGATTCAATTGTTGCTGAACCAACTCGGCCACGTGACGTGGATCCTGGCCGGGAACCAACCGACAATCCAACTGGGCCCGGGCTTCCTTTGGCAGGACGGTCTTCAAACCATCGCCCTCGTAACCACCGGAAATACCGTTAATCGTAATCGACGGTCGGTTCACCAGTGCTTCCGCCGGCTTATCCGAGAGTAATGGCAACTTCAGGCCAAAGTTTTGGCGTGTTGCGGCTTCATTAAAGGGTAAGTCGTTGATCGCTGCTTGCTCGGTGGGCGTTAACGGCTTCACACCTTCGTTAAGCCCATCGACCAACACCTCGCCTTTGGCTCCCCGCAGCGTCGCGAGGCCTTGAACTAACCGCCATACGGCATTATCCACAAAGGTAGCCAGCGAGGAATGCAGGTCACTTTCGGCCGACTTGGTGGTAACGTTGAAGCTGACAATGCCCTTGACCCCACAGGTCACTTGGAAGTTCTCATCTGCATCCTTGCCACCGGTCTCCCAGATGATGGCATCGGCCGCTAAATCCGCCGCGTGCTTCTCGGTCATTGGCTGGATATGGGGACTGCCAATCTCTTCTTCACCCTCGAGTACGAACTTCAGATTACAAGGGAGCCCACCGGTCTGCTGTAAGGCCTTGACCGCAGACAACCGCACCATCAGTTCACCTTTATCGTCCGACGCGCCACGAGCCACGTATCGCCCGTCTTTTTCCGTGAGCTGGAAGGGGGCGCTATCCCATTCTTCCAAGGGTTCTGCCGGCTGAACGTCGTAGTGATTGTAGAATAATAATGTCTTGTCGGCGTTCCCATTAGGCCCCGCCGGTAATGTCGCAAAAACAAAGGGATTACTGCCCGGAATGTCCCGCCAGACCGTCACCACCGCACCCAAATCCTGAAAGGCTTGTTCGATCACGCTGACCGTTTCGGCAATCCCGAGGTGTTTGGCCGCAACCGTTTCAACGCTTAAATACTTAGCTAATCGGGGTCGATCGGCTTGTAAGGCCTGATCGATCGCCGTCTGTAGGGTATCGGTCTTTTTTTCTGGCATAGACATTCGCTCCTTAAATTTACGCGTCCACCACAACATCTACCGTAATGGCGCCACGCGATTGCCATTAACATTAATATTTAATTAGAAAAAAGTCAAGGCGATTTAATCATTTTATCATTTAATTTCGGTCCGTGGTTTAAAAATTCCCACCGAGCTGGCATAGATCCAATTGGCTTGCGTCAATGCCGTAAAATCTTCGCTATTGCCCGTCACAATCACACCGGCAAACTTGGCCTGACGCAACGTTGGATGCTGTTTGGCGTACTTTCTGGCAAACTTACTGAGATCAAACTTATCATATGACATCCCCGATGACGCTTGGCCTTCCTCGCGTAGGGCCGCCACAAATGGCTGATAATCCGCGGTGGTTAGTCGGCCTGAATGCTTTATGGATGGTACCTGCAGACCCAAGAAATTATTATCCATCATGGTTGAATCCGCCTGGCCATCAACCCCAATCCAATACCATTGGGCGTGTAGCTTGGCCGGTAATTTGGCGCGGACCTGCCGATAGGTCAGTGGCTGCTTGAAGGTAATCGCCATTTCGGCCACGGCTCGCTGTGAACGAGCGACCTGATTAATCGCCTGAGTCACCTTGATCTCCGGCTTCTTAACCCGGGTATTGTAGAACAGTGGAATCTTCTGTTGCGTGAGCCGATCGTATAGGCCCCCGTCGGCCGTGTCCCCCCAGTCGGTGGCATTTGCCAGCGTATCACCGCCGCCACCGAGCCACGTGTAGTTGCCACTTGCCGTTGACCATGGTACCCGGTACCCCTCAATCTCCTTGTAGCGGTGACTGATGACCTCACCACCCATTATCGACGTATTCCCCAAATATTGGTCACTCGTTTGAATATTTGGGGCCATAATTTCTTGGTTCAACGTCATGGCCTGCATGATTGCATTCGATTCCTTGGCCGCACGCATCTGGGTTAATTTATAGGCGATTGGTAGCGCGGCCCCCACCACAATCACGGCAATTCCCACTGTAATCAACCAACGGCGAATCTTCACCCACCGCGCCAGTCGTCGAAACTTCTTACTCTCGTTCATCTTGATCCCTCCGCATAATCTTCTCTAGCTTTCGTTGCACCCGCTGTAGCCGCATCTTAACCGCTGAACTGCTAATGCCCAATTGCACCGCCACCTCCCGAATCGGTCGATCCTCCGCGTACCGCAAGACGAGCAAGTGACATTCCCGTGGTGATAAACGTCGTAACGCCCGCACCAATACCGGATTCTCGGCCATCAACGGAGGATTTACAACCCCGGTTGGTCGAATATATCGCGTGACCAATTCCCGATATCGGCGTGTTCGCCGATAGTGATCGAGATAGGTTGACCACGCTACCCGGTAAAGGTAGGGTCTGAGTTCAGCCGGTGGTAATACGAGTTCCATCTCCAAAACCTTCACAAAAACATCCTGGCAAATGTCCTCGGCAACCTCGCGCTGTGCACCCCGCCCGACTAAATATCGTTGAAGTTCCTGCGTCAGTTCGGCTAGCCAGTCTTCATACGCCTTTAATTGCAATCTGTCCCTCCCCTTACACCCAATCAACGAATAACGGCCATCAAAAGTAACGGTTCTCAGCAAAAAAAGTTAAAAATATCGCAGATAGCTGCATTATACCGAACACCTAACGTGCCACCAAGCACACTGCTCAGCGCACACAAAAACCGTAGTCCTCAGGTTATCCCCTGAAGGACTACGGCTATTTGACTTTCATTTAAAGGTCGACAATCTCTACTGTAACCAGGCTAACGACTCTTATCATATTGCTTTAAAGATCGACTAGTTCCGCGGCTTAACGCCGGTCATCGCCAGGGGGTCTACCCACTGGTCAAACTGATCGGCCGTCACCTTACCGGACTTGATGGCTGCCGCACGTAAGGTCAATCCCTCGCGTTCTGCCAACTGCGCAATCTCGGCGCTCGCGTGATAGCCGATGTAGGGCGACAATGCGGTCACCGTCATGAGTGACTGGTCGACCAACGCCGTCATCCGCTGCGTGTTCACCGTTAACCCATGAATCAGCTTATCGGCAAACCCCGTGACTGTTCCCGTCAACAGCGCGACCGATTCCAAGAACGTTTCGATAATAACCGGCTTGTAAACGTTCATTTCAAAATTCCCCTGGGAGGCCGCCACCGTGATCGTCACGTCGTTGCCCATGACCCGCGTTGCCGCCATCGTCAGTGCCTCCGCCTGAGTCGGGTTGACCTTCCCGGGCATAATCGACGACCCCGGTTCATTGGCCGGAATATTTAGTTCATCATATCCTGCGCGCGGACCACTGGCAAGAAACCGCACATCATTAGCAATCTTCAATAGGTCACTAGCCAGTGTCTTCAGTCCCCCGTGAACCACGTTGAGCCCGGAATGTGCCGCCAAGCCGAAAAATTTATTGGTTTTGGCGGTAAATGGCTGATCATAAGCCTGACTGAGCTGTTCGGCCACCAACGCGGCAAACCCAGGAGCGGCATTGAGTCCCGTTCCCACAGCCGTACCCCCGATGGGCAACTCTAGCAAGGAATCATCCAGAGATTTCAAATAATCCCAGTCGTGGTCGAGCATGCTGACCCACCCGCTGACCTCCTGGCCGAACGTCAACGGCGTGGCATCCTGCAAGTGCGTCCGGCCAATCTTGACCACATCCTGATAGGCCGCCTGTTTAACCGCCAATTCATCCATGAGGTGTTGCACGGCCTCCTCAAGCTGACGAACCGCGACTCTGGCCGTGATCGCCATGGCCGTGGGAAAAACGTCATTAGAACTCTGGCCGCGATTGACATCATCGTTGGGCAGCACCCCACTGGTCGGATCATACTTGACCGTCTGGTGAGCAATGACCTCGTTGACGTTCATATTGGTCTGGGTACCGGAGCCCGTCTGATACACATGCAAAGGAAAATCTGGTCGTAATTGGTCATCCGGCAAGGCCAACAAATCCGTGGCCGCGCGAATAATCAGTTGGGCCTTCTCCTCACGCAGTTCGCCGAGATCCCGGTTGGCTGCCGCGGCGGCCCGCTTAATCTGCAATAAGGCCCGAATCAGCGGCAACGGCATGAGCGGCCCCGTTGTAAAATTGTGCCGACTTCGTTCCGTTTGTGCGCCCCATAAGGCCGTCGCTGGCACCCGCACCGTTCCCAAGGTATCTGCTTCCTCACGATATTCCATGTCAATCTTCCTCTCGTCTTCTCAACTAGCACCAGCATACCCAATTTAGCGGTATGACGTCAATCATTCTCTCCTCAGGGCACCAAAAAAGCCGGCTCCTTAATTGGACCGGCTGCTTGGCTTCTATACTGACTGGTACATCCACCGATTAGCCCTCAGCGGATTCTTCAACTTTAAAGTTTTCTTGTTGGTTTAACTGTTGTTCCGCCCGCCGTCGTGCAGCGACCGCATCGTTAAAATCGCTAAAAGTTTGGTTCAAAACGTAGCGACCATGGTAGAATAAACGTGCCGCCCATTTACCAGAGCGCTTATCGAAGCTCACCCCGATAACGCCGGAAATGTTGCGGGAGCTAATCTTAGTTAATGCCGCAACGTTGGAGCCGTTCACTAACGGCAAATTCGTCGCGTTGCCGATTTGTTTCCGTGTCCGGGGATCCTTCGTCAACCGCGCCTTACTAATATCGCGCCGGTAACACCCACAGCTGACCGTAATCCCATGCCGCAGCCGATAGCTATCGACCGTCACCAGGTTACCACAGCTACACTTGCACAGCCACGTGGCGTTGCCATTCTTAGCCGTCCCGTCCCGCCGGATAACCGTCAGTCTGCCGAATTGTTGGCCACTTAAGTCTAGGAGTCTCATAAATAATTCCTCCATTCAATTTTGCCACAAAGGCTGATATATCAAGATTCATGCCGCTCCAAAACAGATGGGCTCCCCTGGCACATATTACTTAATTATTATTCTACACGCCAAACTAAAAATTAGCTTAAAGTCTCAACAAATTTATATTCAATCGGTGACCCCTGAACACTATTAAGTTTAACACCTTCGGGCCCGAGAAAGAAGGAATTACTAATGCAAATCATTCTAAATATACTAATCTACCTGGTGGCCCTCGAACACCTGGCCATCATGGCTCTCGAGATCTGGGGGCGGTCCGAGACACAGGCCAAAGCCTTCGGGATGTCGCTAAGCTTCGTTCGGCGGCCAGAAGCCAAGACCGCGCTCGCCAACCAAGGCATTTACAACGGCATGCTAGGGGTCAGTCTAATTGCGCTACAATGGGTGTTAACCGGCCGGGCCAGCCTGATTGCCTCGGCAATCCTTCTACTGTTCATCGTGATCGTTGCCATTTTTGGCAGTCTCACCGCTAAAAAGGAGATTTTTTGGCTACAAGGAATGCCGGCTCTCGTGACGTTACTCGTTTTACTCGTTTCCTTAGTTTAACCGAATCTTTAAAAATGTGGTTTACAGAAGTGGGTTCGCAGGTTATAATGAGTTTACATATTCAGGTGAGAGCCTGCCACGGGTCTTCAATCGTTGGAGGAGTTAATTAGACATTTAGCCATTATTAACACCGTTGAAGCCGTACACATACTTCTATTCTGCTGGTTGCGTCCATTCGTAACTAGCTTTTTTTATACTTAAATTTAGCGACTAACCCTTAACGTACAAAGGAGCCTGACCGAAATAGCCAGACTCCCTTGTCTCAAATCTTAAAAGACGGAACCACGCGCAACCCTCATCGCCGCTTGGTTCAAATTTAACTTGCTCAGATATGACTGGTAATCAGCCACAACCGAATCAGATGAAAGATCACATCCGCCATTACGCCAACAAATAACCACCCGAACGCATAATAAACGTAATACATTACTGGATGCTTCATTATGTTGCCCCCAATCTATTGCGCATAGCTTATCATAGGTCGGTGCCTAAACTGTAATCTTCACCCCAATTTGGCTTCAATAGTCCCGGTAGACTAACCAACCGGGGCCGTTTCGCGTCGATTAGCCGCCGCCACAATAGCCTCTTGCTGCGCAATTGTCGCTGTAAACTGACGCATCACATCGCGCTCAATCACTTGGGCCCCATGCTTCTGCGCACGCCACGTCATCATCTGAAACTTCTTTCGTTCATCCAACAGTTCTTCTGTTAACATATGGCATCCCCCAAATCTTGTGCCAGTGTTCTACTACCTGTTGCTCTCATTATAGCATTTCTGTGCAAGCGGTCTACCCCTAATCTCTATTTATTACAAAACTTTTACATACCGGTCAGCGAGTAAGGGCCTTGCTAATTAGGGGTTTCACTAAACTAACCGCGATGAATTTCACGCAATTGCCGCGCAAGTATTCGTAATTGGTATAGTTAATTCGTGCAAACGGTTGTCATCCCGCCGTTTCTTGTCTCTGCAGAATATTTTAATATGTCAACGGTCAGTGGTTTACCTATTTAGAAAGCCTTTCCAATCCGTTGCGTTTCAATTGTTTTTTCCCTAGAAACAGCGTAATCTTAAGTTAGATTTATCCATGAAAGAAGGTGCTGTTCGTGGCAATTAATCGTGAGAAGTTTCCGCCACTCTACCGAACCGTTGCCGCTAATGACGGCGGCCTGGAGAGTCACGCCTACGTGCCCGGTGGTCTAGATGTGTTGACCAGTCATCCCCGCAATGATCGGCCCGGTGCCAATCCGGAACAATTCATTGGGTTGGCGCTGAGTACCTGTCTCAATGCAACACTAGAAGCCATCGAGGAACGACGGAATCTCCCCCATACCGCACAGGTTCATACGATTGTCGAAATGGCCCGTGACACGCACGGGTTCCAATTCTATCTCACCGCTGAAGTCAAGCTTCCCGGTGTCGACTCTGACACAGCGGCGGCCATGATTGATCTGGCCGAACGCCGGTGTCCCGTTGCCAAACTTTTGGGCAACAGTGACAATGTCACGGTCAAACAAGTGACGGCCTTTTCTCCCGCACCACCAGTCGCGCGTTAACGCCAAAAAGGACCACACCCCCGATTTAGCATGCGGAAATGTGGTCCTTTTATGCAATTCAGCGCCGGTTCAACCGTCCCTTTAGTCGATGCCACCAGGTCTTGTGTTCGGTACCTTCACCATAAACGTAAGATCGTGTGGATCGCGGCGACCGCTTGTCAGCGTGGTCATCATCCATGAAGACAATCTTGCGCCAGCGCTTGGCCTCTTCGTCACTCATGCGCTTTTTGCTCATTGACTTCAATCTCCTTTTATCCCCTACTTCGAAATAGGGACTCTCAGTAGCCGTGCACTACTTCTTCATGCGGGTAACCTGGCTGAAATCTTGAATGAACTTCAAAATATCGTGGGCCCGGTCATTGCCGTAGACATCAACCCAACCTTGAAACCGTTGATTGATGCGTTGGCGAATCACCCGTTCCGCACGAATCCCAGCATCGGTCGCAATAAGATACAACCGTCGACGGTCATTTTCATCCGGCTGTTGCCGCAGGTATCCCTGCTTCAACAGCACCTTGATTTGCCGTGAGATGGCGCTTCGTGTGACCTGCCGCTTACTGGCAATGTCCATAAGTGTTACGTGTTGATTCCGCGTAATTTCTCTTAAAATCAGGTATTGTTCAAACGACAGATGAAACGCCTTTGCTGGTTCCGAAACAAATTCATCCAAATACTTGAGTGAACTCATGTAGACATCAATAAAAGCGTCCAATAAAGACTGCTCCTGTTCAGCCATGATTACCCACCTACATTTCTCAAAATACGATTTTTATCTTAGCATTTACGTCCACCAAATACCAGTTTTTTTCATGCAAATTAGCAGGTGGTCTGGACCAACCTATGCTAAAATAAAAGGGTAGCATTTGGAGGGGAAACTATGCATCAATCACTAAAAATTGGAACCGTTTTAGGCCTGTTATTGTTACTCAGCGGCTGTGGGGCGTCAACCTCAAAGACGCCGTCGTCTAGTAGTAGCCATGCGGCTCAGACCAGTAAAAAAACGCGCAGTTCCAGTCAATCAAGCTTGTCTCAAGCCAAAACGGCCACGTTCACCAATCAGCAGTTTACGATTGACCACGTGACCTACAAGCTCACGGGTACGGCAGTCACAGGGAGTTCGACCGCCAACCGCAATTTATTCGTTCTCTATTATACCGTAACTAACCGACAAAGTAAGGCTATCGTCCCCAGTGACCTGTGGGGAAGTGCGGTTAGCGCCAAACAAAATGGAAAGCCTCTGGGCACGGGAAACCTGGCGTTCACGACGAGTCAAACAAAGGATAACAATCTGTTGAATCATACCGTCATGCCCGTTAAGGCAGGGAAATCGGTCGATGGATTGGCCACCTTTGAACCCAAGAACACCAATCCGGTCACCGTTACCTTCAAGGACACCCACGGCCAGGTTATCCACACGAGTCGCTACACCCTGTCCTAAGGGGCACTGGCTCTGTGTCACACAGGCCGATCAACGGCACCACTTTAGGGGTTGTTGCTAAGACCTCTTCGCTCAAAATTATGACGGGAAAGGAACCTTCTATGACGCGTTTAATCGATCGCATTCACCAGGTGGAGCTGGGCAATCTTGAACAGTTTATCACCCTTTGTACCGATCTTCACTTGCCTTACTTGATGATGGGAGGCTCCCTACTAGGCACCATCCGGCATCACGGATTCATTCCTTGGGATGACGACGTCGACGTGGGGCTTCTACGCGCGGACTATGACCGCCTGTTAGCGGCGGCTCCCGCCTACCTAGCCGATACGCACTACTTCTTACAGACGCCCGCTAGTGATGAAAATTACGGGCTGAGTTATGCCAAGCTTCTCGATCGCAATACTTATATTGAGGAGAAGAATAACGTGAATGCGGCGCGTAAGGGCATCTTCATTGACATCTTTCCACTCGACCGAATTCCACTAGACACCGGTCTGCAGCGCGAACAGATGACCAAGTTTCAATTACTCAACACCCGGATTCTCTTCCAACTCCGCTATCACTTGGTCGACAATCCGTTGCGTAAGCTCCAAAGCCCGTTAACGCCCGAACAGTTGGCCGACGTTAAGGCCCTGAAGGCGGAACGTCAAGCCCTCATGACCACCTATCAGGCGGAATCCAGCCTGTTACAGGTCAAGAATCTGGCGTCTCAGTACGGCTACAACAAGGAAGTCTTCACGGTTGCGGCCGTTTCCGACTTGATTACGATGCCGTTCGAACACCTGATGGTGCAGGTCCCGCGAACGTACGCCAGCGTTTTAACGCGAATGTACGGCGACTACATGGCCTTGCCGCCGGAGAATCAGCGAACCGAAAAACATTTGGAAAAAGTTATCATGGATAATCAGGTCTTTACCGAATGACCTGGCCGGAGAAACACAACAATTGCCGACTGGTTAGGCCAGATAAGCCGGATTGTCCCGAAACATCCGTTTTACCATTTGGGCTTAAAGTTGCCCCTGTCCGCGTCCTTTAGCCGGACACCGACCACAGCATATTATAGAAAGTAGATGACGTTTATGGCTGATAATTATTTTGGCGCAATGCTCATTAATGTTTCCAGTATGGAACTGTCAATCGTGAACCTAAAAACCGGCGCTCAGACCGAGCGGGTCAAATCGACCGTTGCCATTGGGGAAAATATTTACAACCATGAAGAAATTGATTTTGGAACCGTCGCCGAGGCGGCCGAAGCCCTCCGAGGGTTTCTCCAAGTCATTAAGGATTACGGCGTGACGAACTACCAAGTCTGGGGATCACAAGCCTTGTCTACGGCACCCAACGCGGAGTTCATTCGTGATCAAATCTTTGTTCGTACCGGTCTGAGCATCAAATGGCTCTCCTTGGGGGAAGAGTCCTTCGTTCGTAACGAAGCCATTGCCTTGAAGTTCGCCGACTACCACCACCTGGTGAAAAAACACGCGGCCATCATCGGCCTGAACTCCGGGAGTGCCACCCTCTCCTTCTTTGCCCACGACAATCTGGTGGCGTCTCACAACATGAAACTGGGCCCCGTGCGGATCAAAGAGGTCTTACAGAGCCTGCGGGCGACGGCACCGAATCCGGTCGATGTGCTGGACGATTATATCAACAGCAAGGTCGATGACTTCTACCGTTTTCTACCGGATCAGCTCCAAACCGCCAGTAATCAAGTCATTTTGATTGGGGCCGCGCCCTTAAACAATTACTTCATTCCTAAAGATGATGTGAGTTATGCGCTACCACTCAAACAATTCAATGAATTCAGCCGCGAGGTCATCGGGGCTTCTGACCAGTACCTCATGGAACGGCTACATTTGACGGAAGAAAATGTCGAATTGGTTTTGCCGGAAGTCCTGTTGATTCAAAAGCTGCTCACCGTGGTCCACGCTGATAAACTCTATCTGGTTAATCTGAACGTCTTAGATGGACTGACCACCAATGAAGAGATTGCGGCGGGAAACCACAAGTATCATTTTGAAAATCAAATTCTGGCTTCCGCTGACGATCTGGCCCAACGTTTCCGCGTTGAGCCCCATCACATGGAATTGGTGCGCCACTTTGCGCTCCACCTCTTCGATCAGTTGAAGACGCTCCATCGCCTAACGCCGCGCGATCGTCTGCTCTTGCAGATCGCCGCGATCGTTCACGACATCGGGGGCTTCATTGACACGCACGAACACTATCTCCATTCGGACTACGTACTCAAACAATCCGAGATGCTGGGGTTATCCGCCGAAGAAACGCAGATTATTGCGGCCGTATCGCGTTACCACAGTACCCGTACGCCAGCCGAAGACATTACACATTTCCAGCAGCTGACGACCGAAAAACGGTTGACGGTGGCTAAATTAGCCGCCATTCTTCGCCTAGCCGATGCTCTCGACGATGCGCACCAACAGACGATTCAACGGATTTCCGTTTCCGTACGAACCAATAAGGTCATCATCACCGCTTTCAGCGATGACGATCTGTCTTTGATTCGCTGGGCGTTCAACTACAAGGCCCAGTTCTTTACGGACGTCTTCGGCCTACAACCCGTGTTTAAACAAAGGAGGTTACACAAATGACAGTGGATTACAAGAACGCTAAGTACTACACCAACCGGGAACTCAGCTGGTTAGACTTCAACGACCGCGTCCTAGAAGAGGCCCGCGACAAGGCTAATCCTTTGTTAGAACGCGTGCGATTCCTTGGTATCACCCAAAGCAACGTCGATGAATTCTTCATGGTGCGCGTGGCCTCATTATCCAAGCTGGCCGCCGTGAACTATCCCAAGCCGGATGCCTCGGGGATGACGGCCGAGGATCAACTCTTGGCCGTCAACGCCAAGGCCCACGATCAGGTGATTAAACAATACTCCACCCTGAATCGCATGTTGATTCCTTTACTGGCCAATCTCAACGTTCACCTGAAAGTTGTTAAGGAACTGTCTTCGCAACAGTTTCGGTTTATTCAGAAATATTTCAATGACGAGATCTCGCCGGCGCTGACACCCATGGCCGTCGACAGCTCGCGACCGTTTCCATTCATTGGGAACAATACCTTAAACATCGCGCTGCGGCTCTTCAAGGACGGCAATAAGAAGGATAAGCGGTTCGCAACCGTTCAAGTACCGGATATTTTCCCACGAACGGTGCGGCTACCGGGCGCCGAAAACGACTTTATCATGCTGGAAGATATTATCAAGACCTTCATTGGCAACCTGTTCATCGGTTACGAGGTCAAGGAAGCCGCGAACTACCGGGTTATTCGGGACATGGACTTGGACGTTGCCGAGGAGGATACCTCTGATTTACTGAAGGAAGTGGAACAACAGCTCAAGCGCCGGGAACACGGTGGGGCCGTGCGGATGGAAGTTGAGGCCGGTATTTCCGATTCACTGGAGAAACGTCTGGCCACATCCATCAAGATTGCCGACTACGCCGTTTATTCCATTAGTGGTCCCATCGACCTCACCTTCCTGAGTAAGTGGACCAAGCAGATCAGTAATCACGATGATCAACTCTATCCGGCGTTCACGCCGGCACAAACCCCAGGGGTCACGGCCGACGACGATATCTTCAAGACCATTCGCCACAACGACGTCCTCGTCCATCACCCGTTTGACTCATTCTCGGCGGTCACCGAGCTAATTCGGCAGGCGGCCTACGATGACGAGGTACTAGCCATTAAGATGACGCTGTACCGGGTCTCGGCAAATTCGCCCATCATCAAGTACCTGGGATCTGCCGCCCAAAACGGGAAGCAGGTCACGGTGCTGGTGGAAGTCAAGGCACGGTTCGATGAAGAAAATAACGTCCACTGGGCGCAACAACTGGAAAAAATGGGCTGTCACGTCATTTATGGTCTGATTGGTCTTAAGACCCACTGTAAGCTGACCCTGATTGTCCGGCGGGAACCCGACGGCATTCGACGCTATATGCACATGGGAACCGGGAACTATAACGATGTCACCGCCCACTTCTACACCGACTTGGGCTTGATGACCACCAACACAGATATGGGGATTGACGCCTCCAACATCTTTAACATGTTGTCGGGCTACTCGGAACCCCCGTACTTCCACCAGTTGCACATGTCACCGGATGGTATTCGCGAATTCATCGTCAGCAAGATCGACCAAGAAATCACGAACGCCAAGGCCGGCCAGCCGGCGTGGATCGAAATGAAGATGAACTCGCTGTCCGACTCCGACATGATTGCCAAGCTCTATGAAGCCTCCCATGCCGGCGTACACATCAAATTGATCGTTCGGGGAATCTGTTGTCTCAACGTGGGTATCCCCAAGATTAGCGACAATATTGAGGTGCATTCCATTGTCGGCCGTTACCTGGAACACAGCCGGATCTACGGCTTCGCCAATAACGGCGATCCGTTAATTTACCTGTCCAGTGCCGACCTCATGACACGGAACCTGAATCGACGGGTGGAATTACTCTTCCCGATTCTTCAGGCAAACCTGCGCCAGCGGGTCTTTGACATTTTTGATACGCTCTGGCATGATAACGTCAAGACGCGCGTGCTGCTCGCGGATCGAACCTTTACGCGGGTTGACCGGCGGGGGTTAGACCCACTGAACGCGCAATCCACTTTCATGCAAGAAGCGATGAACAAGAACAAGCGCAGTGACGATGACCACTTAAAGGCGGCCAACGCACCACGTCAGTTCAAGCCAATGCTTAGTCCTAAGAATCAACCAAAATCCCCCATTGATCGGAGTCCTCAGTAATGGAAAACTTAGTCGTTATCGACTTAGGTTCAAACTCAGTGCGTATGACCATCAGTGAAATCGATGGTGCTGGCAACCACAAGACCATCGAACAAGTAAAGCGCTACGTCCGGCTATCGGAAAACATGGGTGAAGAACAAGTTCTCCAGCCGGAATCGATCGCGCGAACCCTCACCGCACTCGGTGAATTTAAAAAGATTTACAGTCAACTGGATAAGCCTGACATTCAGGCGGTTGCGACGGCGGCCGTTCGTCAGGCCAGTAACCAAAAGCAGTTTCTGAAGCAGGTCAAAGATAAGCTTGGTCTGTCCTTCAACGTCATCTCTGGCGCGACGGAGGCCCGCTACGACTACCTGGGGGTCATTAACACCCTACCCGTTGTAAATGGCCTCCTCGTCGATACCGGTGGTGCCTCATCTGAATTGATTCTGGTTCAAAACCGGCAAATGAAGCAAGTCGTCTCCATCCCACTGGGCTCCGTGACCCTGTCACAGAGCTATCTGGAAAGCGACGTGGTCAAGGCGGATTCCCTATTCGCCGCCATGACCTTCGTCAACAACGTCTTTAACGACGTGTGGTGGCTTCGCGAGGCAACAAACCTGCCCATCATTGGCTTAGGCGGTGCCAACCGGACGCTAGCCAAGATTAATCGGCGCAAGAAGAACTTTTTGAACTTCGAGGATGTTCACGGCTACAAGCTATCGGCCGAAGACGTCTACGCCACGCTGATCCAACTGTTGGGTCTGGATCTCGCCGGCCGTAAGAAGGTCCCCGGCCTGTCCAAGGACCGGGCCGACATCATCATTGGCGGCCTCATCCCTGTCACGTTGCTGATGCGATTGCTGGATTCCCAACAGATCAACTTCTCCAACGCTGGGTTGCGGGATGGTATTTTGTTTAAACGGATTAACGAGATTAAGAATGATGTAGAAGGTTAAAAAGAGTGCGGAACCGGTCGTTTAGATTCTGAGCATTAACGTCAATAAGGTGAAATCCCGGGTTTGGATTTTTGGCTTATTGGGGTTAAGCGCAGGAGTTTGCCTGGTTCCGCACGTTTCGGCTAGCGGAAATTGGGTCGAATGCCTTCACATCAAAGTAACTGCCAACGTATTTAAAAATATCCCGGCAAACCAGTAATGTGGTTTGGCGGGATATTTGTGTTGTCCGACACCTTTCGGCTGGTCAGTCTCTAATGTTTCCTTAAGACCGCCTAAAGCATGCAACAAAATCGGCTATTTTGACATTGGTATTAAGTATACAGCCCTTTTTCACCCGCGGTCATTTTCTTCTGGCACCTGCACAATATACGGTCCCAACCGCGGCACATCCACAATCTCGATCGGTGTCTGAAACGTCCGGGCCAGTAAATCCGCGTCACGCAACTGCGCCGGCGTTCCCGTAGTTACCAACCGGCCAGCCTGTAGGAGCCACAGCCAATCACTGACCGCGAAAGCCTGATTGATGTCATGAAGCACCTGAATCACGGTCAATCCGGCCGCTGCCAATTGCTGAAGCTGCGTCATCAGGGCGCGTTGATAGTGGACATCCAAATACGTCGTCGGTTCATCCAGCAACAGGACTTGCGGCTCCTGAGCCAGGGCCATCGCTAACCATACGCGTTGTTGCTGCCCACCGGATAGATTCTGCAGGTGTTCGGCGGCTAAATCCGTCAGTTGAGTCTGGCCTAGATACGTCGCCACCTCATCGTCCGGCACCGTGGCCAACAGCCCGTGATATGGCAGCCGACCCATCTTAACCACCGCGGCGACCGTCATGTCGTCGTATAACGCGTGGCGCTGACTGACCACCGCAATCCGTTGGGCCAGTTGTTTGGGCGCATACCGATCCAAGGGGTGCTGATTCAGCAAAACGGTGCCTTGCTGGGGCACCAACTGCCGCGCCAATAGGTTGAGCACCGTCGATTTACCCGCACCGTTGGGGCCAATGATCGTGGTCACCCGTCCGGCCGGAAACTTCCCCGACAACGCCGTGACGCCGGCCGCTTGACCGGGGTACTGATAGCTAACCTGTTGTAATTCCATGAAAGCCTCGCCCCCGTTGTAAGAGAATAATCACAAATGGCCCGCCAATCACGGCCATCATGGTCGCCGCCGAGATCTCGCTAGGCACAATGACGGTACGGCCCAGGGTATCGGCCGCCAACATCAACCACGCCCCGGCCAGCATTGAAAAGGGCAACAGTGCCTGATAGTCGTGACCCACACAACGTCGCGCTAGATTGGGAATCACGATCCCCACAAACGGAATCGCCCCAACGATGGCGGTGACGCTAACGGCCAGATAGGTGCCCAGTAGCAACAGGCTCCACCGAATCATGCTGACGGGCACCCCAATCGTCTGCAAGGCTGTGTCCGCCAGCTTCAGGTAATTGGCCCAGGGCGCCAGTAACAATGCCGTCAGCAAGCCACAGAGGCCTAGAATAAGAAGCCCCAGTGTATCGGACCAGGTCACCGCGTTAAACGTACTAGCCATCACCTGCGTCGTTTGTCCGCTACTGACCAGCCGTGACAACCCAACGAACGTGGCGTCCAGGGCCACCCCGATAATGATGAGGCGGTAAGGATCACGCAGGGCCTTGCCACGCGTCAGAATCCAGAGGGCCACGAGACCGCCGACCAGGCTCAATAGCCAGTTGCGGCCGGGCAACCAGGGGAGAAGTAAGGCCCCACCTAATTTGAAGAAATCCGCCGCAGAACTAATCCCCAAGATGCTGGGATCGGCAATCGGATTGCGAAAGACGGCTTGAAACAGTGCCCCGGCAACCGCCAAGCTTCCACCGCAGACCAAGCTACTGATGATCCGTGGTAGCCGGAGATTAAAAACGGTCACAAAGTCACGACTACTGGACTGTCCTAAGGCCGCGATGAGTCGCTGGGGGCCAATCCACGTGGTCCCCACCATGAGCGCGAGCCCCATCGTAAGCACCAGTAGGACCAGCACACCGCCAAACCACCAGCCTGCGTGTTTGGTCATGCGCCAACCCCCTTTACTGGATAGAGCCAGTGGCTGACCTGATCCAGGGCTGTGGTGACCCGCATGTTCGCTGTGGCATCAAAGATGGGCTCCTGTAAGTCATAAACCCGATGATGCTTCACGGCAGCCGTGGTGGCCCACATCGAATTATCCTTGAATTCTTGCTTGAATTGCTGTGTGACCATCTTGGGCATCGCGTGTTCCAACCGTAAGATGACCTGCGGATTGGCCTTCTGAATGGCCTCATCGTTGGGTTGCATGTATTCTTGCGTCTGACTGGTAAACACGTTTTGACCACCCGCAAGCCGTACCAAATCGCCCACGTAGGACCGGTTCGTGGCGACCATGTAATTGGCCCCCGGTAGCCCCATTATTACCAGCACACGCGGCGCTGGTCGCTTCTGAGCACGTTGGTGGGCCATCCGTTTTGCCAGCTGAATCTTTCTAACTTGTTTTGCTGCCGCAGATTGACGATCGTAACGTTTGCCCAGTTGCGTCAGTGTAGTCTCCAGGTGGGCCACACTGGTCAAGTTCAGGAAGTGCGGCGTCACGTGCTGGGCCTTAAAGGCCTTGCCAAACTGATCGCTCAGCGTCGTCACCGAATAGACGGCCGTGGGTTTGAGTGCCGTGATCTTTTCCACACTTGGATTCATGGGACTCCCCACCTTAGTCACTTGTCGATACCGCTGGGGAATCTCATTGGCCGTCGTGGGAATCCCAACCAGCGGCAGGTTAAGCCGATCCGCAATCTGAACCACCGCATAGGTCGTCGCCACAATTCGCGGGTGCCGCTGTCTTTGCTGGTGATGTTGCCACGCGAGGCCGCCCCCAATGATGCCGATCACGAGCAAGATGGTCAACGACCACAGCCCAATTTTTCTTGGATTCCGCATCTGCCAGACCTCCTAATGTCTTCCGAAATACCACCAACTACCGCCACCGACCAGCACCAGAATCGCTACAATTCCGCCAATAAGGCCACCCCAATGAGTCTTCTGCTGGGGAACCTGATCGGCTTCTTTGGCGGATTCGGTGGACTGGGCCACTGAGGAAGTCGTCGGTCGACTGCTGGTTGATTGACTGGCGGCCGAGCTACTCGTCGCGGACTTTGCGGCCGTCGAACTGGCCGTTGATTGGCTAGTCGTAGCCGAATTGGCAGCCGATGACGGCGTGGTATTTTCCTTTGTCGTCACCGACTTCTGCGCAGTCTTCTTCGCCGTAGTCGTCTGCGTGGACCGCGAAGCCGCCGCGTTCAGTGCAGGTAAATTTCCCGTCTTAAACCGGAACGTCAGCTTGTGCTTGGCTTTGTACACATCCGGTACGTCAATGGCTAGTCTGGCCGTAATATCACGCTTAAGATTGGTCGTCGTGAAACTGTAGTACACGTGTGAATTTCCCGCACGATCCTTCACCTTACGCACGTTCTCCGGGGCGCGACCGTCCACGGCGAGCACCTTAACCGGCCAACTCGTCAGCTTCTTCGCCGTCTTCAGGTCCATCGTGACCACGTACGCGTGATTCTGCACGCGCACCGTGGCCGGATGCACGAAGTACCCACTGGCCATCGACGTCTGGTTCGTCCCGTATTTCAGGGCGGCGTAATCCAGGCTCTGCGCGTGCGCCGAAACGGTGCCGATACCAAGGAGCCCCAGGAGCAGTGTCAGGGTCACGACGCCCCACTGTTTAAGCCTGTCCATGGCGCTTCGCCTCCCTAGCTAAAAATCCACCGCTGACGACGAGCCCCAACAGGCCCCAAATGATTCCGTTCGTTGTCGCCTCGCCGGTCGCAGGTAAGGTCCGTTTATGAGACTGCGGCGTGACGGCCTGCGATTGTCGGGGTTGATCGGCAGTGTTTCGTTTATTCGTCGTCTTCGGCAAAGCCGCCACGGCCGCGGCAGTTGCCGCCGTGGTCGACCCACTCGCCGCAAACCGGAAGCGAACCGGGAACGTCTCACTAATGTTCATCATCGGCACCGTGACGTGAATCTGTCCCGGAATTAACTTTGCCGTTAGCGCACCGGTCTGTTGAATCGTGAACCAGTAAGTCATTGTATAGGCCTTGCTGGTCTGCCCGTACGTCACATGACTGGCCGGAACGGCTTCCCCATCAATGGTCTTGGGAACGACCGCTTTGGGGCCGAGCTTCAACGACTTGGCATAACTCACCGTCAACGTCACCCGATACTCGCCATTGGCCGGCGTGACCTTGGCCGTATGCGTATAGTATTTGTTGGCATCCGAAAGGGTCATGGCATCCCCCTTTAAAACCTGATATTTCCAATACTGCGTGGCCGGCGTCGTCTTAGTCGCCGTTGAGGTTGCGGTCGTGGCTGGTGCGGTCTTAGTCGTTGTTTGCGGTACCTTCACCGAACTGCTCGTGGCACTGGCACTGGCAGTGGCCGTCGCCAGCTTCGTCGCCTGACTGATGAGATCAGCCGTCGTCGTGCTGGTCCCGTCCTTTTCCGCCTTGGCCCACGTCAGCGCCAACCGGGCGGACTCCTGCATCTTTCCCAACGGCGTGGTCAGACTAAAGGTCGCCGGGAGTGGACTGGTGAGCTTTGCCAGATTGGCTTGATAAATTCCCTGCCCCGCAACCGTCTTAATCCGATTAGCCGGTTGTCCATCAATCGTCATGGCCTTGATATACTGTGCCCCATTACTAATCAACAGAACGGTGGCTTGCTGGTCCTTCACCCGGACGGCCGCCTGATCGCCAAAGAATTGGTTCGCTGTGGACGTCGCCGAACTATCCGCCTTAATAATCTTGGCCGGCACCACATAGAGACCGTCGTCTAACGTGGTCGTGGCCGCATTCGCCCGTTGTGGGCCATCGAAACCCAGCACCACTAACAGTGTCACCACTAGCATCCCCGCTATATGTAACCCCCATCGCCATTTTTGCATCGACACTCACCCCATTCATTTAATTCCATCAGAACAGTTGTCCCGATGATTGTACCCGCTTTCATTCTACCAAACACCTCTGGTGGCAACAAACTTATCCACCTGAATCCCCCATCTTTTGTGTACGACCGCAATAAATCCGAAAAGAAGCGAAGAGACCGGAACAACATCGTCCCGGCCTCCAGCGCTACCCTCGAATCACTTATTTAGCAACGGTAATCGTCTTCGTTACCGTCTTATAACCGGCCTTAGTTGCCGTCACCTTAAGTTTCCAGCTCTTCTTAACGGCCTTCTTCAACTTAACCGTGTAGGCCTTCTTCTTGGTCGTGGTCTTGCCTAACGTGGTTGATCCACGCTTAACCGTGACCTTAGCCCCCTTGGTCGTGGTTCCCGTGACCTTCTTGGCCTTAGGCTTAACCTTCTTGGTGCTCAACTTCACCTTGGTGGTTGCCGCCAACGTGCTGGTCTTGAACTTCAGCGTCGCCGCCTGCTTCATAGTGACTTCCTTACCATTCATTGGCACGACCAGTGAGAAGCCCAGCGTATGGTTGGTCTTCAAGTTAACGTTACTGAATTTGTAGGTATTCCCCGTGGCCTTCTGAGTGACCGTTGCCGTCTTGCCATCCAACGTCATGGCCTTGATGAATTGATTGCCCGCCTTGGTCACGGTCAACGTAACGGTGGCCTTCTTGCTCTTCACGGATACGGCCGCTTTTGTTGTAAAGTATCCCGCCGCTTCGGAAGGGTCGGTGGTCCCCGTCTTATAGATGGCATACTTCACGCTATACTTGCCATTCGCTAATTTCGCCGCATTCAACTTCGCCGCCTGTGCGGTGGGCGTGGTTCCCAGCTGGACGGCCGGAATACCTGCCCCCACACTCGTCAACATTAATAACGCGCTCAACACTGTCAAAGACTTTTTCACAATGAGTCCCTCCCAAAATATGTAAAACTAGTCTATTAATGAATCCGATTACATAGTAGCATGTTTCATGATTCAGCTCCACAATAAAGCCTCCAAGAAGCCCGCCACAATAGGCTTATCGGGTGATTAACGAATGTAAAATGATGGTCCAACTCCCATGAAACATGTAGAGTCATTCCTATTTAATCGCCGAAAACCGCGTGCTTCGCGAATCGGCGGTCAACGTTGAACAGGAGGGTCTTTTCATCTATCATCAGATAAATGAAAGAGAAATAAAAAATCGTTTGTCCGGCCACTTAACTTTCCGGACAAACGATTGATCTGTTTAACCAATATGATTTTCATGCAGAATGGCGGCCACTTCTTTTTGCATGTCCGCCGGCTTTTCCCATTCCTGAAAAGTTGTAAAATCCTCGGCGGGCATCTCATAATTTTCGTTCACATAGTCTTCGTAGGCTTGAACGTGCGGGGTGTGAGCAATGTTCAACTGTAGAATCCGCACCTGCTTGATCAGCCCACGTTCAACGGCCAGTTCCGCCCGCCCGTTTTGGACCATATCACTGATTTCCATGTACTTGCTTCCATCTAGCCGGGTGATTTCCTCGATTAGGGTAAACGTTTCATGACTTTTCATCAATTCTCACCTTTCACTTTCAATCTACCGACTTCGACATTGGGCCGTGATTTCGTGCGTCCGATGTCCAGTCAGCACCGCTCTTAATTATACAAGGTTTTAGGCAAAAACAAAACCACTACCAGGGAATGGTAGTGGTCGGCATAAGAGAGAAAGAGAATTGATTAGAAGGTAATTATTAATACCTTACGAGTTATAATATACCGTTCTTTGTAAGCGCTGTCAATGCTTTTCGTAAAATAATTGTTGTTTTTGACGATTATTCCCCCTTATGACAATGGCCCTGAACGAGCTGCGCCTTGATACAGCGGTATTTACACGATGTTTACAAAAGCTGAAAATTATTTAACAATTATTTTTATCTTTTGGAAAACGGTTTCGCCGGCACCGTCTTTTCCGTTTGAACCTCAGCTAACGTGGGCATCTTCATGAGTCCTGCCCCCTTAACTGGAAGGAATCCGGCGTATACTGCATGAACTCAATTTGGTTACCATCGGGGTCGGCCGACCAGAGTTGGTAGGACTTGTCCGGGCCAAATTTAATTTCGCTGTTAACCGGTAATCCCTTGGCGACCAAGCTACGTTTTGTCGCCTGAATATCCGGTACCTCGAGACTTAAATGGAGATACCCACAGAGGTCATAACCATGGGTGGCTTTGGGCAGGTGGTCGTGGTCATAGAACAGTTCTAAAAACTGGCCCGGCTGAATCTCAAGGTACTTAATCCACGGCCGCCCTTGATCATCTGGCATCTCAAACTTGTCCGTAAATCCCAACCCATTACAATAAAAATCTACCGCTTTGGCCATGTCAGTGACTTTGAATGAGGCATGCGCAATTCGTTTAATTTCCATTATTCTTGCTTCCTTTCTGAAAAGCTAAGGCACTTTCTTCAGTCGGTCCCCAGAAACCATTGTCCAAATAGCCCGCTGGCAGTGGTTCTGGTCGATCAAACGTGGACTTTAAGCGATACACCTGTTCCGTCTCGGCGCTCCGGTATAGGCCATGAATCAGCTCAAACACGTGGTAGGCCATCTCCATGCTGGCGCGGTGTGGCCGATCTTGTTGAATCGCCCAAGCCATATCTGCAACTCCGAGTCCCCGTGAATTCTCTAAGAAACCGTGCGTGAACGGAAACTTAACGGGCTCATTTAATTGCTTGACCAAGTAATTAGGTGAGTCAAAATTATTGGGATCCCCCATCTTTAAAATACCGGCTGAACCAAATATCGTGAGTTGCGGTTCCTCATTTAAAATGTTTTCTGAATTAAAATGAACCGTGGCCAGGACACCATTTTGATAGGCAATAGTCCCGGTTAAGATATTATCCGCCGCAACCGTGGACTTCTCGCCAAACCATGGTTTATCCGTCCGTTGCCCGACCCGTTCCGGCTGATAACGCCGCCCAAAAGCACTGACCCGCTTGGCCGGACCCAGGATACTAGCCAAAGCCGTCAAGTAGTAGCACCCCGTGTCGAATGGCAGCGTGCCGCCCCGCTGATTCATGTGGGGGAAAATATCCGCATAGACGCGGAAGTTACGGTTCAGGGAAACCACCACCGATAACGGCTCACCAATCAGGTCATGATCCACGATGTACCGGGCCGTCTGAATCCCCCCACCCAGGAAGGTATCGGGCGCCACACCCAGTCGTAGCCCTTTAGCTGCGGCCAAGGCACACAGTTCACGACCCTCAGCGAGCTCCACGGCAATCATCTTCTCGGAAAAAACGTGTTTACCGTGCTCTAAGGCTTGCTTAATCACGCTGTAATGGGCTTGAGGCGTCGTCAGGTTCACAATCAACTGAATCGTTGGATCCGCTAGAATTGCTTCGTAGCTCATCGCCTTGATATGATACTTCGCCGCCGTCGCCCGCATCTTATCCGGGTTACGGTCATTGCAGGCCACGACCTGCGTAATTGTAAATTTTTCCTGGAGTGACTGGAGGTAAATATCACTAATCACACCGCACCCCACGACGGCCACGTTAATCTGTGCAATAACCATTAAATCCCACCTCTCGCAAATTTCATTTGCTTAGTTATAACCGATTACAACTAGAATTATAGCAACTCTTTATGAATTAAACAGGGGGTAATTCTGACAAAAGTAGCCCAAATTCACACAGCCGTGGTCATCCAGACTGCTGGAAAGGCATCAGCAAATCTTGGATAACTTGTAACAATTGCACGCGAAACGGTCGGAACTCTCGTGATTGTTGGAGCAGAGACTGCCAAAAATCGCCATATACGTTGCTTTGGAGACTTGCGGTCTCGGAAACGCGTTATGCAAGCCAGATTCTTCCGCTTAGACAAATAAGGAACTCCTGTCCGGCATAGCCGTTAATGGCGATACTGGTTTGGAGCGGTGGACTGACTCTCGCCCTTTAGGTCTCGGAGACTTGCAGCCTCGGAAACGCGTTCCCTCGGGCAGCCCCCTGCGCTTAACCCCAATAAGCACCGGCTCGGCTCCTCCGAGCGGGCACTTATTGCCGTTAATGCTCAGGGGCTAACCGCCCTCACTCACGCTCTTATACAAAAAACACCACCGTCTCCGGTGGTGTTCGCCATTTAGTCTTCACCAAATGAGAGATAAACCTCTATTCAATTCATTGGGAAATTAAATAAAGGGGTAAATAAATGGTAAGTTAAAGATACCATGAAAAATGATAAAAATCTATTCATTTTATCATAGTTTTTTAATTTTTATTTAACGCTCTGAGTTTCATTCGTATCGTGCAATACCGTTTCTGGGTGAATTAAGTTACTTGGATGTTGAATGACATCCCCCACCGAATGCCCCGAAATATTGGTCAGACACGTCAATACGAAGACAATCGCCACGGCAAGCGTGAGCAGGCGCGTGCCCCAGCCCATCTTTTCGCTGATGACCGACCCATAAAAGTCTTTCTTGACCTGCGCAGCCATGTTGGTCGCGTTTGGCTCTGCCGCTTGGCGTTCTTCCGTGACCTGCTTTTGATAGGCGTCAATATCGAAGGCCTTTTGATTTTCCTTCATCTGGCGTTGGAAATGCTTCTTTTCCTTCTTCGTTTGGCCCTTGAACCACTTGGTAAATTCGCGGTAGTGCTTGACAACGTCCTTCGTGGCACCCAATTCCTTCAACGTGCCGTAATGAATCCACGCCACCCGATCACACAGAATCTCAATCTGTTTCAGGGAGTGACTAACGAAAACAATGGTCTTGCCCTCATCCTTGAATTCCGCAATCTTATCCACACATTTTTGATAGAACGTATCATCCCCAACGGACAACGCTTCATCAATAATCAAAATATCTGGGTTAACGTGCACGGCGATGGAGAAACCAAGTCGTGACTTCATCCCTGAAGAATAGCTCTTAACCGGTTGGTACAAGAAATCACCAATATCGGCAAAACTCACGATATCATCCATTAACGCATCAATCTCTTGATTGGTCAGCCCCTGCATCAGCGCCTTTAACCGGATGTTTTCTAGTCCGGTCAGGTTGCCCCGTAGTCCGGCACCGATAGCGATGATCGAGGTATCGCCCCGAACGTCCACGATTCCTGTCGTTTGCGGAATAATGCCCGAAATAATGTTAGACAACGTCGATTTCCCGGAACCATTGACCCCGATCAAACCCAACGTTTCGCCCGACTTCACTTCTAGCGAAATCCCCATCAGTGACCAGAAATGCGGCACCTTGGTGTTACTTAAGGAAAAGAACGACCGTAACTTTTCAGCTTGACTCTTGTACAGGTCATACTCCTTCGTGACATTTTGGACCTTAATTTTATATGAATTATCCATGAATTAAACTTCCTAACTCAGTTATTAACGTTTTCTAGTAAGGCTCATTCAGAATCCACGAGCTCAGTCTTGTGTATTATACCAAAAAACGAGAGGATGTGGGTAATTTCTCGTGGGCCTTAGAAATTTCTTAGTCCCCATCCCGGTTTCACGCCCAATCGAGTAGGAGGTAGCCGATTAGTTCGGCTACCGACCTCTCACACCACCGTACGTACGGTTCCGTATACGGCGGTTCAGTAACTTAAGCATTTTG
>NZ_JAAVSC010000030.1 GCF_012641095.1 Lactobacillus sp. HBUAS51381
TTTAAAACCGATCGGGCTAAAATTGTTGCCGGTAAGCTTCGCCTGGACAAACCACGTGGTGTTAAAGATTGGTATGACATTAGGGTCAGTCGTCATGTTGATTTGTCCGGTACGCTAAAGGTGGTCAGTATTTACCGCGAAAATGGTCAGTATTGGGCTTCACTGCCTTTTGAAGTTGAACTCGAAAACAAGCCACAAACGGGTAAAAGTTCCGCCGTTGATGTCAACGTTGGTCATTTAAACTATACTGCCGGTGTTATCAATACTTTGCCGAAACGATTAGACAAATTGTATCAGCGAGTCAAGTATTACCAACAGCAGTTAGCTCTTAAACGCGTTGTGAATGGAAATAAGGCAACTAAAAGTAATAATTATGCTGTAATGAGAGCCAAATTGCAGCGTGACTATCGTAAGGTGGCCAATATCCAACATGACATCATGCAAAAGTTTACGACGGAGCTGGTCAATAATTACGACAAAATTGTCATCGAGGACTTATCCGTCAAGGACATGCAAATGAGTCACGTTGCTTCTAAAGGCTTACAACGGTCTATGTTTGGCTACTTTCGCCAAGCGCTCAGCTACAAATGTGACTGGTATGGCAAAAAATTGTTACTGGCAGATAAGACTTACCCTTCAACCCAGCGCTGTTCCAAATGTGGCTACATTAAGCATGGCACCGACAAAATCACGCTCCAAGGCAATGCGCAGCATCAGACCAAACACGATGAATATATTTGTTACAACTGTGGTGCCATACTTGATCGTGACGAAAACGCTGTTGCCAATCTATTGGATTTAATCTAAAAATAATTTTAAGGGGCTGGCTATAGTCCTCAAACTGTCACAGTTAGTCAATGCGATTACTCCCTAGTGGAATATCAGAATACCGGCGTTATAACGGCAGTAAGCAAAAATAATGAAAGGAAATATGCAACCTTTCTAGATGTAGAAATCCGTCATTTTTTCTACATTTCTCCATATTTCGCATAGCAGTCTTAACGTGCTCGATAGTCTAAAAGCCGCGATTCTCGGCATCATCGAAGGCATCACGGAATTCTTACCCATCAGTTCCACCGGTCACCTCTACTTAGCCGATGAATTCATCAAACTCCACGAACCCACCGCGTTTATCAACATGTTTATGGTGGTCATTCAACTGGGGGCTATTCTCGCTGTGGTCGTGCTGTATTTCAACAAGCTCAATCCTTGGGCGCCCAGTAAAGACCGCCTCGAGCGTCATCAAACGTGGACGTTGTGGTTCAAGGTCATTCTCGCCGTCCTGCCCTCGGTCATCGTCGGGCTTCCGCTAAACGATTGGATGGACGCCCACTTGACCAGTTGGCAGGTGATTGCCACAACCCTTATCGTCTACGGCATTTTGTTCATCGTGATTGAAACCTACAATCGTCGTCAGACCGCCTGCTTCAACGATCTCAACCAGCTACCCGTGCGGATGGCCCTGTTCATCGGTCTCTTTCAGATTCTTTCATTGGTTCCCGGGACCTCACGCTCTGGTGCGACCATTCTCGGCGCCATCCTGCTGGGCACCTCACGCTTTGTGGCGACCGAATTTTCCTTTTTCTTAGCGATCCCCACCATGTTTGGCGCTTCGTTACTGAAGATTCTCAAATACTTTCTCCATGGCAACCAGTTCACCGGTAGCCAGTTGGTCGTCCTCTCAACCGGGGTCGTCGTCTCCTTTGTGGTCGCGTATCTCGCCATTAAGTTCTTACTGAATTACATTCGGCACAACGACTTTAAGGCTTTTGGCTGGTATCGCATTGGATTAGGGGTCATTGTCATGACCTACTTCGCCCTCATCAACCCCTAAAGTGACCCGCTAAAAATTTCGTGACGAAGCAATCAATAGTTTTAGCTAAAACACGATCTTAATCCTATCCAAATCTCAGTTTCTGTTACGCGTTATACGTATGAAAGCGCTGGATAAAGTGGATTGCAACAATCTGCAATCAAATGTGACAGCCTTTTAACTGCACAGTAACTAAACTGCAATACTTCTCGGGTATGCTGTTAAGTATTAAGAAAACAGATTGGATAGATTAAAAGATATGTCGAAATCAAAACTTACAACTAAATTTGCTTCACTTTTACTGTTATTTGGCTTTTCCTTCGGCATGGTGACCGATGTAACCTCTAGCTTAGTCCCTGAACAAACGACTACCGCTCAGGCTTCTTCTCGTGTTTCTGCTAGTCAAGCCAAGAAGATTGCGAAGATTAACGCCGGCCTTTCTAAAAAGCAAAAAGCAGCCAAGAACTGGATTGCTAAGCGCGAATCGAGTTACAACTACACGGCACGTAACGGAAATTGTTACGGTCGTTACCAACTCCTGAAGTCTTACTTGCACGGTGACTACTCACCTGCAAACCAAGAAAAGACTGCTAACCGTTACGTCAACAACCGTTACGGTTCATGGACCAAGGCTAAGAAGTTCTGGCAAAGTCACCACTGGTACTAAACCAGCAAGACTGCTTAATGGCAGTTTCACCTACATAATATGATCATTGAATCCGGCAGTTAGACTCGTAAGTTGTGTTTAACTGCCTTTTTTCTACCCTAATTTATGAAAAGGACGAATTCGCATGAAGAAAATGCTCAGTCTTGGTCTCATCATTCTTTTATTAGCCGGGGGCCTGCTGCTGGTTCCCCGTTTGACCGCCAGTCACTCACAAGCCAGCACGCCCACCACGACAAAAGGACCGCACAAACCAGTGGCAACGCCCAAACTAAAATTGGCCGAATTCCAGCATAACCGCAAGCTCACGTACAGCGCCATTATTTATTTCGCCATTAAACACGCCAAGTTGCAGCGCTGGCAAGAGGTTTCCGACTTCAAGCTGGGATGGCAAGTCGAAAGCTATTCCCGAAACGGCCAGACTAAGTATCTGGTTTGGCCCGATCAACACATCCAAGACAGTGCCAAGAATCTCGCCCCAAATTGGTTTCGGTTGACCAATCACCACGTCTTATATGACAGCATGATCGTCCATTCCTTTCGCAAGGACCAGACTAAGACCGTCTCACTCAGTGAAATTGTCCATCAGATTAACGCCGATCACGCGGTCGCCAAAGTCCGGAATATGCCCGATAAGATGACCGTGGTGACCCACCGTACCCAATAAAAAAATCGGCACCACAGCGGCACCGATCCACTTAATCATCTAATGAAATAATACTTTCTGTCCCGACGTTAATCAACGATTCAATGCGGTCCAATAGCATCAAGAGCCACCCAAAGGCCATCACGAAAGCGACCATTTCAAACGCGGTTAAGGAGAAGTACCCAATCCCGCGGAACAGCACTTCGGCAACAACCAAGGCAACCCCGACGCCATACGACAGATACAAAAATTCCTGGGTAATCTGTGGTAGCAGCCACCGAACCCCAATGATCAAGGCCAAGACGCAATAAATCAGGAAGCTCGCGACTTGATCATGTAACATATGAGACGAGATATTGTTTGGGAAAACCCCGACCAGTCCTAGGTTAACGGCCGTAAGCGTCAGGAGGATTCGTAACACAATCAGCCGGCGTGATCGCGGATAGTATTCCTGAAGGCTCACGAATAGATAGTCGATCAAGGCAATCATCAGGAGCGCCGAAAAGATCAACGTCGCATTGAATTGCCAGCCACTGGACGCATGACTGGTCCCGAGAAAGCTCAGATTGTGTTGCCACCAGTAACGTTCATTGTTGACGGCCATCGAAATGACCACCCCACTGATAATGACCAGTGTCAAGACGGTTGACAACACACCGGCGTCCACCGCCTGGGCGAAATAAATCATCGCTAAATTGATAAATACACCGAACACAAAGATAATCATGCTGGCCGTGATCCGATCGAAGCTGGCTCCATTGAACAGCATGCCCAGCAGCCACATACTCCCCACCAGAATCAACGCCAAAATCAGCGCAAAGGAGAGGACGATGACCGGAAAATTTCGCCAGTAGATATTTTTGGTCAGGTGATTTTCGGGGTTATTGCGATCCCGAATAAAGAAGATGGCAAAGAGGAGCGTCCCCATAACCACACCGGTGACGATCAGCCCCGTTGCCAGGGAATTGTACCCGGACAACTTCAGGTGACGGATTCCCTGCCAACGACAGAAAATGTAATAGCCAATGCTCACGATAAAAGCCGCAATCACCGGCCACCACATCAGGCGGTTCTGAAAGATCCGGCGCCGCGATTCTGCGAACTCCACCACCAACCGATCCCGTTTGACCACGAGTTTAACCGGCGTATCGGCATCGAGCTTCAACTGTTCGCCGATACTCGCCGGAATTTTTAAGTTAAAATCCTTACTTTTCATGTCTTCCTCCACAGTTCTGTAACCATTCCTACTAATTATAGCAAATCCAGCGGGAAATTAACTGCATTTATCGTTTTCGCATATCGCCATTTTATCCCAACCTTGTGACCACGAAAAAAGTGCCGGCAATTGACCGACACTTGATGACTCTTAAACAATCGTGATTAAACATTAGTCAGCGGCATGCACAGCAAAGAGCAACACCGTCCGCATCCCCATCAGCGACGACCAGGCGCAAATGCCCATCTATGCGGCCTATCTGCAGGTCAACCAAGCTGTGGTAAGGCCGATTATCCGGCTGTTGCGTGAAAACTGGCCGGTAGCGTCTTAATAAAATCGGTTGTCTATTGGGATGTAGGTAGCGTAAACTAGTGGTGAGTATTAACTAATTAATCATTAACTACTGGATATAAGATCCACTATCCGGCAAAGGAAAGTAAATGAGGGGACGGTATGCGCGAAAAACTTTATAAATTCAATAGTCGAGCCATTAAGCTCTTCTTCTATTTTCTTTTTACGCTGGCCTTTATCTTTGCCTTAACCTCACCCAACCTCATTCTTGGCGACAATCATATTAATGGAATCGGAACCACCATGGTCGTGACCGTTGTCTTAATCATCGCCTTCGGACTTGGTCTTTCCCTCTATATCAGCCCTCAACTTCAACGTTTGTTCCACTACATATTTATTAAGCAACGCTGGCGCACAGCTACTTGGTGCCTAGTCATCACTTTTTGCTTACAAGGTTGCTTCATTTATTTAGTCCATCCTGGTATTGGCTTCGATGTCGGAGCTATTCATTATGCTCTAACCAATCCTACAGATCTTAATGAAGTCGGTTATTTTAGCGTTAACCCCAACAACATTAACTTGCTACTCCTTCAGCATTGGCTAGCCGTTCAATTTCACCACACTTCTTGGATTTTTTTTGACATTATTACAACAATTCTTGTAGATCTTTCTGCGTTATTAAATCTCCTTAGTATTGCCGCAATTGACAAGTCTAAAGTGCCTTTGACTATGTATATTCAGACCGTTTGGCTGTTACTGTTCCCTTCGATTTTGGTTCCCTATACTGACACATGGGTTTTACCTTGCATTTCTGCATACATTCTTTGCTATTGTGTGATCGCATTTTCAACTGCACCAAAACTGCTAAAAGGAATTATGGCGTTGCTATTTGGTGTATGTGTTATTAGCGCATACTTTGTTAAACCATCAGGAGTAATCCCGGCTATTGCGATCATCATTATTGAAGCAATCCATCTTCTTAAACCACATCATCGTCAATGGTGGTGGATAGTTTTGGTTGGACTCTTCATGATTAGTAGTACAGCTGCAAGTTATCAGTTTATGAGTAAAACGGTCAGCAACCAATCTTATATTCGTATCAATTCTTTCCGGGCAAAACCTATGATTCATTTCATCAATATGGGAATGTCGGGTGACGGTGGATTCAATGCACATGATTCATACATTATGGCTATTACGGTGAATAAAAAACAACGAATTAAGTACTCTGAAAATTCAATTAAAAGGCGTTTACATAAGATGGGCCCTTCTGGATACCTAGCCTTTCTTTATCAGAAACAAAAACACAATACTGCTGATGGGTCCTTTGGCTGGATTAAAGAGGGGAATTTTTTAAATGGAAGCCCTATTCCATCAACTAAAGGCATACGAGGCACCATCGAGGAATTCTTATACCTATATGGTAATAACCTGGGCGACTTTCGCTTTTTGGCCCAAGCCTGGTGGGTCTTTTTACTCGGCCTGATCCTCTTTGCCTGGCGAGATAATCGTAAAATCATCCAGGTCCTGCGCCTTGCCATTCTAGGCGGCTTCCTCTTCTTGCTTGCCTTTGAGGGCGGCCGAACCCGTTACCTGATCCAATTTCTCCCGGTCTTGCTTCTTTTGGCCTCACTAGGATTTGATGCGACGCGACAGGAATTTAAGCATTGGTTTGGATGGATGGGGGCCGCCTCTCGTTCCCAAAATTCTACTAAATCCACCACAGAGTCCCCTAATAACTAACCGCTAACACCCCTCACTAGTTAATTAATTAAACATCTTTACTTTACCCTTATTTTTAGACTATACTGGCTTTAGAAAGCAACTAACGACTGAATAAGGCCCATTCGCTCAAATAATCGAGGTAAATAAAATGAAATTTCGTTATCTCTTCATTTTAATAAGTACGCTGGGACTGTCCCTTTGTTTTGGGACTGTGGGACACGCCGATACGTCTGCAACCAGTGTGGACTGGGACAATGTCACTAAAACCCAAGTTGGGTATTGGACTATGAACAACGTTGCCATGACGACGGATAGTACGGGGGTCAACGTTTACGTTGATAGTGGAAACACCAATAGCCCGCTACCCCTGAACAATTACACGTTAACGTTGAATGGTCAGCCCTACCTCATCACCCTACAGGCCGACGGTGATCGCCTGACGGCCACAGCCAAAGCCGCCTTTGGCAGTTGGCCGGATTTAGGCACAGTGGGTAGTGGGACGCTCACAACTTTTGGCATGATCCAAACGCTCACCTTTCGGGTTAATTTTACCCAGCTTGGCGTGCCTGCTGCCAAGGGCGATGTCAACTTGACCAATTCTAGCCTAGGTGGTCAAACGACCTCCGCTGCTATTGTGACGAATCCAGCCACTTCCATTCTTGATGGCAGTGGTGTGACCTCCGATCCCGAGCCAATCGACCCCAACACTTCTTCCAGCACATCCACCTCTACCAGTACATCTAGTTCGACCAGTGCTACCGATTCGTCTAGTTCGGATAGCGCTGACAGCTCTGTTAGTTCTGATAAGTCAGCAGGTTCTTCCAATGTAGATAACTCATCCGAATCCTCAAATAGTCGCTCTAGCAGTGCATTAACCACCAGTGGCAACAACCAATCCGGTAATCTAGGCATTACAATTGATGGTAACTTTGACGATTGGGCCGACAAAACCACGCATGCCATGAAGATTAGCGGCGATGACGACAACATCAAGTATGCCTCTTTGTTGACCGATAATGACAACATTTACTTCTACGTTCTGATGAGTCCCAAGTTACAAGGGGGCTATACGAACTTTCAACCAGATGGTTATCAGCTCGATGTTGGCGGCAAGACCTTTTACTTAAGCTTTAACAATCATACGACCGTCAATATTGACGTTAACCAAAAACAAGCCGTTCCGCTTAATATCTATAGCAGCGATGGGACCAACAACAACCTCATTGGTCACGCGTACGTGGCTCGTCAGTATCTCGACCAGAAGATGGGTGACGGCACCACGGTTCGAGGCTCTAGCTACGTCTTTGAATGTGCCGTTCCTTTCAAGAGTTTAAATGGGATTTCTAACACCACGGGTCAAACGATTAAGCTTTCCAACCCCAATCTCTGGGATGGTAGTATTGAAGCCGCTGGCGGGAGTACCGGCCCCATCGTCTTAGCCAGCGCGGGGTTCGTTATCGCCATTTTCGGCGCGCTCAAGCTGTCTGGCTTTAAGTTCAAGAGGCGGCGTTAATGAATATTTACCTCATCATCGGCGCTCTCGTTTGGCTTTATCTTTTATCCGCATTAAATCGAGCTCACTTACCGGCCTTTCACTTTCTTGTGGGGACCGCTGGGCTCTTTTTCATTCTTATCGGTCTCAGCGATCCTTACTGGGTCTGGTTTTTCACCCATGCGGTGATTAACGGTGTCCGCTGGATTGGTGAGACCACCGGAATGTGTACGATCATGAACCATTACGGCCTCGTCAGTATCAATAATCCCACTGGCCCCCTCACCATGAGTATTGACTACGAGTGTTCCGGCATCATTGAGACCACCGCCTTCGTGAGCCTCGTGGCTTTTTTTCCCATCTTCACGCGCAAGGAGCGCGCGTTCTTCGGCCTACTCGGCGTCTTATGGATTTACCTCGCAAATGTCTTACGTTTAGGTCTCGTCATTGTCATCTGTCACTACAATGGTGGTCAGGCTTTCTTCCTCGCTCACTCTATCCTAGGACGGCTGTTATTTTACGTTCTGGTCATCATGCTCTACTACAACGTCTTCACCTATTCGCAAATCTCACGCAGCCTCTTCCTAGCCTTCCGTAATACCGTTAAACGTTGGAAAAGTGATTCTAAAAAAGGACAGACGTTATGAGTTACTGGTTGAATCTAACATTATTTAAAATGGGGTTCTGGCTCACTTGGGCGTTGATTCCCATTATTGTGGAAATTATTCCGTCCTTCATCTCCAGTATTAAGATTATGATTCGCAATCGGCATAAAAAGCCACTGGTGATGCCGGCCAAGATGCCCATGATTTCAATTATCGTGCCAGTCTACAATTCCGAAGATACGCTGTTTGCCTGTATTGAGTCGATTCATGACTCAACCTATCCGACGAAACTCGTTCAGGTCATTCTGGCGGATAATCAGAGTACCGATAATAGTTTTGAAGTCTTTACCCACGCGCAGGAAACCTTCAGCGATATGAACCTAAGCCTGATTCACACTGAACAGGGAAAGGCTGAGGCCCTGAATACCGCCCTATACAGTACTATCGGCACTTATATTATTAATATCGACAGCGATGGTACCCTGGAGAAACATGCGCTGATGAACATGGTGCTCGCATTTGAAAATGACTTTGAGATGGCCGCACTTACCGGCACGATCCTGACCAACCGTCAGTCCCTAGCCGAACACAGTACACTACTCCAACGCAACGAATACTTCGAATACGCGCAGGCCTTTTTATCCGGGCGCACGATTGAAACACAGAACAATCAACTCTTCACCATGTCAGGGGCCTTCTCCGCTTTTCGAAAAGAAGCCGTGCTCAATACCTTTCTCTACGATATTGGCACTATCGGGGAAGACACCGATATGACGTTTCAAATTCGTGATCGAATGAAACGTAAAGTTGGGCTGTGTGCGAATGCCATCTTTTACATTGAACCGATTGAAAGTTTCTCCAAGCTCTACACCCAACGTCAACGCTGGCAACGCGGCGAAGTAGAAGTGATTCACCAGTACGCCCACGATTTAAAAGTACGGGACTTTTTCCGTAACTTCATGGTGCGGCGACTCCTAATTGACCATACGTTTTTGTTTCCCCGCATGATTTGGCTTTTCGCTAGCATTGTTCTCTTGTTCTTCCGGTACTCCCCGATTATGATGGGGATGTCCTATGTGATTATCTATCTGCTCTATATCTTGGTGGAATTGCTCAACTACATTTGTATTCTCCAACTACTTGCAGACTTTCCGGAAGAACGACGCTTTTATCGCAAACAACTCTGGGTGGCCCTCACATTCCCCCTTTACAACTTCGTCTGTGCCTGGATTCGTCTGATTGGCGTGCTAAATAGCATGACCACCACGTCGAACTGGAACTCGCTCCCCCTAGGTGCGGAATTCAAGCGACTCTGGCAAGTGTTCAGGACCGATTTTAGCCGCAAGAAAGATGATTCTCATGATCCTAAATAGTCGGCTTGTTTAAAGCCCCAGTAGCCCTTGTGATCCATACCCTAGCCGTATAGGTCACAATAGCGCATAGGCATTAGACAAACCGCTAATTTTTGGTCTAAACTAGTCAGCGGGTAAGTGACGCACTCGCCCGGAAGTAAGGATGCTTTACAAACACCATGTAAACGCTTAAAATTTCAGTATTCAAGCCTAGGAGGCTAAAAGATGAAGTCTACTATTTTTATGGAACCTGGAAAAGTTGAAGTTGCAGATATTCAAAAACCACCCCTGCAAGCCAGCGATGACGTCATTATCCACGTCGTTCGGACCTGCGTTTGTGGGTCTGATCTCTGGGCCTTTCGTGGTCTAGAAGACAAGCCCGCCCACTCCGAAAACTCCGGTCACGAAGCCATCGGGATTATCGAAGAGGTCGGTCGCGACATCACCACGGTTAAGCCCGGCGACTTTGTCATCGCCCCATTCACCCACGGCTGTGGCCACTGTGCCGCTTGTCGTGCCGGGTTTGACGGCGTTTGCCAGAACCATACTGACAATTTCAGTAGTGGCGTTCAGTCTGAATACATTCGTTTCCAACACGGCGAATGGGCCTTGGTCAAAATTCCTGGCCAACCCGAAGACTACAGCGATGCCATGTTAAACTCCCTGTTGAGTCTGGCTGACGTCATGGCCACCGGCTACCATGCCGCCCGCGTCGCCAACGTGAAGACCGGGGACACCGTGGTCGTTGTCGGTGACGGTGCCGTGGGTCTGTGCGGCGTCATTGCCGCCCAAATGCGCGGTGCTAAGCGGATAATCGCGATGAGTCGCCACGCCGACCGGCAAGCCTTAGCCCGCGAATTCGGCGCAACCGATATCGTTGCCGAACGGGGCGATGACGCCGTAGCCAAGGTTAAGGAATTGACCAATGGCGCCGGTGCCGATGCCGTTCTCGAATGTGTCGGGACGGAATTGTCCAACGACACGGCCATGAAGGTGGCCCGTCCCGGTGCCATCGTTGGCCGGGTTGGTCTGCCACACGAACCAAAGATGGACATGACCACCTCCTTCTACACCAACACGATCATCGCCGGTGGTCCCGCTTCCGTCACGACTTACGACAAGCAGGTCCTACTCAAGGCCGTGTTAGATGGTGACATTCACCCTGGCAAGGTCTTCAACCAACAATTCACGTTGGACAACATTGAAGATGCCTACCAAGCCATGACGGACCGGAAAGCCATCAAGTCTCTGGTTGTTATCGACTAGATTTAATTAACTGTATATGAAAAGGGCTAAGCGCCGAAGTCATGGCGCTTAGCCCTTTTTAGTCACAAAAAAGTCCTGAACGGCAACCACCGTCCAAGACCCTTCCCCCATGATCGGAAACAGCGCCCCATCACGTTACCATTTATCTTCCTTACTTTTCGACCGCAAAGCCACCGGTCCAACCAATCTTTTCGTTGGCGGCCAAGGTCATTTGCAAGAAACCAAAGCTTTCCAATTCACGCGCACGCTTCAGAGACCCAGCGTCTACAAAGGCCACGCCACTATCCGTCAAGGCAGCGGCTAAAGCCTGCTTAGCGTCAGTATCGTCACTAGCGGCCATAACCGTCGTCTGTTGATCGCCGACCTGACGGCTCTTCAACGTTGCCGCAAAGGTCGTGTTGAAGGCCTTCACAACCTTGGAATCAGGTAAGGCAGCGGCGATTTGTGCAGCGGCCGAACTGTCGGCGGGCACAACCAATTCATCCCAAGTATCAAAGTTCAGTGGGTTGGTGATATCCACAACCACTTTACCCGCTAATGCGGCTTGGTTGACCTTGGCAATGCTTAAAGCGGCGTTGTAAGGCACAGCCAGAACCACGATGTCACCCAGGTTTTCAACAGGATCCTTGGAATCAATAAAGCTAACTTGATTGCCACCTTGCGTGAACACGTCACCGATTGCTTGACCCATGTTTCCTTTACCAAAAATCGTAATTGCTGCCATAGTGCAGACCCCCTGATTAATTTTGTATTAGTTTTAAGTACAGTTTCAATCATAAGGGTAATCCCGATAAATGTCAATCCATTTGTTTTGGGAACTTTAACTTTACTTTCAAGAGATTTTGAATGACTTTTCCTTAAAACTGTTATAAAATAAAATACAGAATATAAAAAGGAGGTGGTGCCCAGATGGCAAACACCCAATTTAGTGATACGATTCATGTCCTCGTCTACATCGCCTACTTTAAGGGCAAAAAAATCACGAGTCAGGAAATGGCCAGCAGTCTCGAGACGTCGCCTAGCCTGATTCGTAAAATCATGGCCAATCTGAAGCGTCATCACCTGCTTGCGCCGACTCACGGGCCAACCCAACTGGCCCTGGCATTCGATCCGGCAGAGATTACGCTGCGCGACGTCTACGCCACCCTTCCTGGTCAGGCACCGCTACTGAAGGTCGATGACCACACCTCGCAGAAATGTCCCATCGGCCAGACCATGCCGAAGGTTTTGGATCACTACTACAGCGAGATTCAAGCCGCGGCCGAAGCCAAAATGGCCAAGATTACCTTGCAGGACATCTTAAATGATGTGACCCTGATGCAACGACTTACCACAGAATAGAAGACCAGTCTCAAATGAGAATGGGCCAAGCGAGATTAGCTGACTTCAGTCTACTAACCGCCGCTTGGCCCATTTTATGTCGCCTACTTGGCTAAAACGCTGATTAATCCCGTCACCAATAAAATTCCCAGTTGGATTACCGCCATCTCACTCACCTTTTCTCTCAAACGCCCAACTATGGCGTCTTCGTAAAGTTTAACTTAACCTTTGCTCTGATTTCTATCATCCTGCTTACTTGGTGAAGTCGCTAAAACATCCCAGAGCTTGCCCAGCTCTTAAAAAATGGCTGATTCCATCGGCAGAATCAGCCATCTCCAAACAGTCACCTACTACAGGTAAGGGGTCATGCAAGTTCATCACTGATTAGCCGAGCAACGTCGGGAAGTTGTCGCTTTGGCTAACCATGGCTTTATTATGCCCCATAATGATTCCCACTAATAGTAGTGTAAAATAAAACATTTCTGAGAATTTGTCAGAAATGTTTTTCACGTAGAAGTCGTTTCTACAAGTTTATAAATTATTTAGGCCACCGTAATCCGCATCCGACCGTGGCGCTTGGAATAATAAAGATTGCGGTCGACCCGGTTGTAAAAGTCCATGGGCGCCTTATCATCCGTGGTAATCGCGGACACGCCGACCGAAATGGACAACTGAATCACGTCATCCCCGGCGTGAATCTCCAGATGATTGATGGCCGTGAAGATCTGATCCACAATCGGCTTTGTCGCGGCGACATCATAACCCGGGAAGAGCAGATTGAATTCCTCGCCACCCGTCCGATAGAACGAGACCTGATCATCGTTGGCAGAAATCACCGTCTGCACGGTTGCGGCAACCTCTTTGAGCACCGTATCGCCGACCGAATGACCATAGGTATCATTAATGGTTTTAAAATGATCGATATCAAACATCATCATGGACAATGCCCGGCCATCCCGGCTACTCTGCTGGAACAACCGCTCGATATTTTCGGTATAGGCGGCAAAATTCCCGGTCTTCGTCAGGGCATCGTGACTAGCAAATTTCGCCAATTGGAGCCGTAACTCCGCGTCGTGGGTGAGCATGGACACGTAAATGTAGAGCAGCGTTTCAAAGATCATCAGGTACAACCATTCTTCGCCCAGCGTGAGCCACGAGAAGTTAAATTTTAATTTCATCCAGAACCACAGGAGACCGCCAAACGGAATCACCGTTAAGCAATACCAGATGAAGGGGCGTCGGACGTTGGGGAACCGCGTATGCGCCGTATTTAAGATGACGAAGAATACCATCAACGTCACGGCGTGCGCCCACGATTGCCAGTACCCGAGCGACCCGTCAAAGACCATATAGACGAGAACAATCGGGAACAATAGCGTATACGGAATGCGAATATCCAGAAAATACGCGCAGAACGTAATGGCGATCAATTCAAAATTCATAAATTCCCAGGCATTACTCTGCCCCGCAATCAACGACTGAATACCGAAAACAAACAGAACCATGTAAGCTAAACCATACCACGTGTTAATGACATCGTCCGCAATTTTAATCTGGTGCGTGTGCGTCCAAGAAATAATCCAATTATAGGAGACCCAGTAGAGCGTGAGGACGCCCAAAACAAAGAATACGCTGGTTGTAAATGGCGGCACCTGCCAATGAGACCATGTCATGAATAAACCCTCTTCTTTAAATACATAACTGCCGACTATTTTTCAATTACGCTAACCGCACACAGGGTGCGCCAAGGGGCCCGCTTAGGATCAACGGGCCCAGCTCAATTTTTCATTACTCTAGTTATCCTTGTGGGCCACTGAACTGTGCCCAACATTAACCAGCATAAAAACATGATAATCCCATTAGTGATTAAATAGAATAACCAAATCATCGAAAGTGCTGAATTATGTAAACATTTTTAACACAACACTTACTTTCTCTATTAACTATTATTTACATCATACGTCAATCTCTAATCGGCGTACGGATTGTCTTTCTGAGAAACTATCAGTTTACCTTCAGATACTCCCCCGTGAAATCCGGCTCCAGTGCGTGTATTCTCTACAGTGTGGTCAGACGGTAACGGTTCGTCGGCCACCCTAACCACTAACCGAGTTTTTAAAAATAGCACGACAAGTTTAGGAGGTCTCACTCATGAAAACAAAACAGACACTTAACGCGACATCAACTGACCTTAACCAACTCATTCACCAAGTCACCACACAACACCACCCCATCACGGTCCACTCAACCAGCGATGGCGACGTCGTCCTCATTAGTCAGGCGGATTTAGCGACTGCCCCAGCGGTGATTCGCGCTTCCATCGGCCGCGACGTTCCCTTTTTGACGGCCTAACGCACGATGCACCGCGTACTGCAATGGCGTATCCTAAAGAAACAGGATTGACCCGGCATCGCTGCCACGCCAATCCTGTTTTTATCGTGCTTGGTGCCAGTCGACAACGACCACCCTCACTCGACCATTGCCAACTAGCAAAGCCAACTTCTGAGGAGAAACAGTCGGCCTAGACGGGAGACGATCAACCATTGCGGAATGCCGAAGCGGTATGGCCTGACGGTTCACGTGCATGACTAGGGGCACACGTGGCTGGCCTTTACCCTTCATACATAAAGCACACGGAATAAGAGTAACTGAAGGGAAGCCGCTCACCTTTTATCCTTCCCGTTTGACAATGACTTAACGCCTGACGATGGCCGTTGTCGACTAGCATCAAACACGTCTTCTATTCTACGAACCGAACAGACTGATCGACGCCACCTGTCCAGTACTCTAGTGTCGACGCCAGAACCCGTAACCCAGATACCCCAAGACTGCCAGTAGACCAACACCCACGTCTCGTAGCCACGTCGTCGTGTGCTCATTCGTCTGTGGCAACTGCTGGGTTGGCTGTGTCCAAGTGTAACGACTGTATGGTAAGGACACGGTGGCCCCACGCGGTTGCTCACGGGTAGCCGTTGACGGGGAACGTCGCGTCAACGGCGTAGTTGGCTCTCCGGTGTCAGAGGTTGTCGGCGTCTGGGGCCGATCGACGTGCACCGATGATGCTGGTTTATCTGGTTCATTGGGTTCATTCGGATCGCCCGGTTCGTCGGGACCGATTGGTTGCTCGGGAGAGACGGGATCAACCGGTTTCTGCGGATCAACGGGTTTCTCTGGTTCGACTGGCTTTTCTGGATCAGCCGTTGGGGCATAAACCACGGTAAATGCCAGATCAGCCGCATCGTTAAAGACCTTTTGGGGCGTTACCCGAACCAAATCGTTATCCGCCGCACTATTGGCAATCACCCGATAGCCCGCGACGACTGGGTGATCAACGGCTGTAAATTCCGCTTCCACCCCAGCCGTCCATGAGACTCCAGCCTGATTAACCGGTACCCCATCGTCAGCCAACTGTGGTTTGGCTTGAACGCCCTGGGCGTAAAAGATTCGCTTGTCTCCCGATGTGGGATCCGTGACGGTCACAAAGGTTACCGCATGGTTACAAGATGTTGGGGCGACTGATTTACCCTGCTCATCAACGTAGCGAATCGTCTCGTGGACCACCCGCTGACTGACTTGGTAGGCCGGCGCGTACACGTAAACCACCGTGCCGTTGTCTCCACTTCGACTGAGCACACCATTTGGCTTTAGGCTCATCTGACCACTCACATCACCGGTATCATCCATTTTGACAAACCGATAGCCCGGAATCTCCAGTTGCTCAGTCGTGTAATTTCCCCCGACGACCGCACCATCGGGATAACCCACGACGGCACTGTCGATCCGATGACCATTTAGATCAACGTAGGCCACATTAACCGTGGCCGCTTGCTGATAATCAAAGCTAGTGAGCTTAAACTGCTGCAAGTTCTTTGCGCCCCCGGTTGACGCACTCACGATCATTGCCAGAGCCTCGTCCGTTGCGGGAACCACGCGCTGCCACGTCAAGGTGGATTGGGCGTTCTGCTGATACGTGATCGTTAGGACGCGCGTATCCCCGTCGTAGGTCACGTCAAACTTATGGAATTGCCCATCGAGAGCGCTGGCCGCCAGATCCTGAACGGACGCCTTATCCGTCTCGGCCCACCAACGATCGACGAAGTCTTGGTTCGCCATCTGAACATCTTTCAGCGTGGTGGTCACAAAGCCCCCGAACCGTTTGCCCGCAGGATCGGCGGCCCAGCCGAAACCATTAGAATCCGTCGACGCAATCTGGGCGCCAGGCAGGTTGGTCTCCGGCATCGCCGCATCATTGTGCCAGGTGTCCAGTTTGAACCCCAGCGCCGCAATCAATCCACCGACACCTAAGTTACCACCCGCATTGCCCACATCGGTGACATTGCCATTGTGAAAGGCAAAACCAATCCCATCGGCACCGTTTGGATCACTTCCCAAGTTAACTTCTCCCCGCAATGAAAAACTATTCTGCATGGCGATCTTACTTTTCAGCGAGAAATTCCCGACCTGATTATGCGCATCCGGTGTCAGTGTCACAATCCCGGTCTGTGCATCATAGGTTGCGGCGCCGTTTAGGCCAAAATAATCCAGAAAGTTTTGCGGTGTCACGTGACTCCCGTTTTCCGTCGACTCACGCGCCGACGTTCGTACTGGGGTAGTTTGCGTGAGTCGTTTGACTGCCCGCACTACATTTCGCCGGACAGTGACCGCGGGTTGTCGCGATGTTGTCCCAATCACCGGTGTCGAAGCGCGCGCCTTGATCCGGCTAGCCGAGTCTTTTGAAACCGCTACGGATGAGGCCGTTGCTGGCCGGTCCGCCGCAGGTGTCGTTTGCTTAGACGCCTTGATCACCTCGGTGTCGCTTGAACTTGATGACGGTGCCGGCGTTTGCTGAGGCCCTTCCGAACTGACTTCAGCGTTACTTTCAGACGGAAGCCCTTCTTTAGCAGATATAGTCGTCTCCGGTGTCACGGTCGTCTCTGTTAGCTGGTCCGCATGACCACTAACTGCGTTTAAACTCAGCCCTAACAAAACCGTTCCCGAAAACAAACCAATTTGCCGATAAATGTGTTGCCGCTGCATGACTGCGTCCCCCCAATAAAACTTGCTAACCCACATACACTGTGTTGAATGGTACTGAGTATACCGGGTTCCCCGGGGACAAAACGCCGATTTGTATTAAAATTTTTAAACTCACCCGCAAAAATACAAGGACCAGCCGCTACGATCGGTTCGTCTTGAAATATGGTTAATCCACCTTACTATTCTGTTGGCGATATTCCAAGGGGGTCACTCCAATCTCGCGTTTAAAACGTTTGGAAAAGTCCGCCGCATCGTAAAAGTTTAAATCGGCCGCAATCTGTCGAATCGGGACCGTGTCCACCAGCAAAATCCGCTGGGCCTCGTGAATCTTCTTCACGTTGATGTAGTCTCTAATCGACATCCCCATCTCCGTATTAAATCCCCGTTGAACGCCTGTCGGATTGCACTGCTGCGTCACGTGAGTTAAGACCTGTCGCACGGTCAATTTATCACGGAGGTGCGCGTTGACGTAATAAATCACGTCCAGGGTGGATTCGAGGTGATTAGCAAAGGACAGGGCATTCTTCTTCGCCAATTTGCCGAAATCCTCGATGATCCGCTCCATCCAGGGAATGTACTTTCCCGTGGTGACCGGCAAAGCGGCCAACTGTTGATGATACTGCGTTCGTAACTGGACGAACGCCAAAATATCCGCATGGTTTTGAATCCCTTCGAACGACAAAATATCGACTAGCGCGTGAAGCTGGGCGACCTTCTCGTCGGGTGTCAGTTGCCCCAACAACTCTCGCGAACGGGCCAGGTTCTCCTTCGCAAATTGGACTCCCTCAACCAGCCGCCCCGCACGGTAAAAACGAATGAAGTCACGTTCCACGTAACCGATTAAAATCAACGCCTTGGCGGTCTGATCATGCGCCAGATAGGACTGTAACGAGTCTAAATAGTGCGTGTACTGTAAATCTGGTGCCACAAGCTATTCCTCCCAAAAATAGTTAATTTCAAAAGCATGGCGCTATCCTAACAAAAAAGTTGGGGGAAAGCTACGAATATACATAGTGACTAACCATTTGGGACAATCTGTGCAACTTCAACATTAGCATGATCGCTCATCAGTTCACCGATTGGCCCAGACTTGACTTTGCTAGGCCCACAACCGATGGCAGGGTGTTGACGACCATCATGGTCAACGCTTTGGCCGCGTCTCCCAACCTGTCTATTGTTTATTACCAACCCTAAAAACTTTTTGCCCGGGTGTGAATATTAACGTGAAATCATGGTTAGTCTCACACTTACCACCCTTAGCCGTCGATTAGCACAAAAAAACTGACCGTGAAGCATGGCCAGTCTCGTTGGGCATATTCATTATGAATTTGGGGACGTTCCTGCTTACCCCTGGCAAACCACCGTACAGCTTACCCGTGATCCTCCGCAGGCTGGTCCTTCTCCGTTTGGACCTCTTCTAACGTTGGAAATTGCCGTTCCGTCACGTCAATACAGTACGCCCGAGTTGGCGAATCGCTCACTTCAATCCGTAACAGGACCGCGTTGTTCTGCCGCAGAATGCCGTCAATTTCGTTGAACAGATATTCCGTGACATTCTCCACCGTGGGGTTAATCTCCTTGAATTCCGGTAAGTCGTTGAGGTATTTTCCCGACAACTCGTCAATCGCCTGATTCAATGACTTTTCAATATCAAAGAAGGACACCATCCCCTCGAACACGTGGAGTTCACACACGATTTCCCAGGTATGGTTGTGCTTCTTCCCCGTTCCCGATTCCCACCGAACGGCATGACTGGCGTTGACGTATGATTTAATCTTATAAGTCCGTTGTTTTTGCATGGTTGCTTTCCTTTCTGACACCTTTCGTTGAATCGCGAATCCTTATCCTTTAAATTTATGCAACTCATCCAGCATAGCCGAACGCCGGGCGTACTTGACACGCCAGGTTTTGATGAGTCGGTTAGCCTCATTGCTCCCCAGCGGATAAGCCGTCATGTCGTTTAAAATGCCAACGATGGCCTGATAGTGTTTACGCGTCCCGGTGTGCGCCGCCATCTGCTCGACAACTGCCACGTATTTATCCAAGAGCTGGGCGGAGAACTTCGGCTTCAAGATGGCCGCGTACGTTTGTACACCGGTCAACCCAGGCTGAGCCAATACGACCTGCAGTAGCTGACGAAGGAGTCCCTCCTCGGCATACAACGGCGCCACGTCTGCCGTTTGCGGTAAGGCCGCAAAGAGTCGTTTCCGTTGATCCGGCCAGTCAGCCGTTGAATAGAGCCGCTTCAACTCGCGAAATGCCGTCAAGTCAGCCGGATCGTAAACAGTCTCCAATTGCCACAACTCACGACGATAATTCGTCGTCTTACCCAAGTGCTGGTAGAGCGCTGCCAACTGCCGACTGTACCTGCTCAGCAACCCTTGGTACCGCATACCTTGTGCCTGGCGTTTCCCAGCCAACAGTTGCTCAAGTGCTGTCGTATAATCGTTGCGGTCCAGGCAATACTTGATATAGGCTTGTCGAACGGTTGAATAATTAGCGTTGTCCGAACAGAACTGCGCAATATCTGCCGGGGCCGCCTTCAGGTCAATCATTAATTGAAGATGCCGCGTTGCCCATTCGCCGACCTCCCAGTCTTCGCTTCGTTGTTTGGCCGTTTGCAAACGTTGCGCCGTCCACGTTAATTTAGCCTGCATGAATTCCGCGGTCGTAAAGTGGGTAAACACCAGATCCGTCACCGATTCTTCAAAGGCTTGTAAGGTTCCGTTGGCATGGACGGTTAACCAGGTAAAGATTTGCCGTTGTAGCGGCAAGTTCGCCTGTGCAATGACTTGTTCCCACAGATCGTGGCAGACTTCGTCCAAGAGCATGAGCTCCCCATCGGAGTCATCGATATCTAAATCGGCTAAAATCAAAACCGTCACGGTCAGTTGCTTGAAAGCCACCTTCGTTTGTTGCCGATCCACCGCTAACTGGACGTGAGTCTGGATAAAGGTTGATAGCTCGTCTTCAAACGCGCCTGCCTGCCGATAATCGATGAAGTCATCCTCATCCATGTAGCTGTCACAAATCGCCCGTACGTCGTTTCGATAAGTTGTCAAATGACTGCCAGCCTTTTCAGGCGCTACTACCAATTCGAATTGCGTCGCCAACTGGCCATTACGTTGAAGCAATGACGTTAAAAAGTCACGCACCTGCTGTTCCGAAGCCGCCGCCATTAACTGCGGCACGGATAGGCCGTGCTCTTCTAGCAAATCTTCTGGCTGATCGTCATCGCCGAACGCCCAAAATAACACGGCCGCCATATGTTTACAGTACTTGCCCTCGGCTGCGTAGGGGCAGTCACACTCAGCCGAAGTAACCACCTCTTCTTCGATCGTTAGGGCCACGTGATACCGCCGCGTTCCGGTGACGACCGCTCGAATCTCATGAGCTGATTTCTGCCCGTCAGTCACTAGCCCACGACAATAGTAATCAAAACCGCGATCCACAATCTGTGGCTGAAATTGCGCTTTCCAATCCAAGTCGTTTACCGCCTCCCGATAGTCGTTGCCCTCACTATACCAAATCCACCGCATAAAATAAAATTGACGAGTATGCTTCGTTGTCAATGCCCATCACATCAGTTAACGATTGCCCACATCGTCAGAACGGCTCATCAGATTTTCTATACCTATAAAGCGAATGGTCAAAATTATAATGTTGGCGATTTCCTTGACGACTGGCTAGCGCAATTATCAGTTAAGTGGATATTTACTTTCAACAAAGAACCCACTTTTCATCCAAAATGAGAGTTCTCTGCCGATCGTCAACTGGCGAACAATCAAGTCATAAACCCCTTTCATAAAATTACCACTAAAGAGGTGCCCCTGATCTTTACACAATCTACATTCTCACTTTACATTCACTTAGTATCCTAAGGGTGTACCAATTAAGAGGAGGCATTTCGATTATGAATAAACGCGTTAGTACCCTAGTGACCGCCCTGTTGTTGACGACGACTCTGGGCTGGCAACAACCCCTATCCACCCTCACGGCTTCTGCCAAGACTAGAACCACCCAGACGACAAAACACAAAACGACGAAGAAAGCCAAGTCAACGTCGACCCACATCAAGTTGCAAGGCGCGTCCAACGCCCGTGACCTTGGGGGCTACGTGAACAGCAAGGGCCAAAAGATTAAAGCCCATCGGTTGATTCGTTCCAACACACTCTCCAACTTATCCAAGTCTGATCAGAAGAAGTTGGTCAAGACCTACCACGTGGCAACCGACGTTGATCTACGGACCGTTATGGAACAGCAGAAGAGTCCCGATGTGAAGATGAAGGGTGTCAAGTTAGTCAAAGCCAACGTCTTTAAGTCCTTCGGTGCCTTCCCCGACTTCTCCAAGAAGGGGGCCGCTGACAAGATGATGAAGAAGTCCTACCACGACGCCATCACCACGACTCAGGGACGCAAGGCATACAAGTCACTGTTCCATCAATTACTGAAGAATCCGAAGAACAAGGCCGTGCTCTGGCACTGTTCCGCCGGTAAAGACCGCGCAGGCATGGGAACCGTCCTCGTGCTTTCCGCCCTCAACTTCAACAAGAAGGCCATTGCTCAGGATTACTTGAAGTCCAATACATACTTGAAGAAGACCAACCAAGAGAACTTGAAGCACCAAGAAGCTGGTTGGAAGGCTTCAGGCAAAACGTTAACCCCAACCGTTGTCTCAAACTTCAAAGCTCAAAATGGTGTGAAGATGGCTTACCTGAACACTATGTACAAGGCCATCAACACGAAGTATGGCAACATGGATAACTTCCTACACAAGGGTCTCGGCTTAACCAACACCCAATTGAAGCAACTACGCGCCAGTTACTTAACTGCGGCAAAATAGAAGATAGTTGAACCATTCATCACCCACCCAAAGAGAGAGACTGACATTAACCTGTCGTCCCTCCCTTTTCGGTCTAAGCTAACCGGTTTGACAAATTACTTAACAAACCGATCGATTTACGGCATAATAATCATTATATTTAATGTGAATAAACACACAATATCATATTCTGGAGGTCATTATTATGGCAAATCGTTTAGACGGAAAAGTTGCAATCGTAACGGGTGGAACGTTAGGCATTGGCTTAGCCATTGCGAACCGCTTTGTGGAAGAAGGCGCAAAGGTGATGATTACGGGTCGCCACGCTGACGTTGGCGAGAAGGCCGCCAAGTCCATCGGGACGCCCGACGTTATTCAATTCTTCAAACAAGATGTCGCCGAGGAAGCCAGTTGGCCACAGGTCTTTGACGCCACCGAAGCAGCCTTTGGTCAGGTCACGACCGTCGTGAACAATGCCGGAATCGGCCTGACTGGCCCAATTGAAGACACCACCACCGCAGATTGGCACAAGCTACTCTCCGTTAATTTGGACGGCGTCTTCTTCGGCACCCGGCTGGGGATTCAACGGATGAAGAACAAGCACCTAGGCGCTTCGATCATCAACGTTTCCTCCATAGAAGGCCTGATTGGTGACGCCAACGCCGGCTCCTACAATGCCTCTAAGGGTGGCGTGCGCCTGATGTCGAAGTCAGCGGCTCTGGACTGCGCCCTGCATGACTACGACGTGCGGGTCAACACCGTTCACCCCGGCTACATCAAGACACCGATGGTTGAAGCCGTACCGGAAGTCGAAGCAGCCATGGCCGATCGGACGAAGACGCCAATGGGCCACTTGGGTGAACCCGACGATATCGCCTACATCTGCATCTACCTGGCCTCCAACGAATCCAAGTTCGCGACCGGTGCCGAATTCGTCGTTGACGGTGGCTACACGGCACAATAATGTTGTCCTTTAAATACTGAACTCACGAAAAAACACGTGCTAGCCGCATTCATTTCCGGCTAGCACGTGTTTTCTTGCATGATTAATCCAAATTCACGCCGCTTAATCCTGCCCGTGTAGATATAGCGCCGGCAAATCCGCCAGAAACTGTTGGCGAACGGCATCGGTCGTGGTGTTGGCCTCACCCAAGTGAATCCACTGTGATTTTTGCGGGTCAATGCCAATATCCGCGAAAGTTCGGTCAATCAAATTACGTTGAATGGGATCGCCCGACTGTGTCTGAAGAGATGATTTCGTATAGGTGGCGGTCGTGATAACCGTCGCCTTGTGAATGTACGTTAGCAGTCCCCGCCACGCCGGGTTCTCCTCGTACGCAAACCCCTTGAGCATGACCTTGTCGAAGAACCCCTTTAATTCGGCCGGCAACTGATGCCACCAAATCGGCGTAATGAAGAGTAATTCATCGGACTGCTTGATCAGTCGCTGGTAGTCCTTCACCAACTGATAAGGGGTCTCCCCGCGACTGAATAACCTTAGCTCTTCCTTAGAGTATCGGGGATCAAAGCCATCCCGGTAGAGGTCGATGACCTGATAATCTTGATGCATTTTCGTAAAGTAGGCCGTCATGCGGGCCAAAATGGCGTGGTTCAAACTTCCTTCGTAGGGATGCGCGTAAACAATGGTTTTCATAACAAATGCCCTCCTTTAAGTACTTGGCCCCAGTCTATGCTATACTAAACAGTCAAACAAGTACGCAAATTAAAGTGCGGTACTTACCCAAAGGAGAGTGCGCCATGGCCGACATTGACTATATCAAAGAAAATCGTTTAGAAGACACGGGATTCGCCTACACCCTGCGACTAATCGGCGGTAAATACAAGATGCAAACGCTGTACGCCCTTTACCTTAACCACGGCCCCCTGCGGTACAACGCGCTGAAGCGGTTGCTCGTCCCGATTTCATTTAAGACCCTGACCAACACGCTCCGTGAACTGGAGGCCGACGCCCTGATTGATCGGAAAGCCTACCCGCAAGTTCCCCCGAAAGTCGAATACCGTCTGACGCCGCTGGGAGAGTCTCTCATCCCCGTGATGGAAGGGCTCTGTAACTGGGGCGAGACGCAACAGAAATCGTAACTTCATACAGAGAAACCGGTCTGTCCTCACAGAGGATGAACCGGTTTTTCTCTGTTTACATCTGCTGGATAACCACAATCTCTGCCACCAACACGCCACATTCAATGTTGTTTATAACTCAATCGACTACCTAAGCAAGTTTTTAAGTAAAACGTTTTATAGTTCGTGTTTTGCTTAAAAACAACTATTTATATTTTACTTTGCATTCTAATCCTATGAATATCCAAACTTTTATGGTATGCTTCTTAAAAATAATCATTAATCGAAGGAGCGCTACTCTTGCAAAATATCTATTTCAATCATGATGGTAATGTCGACGACCTCGTTTCTCTCCTACTGCTTCTGCAGATGCCGGACGTGAACCTAACCGGTGTTGGCGTGGTCGGCGCCGATTCGTACGTGGAACCGGCCGCTTCGGCCTCACGCAAGATTATCGACCGTTTTGGCAACCCGAATCACAAGTTGACGGTCGCCGTGTCCGACTCCCGGCCGGTCCATCAATTCCCACAAAACTGGCGACTCTCCTCCTATTCCTTCGACAACTTCCCCGTGCTCAACGAATTCGGTCACGTCACCACCCCCGAGGCGGAACAGCCGGCCCATCTCGATATGATTGAGAAACTCCAACAGACGCCCGGCAAAACAACGCTGGTCATGACCGGCCCCCTCACCGACTTGGCCCGCGCCCTCGCCATCGATCCCACCATTACGCAGAAGATTGACAAGCTCTTCTGGATGGGCGGCACCATGAACAACCAAGGAAACGTGGGTGAACCCGACCAGGACGGTACCATGGAATGGAACGCCTTCTGGGACCCTCAGGCCGTGAAGACCGTCTGGGACGCCGATATCGACATCGAGATGATTGGCCTTGAAAGTACCGATCAGATTCCCCTGACGCCCGAATTGCGCCAACACTTTGCAAGTCTCCGTCAATACCCAGCCATGGAGCTGATTGGTTACGGGTACTCCCTGGTCATGGCCTTTGAGGCGGACTCAACCTACTACCTCTGGGACGTCCTGACCACGTTGACCAGTAAGTATCCCGATATTGTGACCACCGAGGCCATCACCAGTGACGTGATTGCCACCGGTCACAGTGCCGGTCGCACGTTCATTACGCCCACGGGTCGGCCCGTAACCCTGGTGACCCAAGTCGATAAGCAACGCTTCTATCAACACTTTGACGAACTGGCCAAGTCGGCAACCCTTAATAAGTAAAGAAAAAAGAAGCAACTGACCGACATCCAAGGGTGCCGATCGGTTGCTTCTTTAAGTTATCGTTTAGTGACTCTCAGTCAGTCGGCGGTTGAATCATCGACCGACTGATGATGTTAAATTCTTCCTGACTGGGTTGCCACGCCTTCTTCAGTGGCGGCAACGTCCGATCAAAGGCGGCGACATCCGCCAGCTCAACGGCCATCGCCGAACTTTCTTGGTAGACCCACTGATGATCCGCCAAACACCCCGGCGTCAGCTCTTTGACCAACATTGCCGTTGGGTACTGGTGGCCCGCCAGTGAAACGTGTAGGTCGGCACAGCTGCGGAATCCCCGCGCCACATAGTTACTTGGCATGCCGAAGATAACCACGGTATCATATCCCAACGTGCTGGCAATCTGAAACGAGGTCGTAATCAGCAGTTTACCATACCCCCGTCGCTGGTAGCCGGGACGAACACACAGGGGGCCAAACGTCAGAATCGACTTCTCTTGGCCCCGCTCGTCAGTTAAGCGCGCCCGAGTATACATGATATTGCCGACAATTTCACCGTCAAGCGTCAGAACTAAGTCCAGCGGTGCAATGAAATCGGCATGGCTACGCAGTTGGTGCGCCAAGTAATGTTCAACACATCCTGGCATGTAGAGATTCCAAAAGGCCGCCCGCGTCATCCGTTCGACTTCGAGCCAATCGGCAGGTTGTTCGTGACGAATGGTCAGTTGTTTACCAGTTGTGGTATCAGTTTGTTCTAAAATCATGATTTTCCTCCAAGGTCAAAGTAACACCAACTGGGAGGTTTGTGTCGCGTGAAATAATCGGTCAAACCTCCCGATTACGCCACATCCACACTGTTCGTATTCATAGGGCATGTTCTCCTAAAAGTTATTTGGCCTAAATGGCCTTGGCGATAGCTTAACAAAGCGGTTCGAGCCTTGTCAAGACTGAAAATCTTCGTGCTAGGCTTTAAGTGGGCTTAATCCGCAGTCGGCGTCACCGTCTGATCCAACCGGTGGCCCAGCTCCTGTGCCACCCGCAGTTCATCAATCATGTACCACATTTCCTGAATCTTGCCTTGGTCATTGAACTTAAAGATGCCGATCTCATCCCATTCAATCCGCTTATTTGTCGCTGGCATTTGGGTAAACGTCCCCTGATGCAGGACGTTATAGTGGAAATGGGCCATGACTTGTCGATCGTCCGCCACGATGTCCACTACCGTCACCCGTTGGTCACCCAATGCGGCGTGTAAGACGTCCCAGCCATCACGAACCCAATCCATAAAATTCCCATCCTGGGGAATGGCGTCACCGGTGGCCCGATAGAGCGAGGCAAATCCCGCCCGGTGGGTGACGGCATCGGCGGCCACCAGTTGCTTAACGGTCGTCACATCATTATCGACCAGGGCTTCCAAGATTAATTGCTTAACGATTGCTTTGTTTTGTTGGGCTGTATTCATTGTAAATTCCTCCATTTTTAATTATTAGTTGACTGTCATGCTTCATCATACCAACCGACTCATCTGCTTAATTCTATATATCGGAAAACGTAGATGTGATGGGCTAAAAATAAAAAGAGTCAACTTACAACTCTTCTCTGATCTGCTCACCTAACTGTTGAAGACCCGCTTCGTTGCGGCGGTAGTACGTCCATTTCCCGTGGCGTTCGGAGATCAACAGCTCACATTGTTCCATCATTGCCAAATAGCTTGAAACGGTGGATTGCGCTAATCCGGCTTTCTTGACTAAATCTTGAACACAGATGCCCCCCTTCTCCGTCATCATGTAGCGCACTGTTTCACAGGATACCGAGGTGATTTCTTCCTCGGGATTCTTCAGCCATTTGAGAATATCTAACCGGGTTGGGTTGGATAAGGCTTTGAAAACATTGACATTAATCATCATGGAGACTATTATATCGTTATATTCCGATATGTCAACACATTAAGTTAAGGAGGCTATATTTTGCAAAAGACCACACTCGAATTACAACTGCCCCAGTGGCAGGGCGGCAACAATCCCGCTTATCAAATTGGCCAGGAAATTCTGGCGACAATTGTTCCCAACGGCCGAAATATTGAAAAGCTTAAGGTACCCGTTGCCACCGAATCCCTTTCAGAGGCCCCAACTAAGATCACCGGCGAACAGGCCCTACTTCACCAATTCCAAGCCACGACCGACATTCTCAAAATCAAGCAGCCCCAGCGCGTGATCACCCTGGGTGGCGACTGCTCCATCTCCGAAGCCCCTTTTGACTACCTGAATGGCCGCTACGATCATCTGGGCGTGATCTGGCTGGACGTCCATCCCGACGTGGCTAACGACCAGAATTCCCAACACGTCCATGAGATGGTGCTGGCTAATCTGCTCAATGTTGGTGCACCGCAATTCAACGCGCAGGTCAGCCACCATCTCACGCCTGACCAGGTCATGCTGGCGGGGCTGAAAGATAACGACCTCCGTCCCATGGACCAGGCCGTCAATACCTTACCGCTCCACTACACCACACCCCAGGACCTCCGAACCGGCAACCAGCGGATTACCGAGTGGCTGACCGCCCATCAGATTCAGCACGTGGCCGTTCACTGGGACCTAGACGTCCTCGACCCTCAGGACTTCCGTTCGATTTACCCGGCCGAACCGCACACCGACGTAACGAAATTTCCCGCAGCCGTGGGTGAATTAACGCTCAATCAAGTCTTTTCCCTGTTAACCGCCGTGGGTCAAGCCAGCGACCTGGTCGGTTTGAGCATCGCCGAACACCTACCCTGGGACGCGATTAATCTGAGACGGGGACTGGCAACCCTCCCCATTTTCCAATAGATAACCCTTACTAATCCCAAAAGCCACGCAACGTCGCCAGAGAATGGCCGAGTTGCGTGGCTTCTTTTAGTTTAAACTTTCTGTTCATTGAAAAAGCGACCCGCGCACTGCTAATCCGCGGCGTCACCGCACGCTTCACGCGACGTTTTCCCTACGACTTCGACCGCGGCAATACCTGAATCGTGGCACCAGTGGGCGCGGCAGAAATCATTCTAGCCAGAGACGAATCCCCCGGATATTTCCGCTGATAGGCCGCCGTAATGGTCCGTAACAGCGGGCCATCCGTGACTGGTTTGAACTCAGCTTCAAGATTCTGATCGGCCAGTTTAATCTCCCCGACCACTTGTGTCACGGCCGCCTGATACCACTTGGTCTGCCGGCCATTCCACCCCCGTGAGTAGACGCGGCCATCGACGACGACTTCCCAGATGGGCGACACTTCTTCAAAGGTCGTTAAATCCGCATTATACGGTTCGATCGTCAACGTTGCTGCGGACGCAAACGTTGCGAGTTGTTCTTGACTCCATTGCATAGCTGAAACAGCCTCCTAAAAACAATCTTCATTTCACACGCGGATGCACCGCGGGTCTATGCCGAGAAATTAAGCCATCGGTGCTTCCCACGAGCCCTTGGTATCGACGTGGGTGGCGGCGGCTAGGCCTTCTAACGTTGCGATGTCTTCGGCGGTCAATTTAAGCCCGGCCGCCTTGACTTCGCTGGCAATGTACTTGGGCTTGGTCACGCCAATGATGGGCGTGGTACCTTTCGTCAACACATAGGCCGTCGCGACTTCGGCCGCGGATGCCTGATACTTGGCGCCAATCTGGTTCAGTCCCGCGGTCAATGCTTCAACCTGTGGCAACACTTGGTTGTAGACGTCGGCGCGCATACTGCCGGCTGGTAAGGGATTGGCTACGCTGTAACGGCCAGACAGCACGCCCTGTTCCAGGACCATGTAGGCAAAGAAGGTGATGTGGTGTTCGCGACAATAGTCCAGAATCCCCGCCTCTTCGGATGACCGGTACAGTAAGCTAAAGTGATTCTGCACGGCTGAAATCTGAATATCCGCCGTCGCCAGAATCTCGTTGGCCCGCTTAATTTGGGCGAGGTTGTGATTGGAAACCCCCACGCGCTTAACTTTACCACTCTGGACCAACGGAATAAGTTCCGGCGTCCACTTCTCAACATCGGCGGGATTGTGAATCCAGTAAATATCCACGTAGTCCGTGCCCAAGCGTTGTAGACTCCCCTCGAGCATATCTGCCATCTCATGTGCGCCATCACCGGCCATTTGCGGCGTGAACTTCGTGGAGAGTTGGTAGCTGTCGCGCGGATACTGGCGTAAAACCTCACCCAGTAATTTTTCCGACTGCCCGGCGCCGTATGCATAAGCGGTGTCCCAGAGATTCAGCCCCGCTTGCATTGCGGCATCCGCGACCGGTTGGAGCTTCTCGGCTGTAAACTGTTCGCCAAAGACTTGATCCTCACTGGTGTCGCCCCAAGCCCAGGTTCCTAGAGCAAGTTGTGTACTTTCCATCGTTAGTAACGCTCCTTTTTGATCGATAATTGGTGATTCTCTATCAATACGAATTAAGTGTATTCATCATAGGCGCAATGGGTCACGGCGTAAAATGCTTATTTTGCATTTCCACCTATTCATCTCACGTATAGTTGATTGACTCATGTTTCTAAACGAACGCCACTCAAAAAGGGACCAGCTCCTCACTAAGAGACGCTGACCCCTTCAATATACATCCGTTATCACACACATCACATCCGCTCCAGGCACGGTCAACCACCGCATTGTTTGACCGTAACCGTATCACTTACTTAAAGCGTGCCGTTTTCAAAATGCGGCTACTGTACCCGGTATTTCCGGCCCCGCTTCTGAATATCCAGCTGTACGCCCACTGGCTTAACGCGCTTGCACCAGTTCCGGTGGTCGCGGCGCTTCTTGAAGACGCCCCAGATTAACGCGCAGAACGAAACGATCCCGTAGATTAAAAAGAAGAAGACGATCATCACCACAAAATCCATGAAACTCCCCTGTAAGAATTGATTAAATACACTCATCATAGCGATCCCCCCAAAGTTTGACTTTAATCATCACCATAACTTAATCATTCCACCTGTAACCTGACTAGTGAATCCGGTGTAAATAAATGGATTCAGACTCAACCTCATTGTTGAGCGTTTCCTTCGCATTGGCCAACTTGAGAATACCAAAATACAATTTCTGATTCCGGCAAATCGGTTGGCGTACCAGCTCTTGATTATCTCCCCGATCAAAAGCAACCACAGCATACTTGTCCTCTTGAGCGCCTTGTAAATCCTCATTCACACACCAGATACGATGGACTGAGGATAGTTCCTTGAAAGGGTTTACAATCCGCTCTAAGTTACGCAAAAATCCTTCTCCCCTAAATGTTGTGCTTAACACAACTGTTTTCCCACTCATGATTACCCCTCCAAACCAAAGATTAAGATATCTTACGTGTTAAAACTATCATACTATCACCTTTCACGGCAACGAGACGTAATCGATTAAATGCTACGATTTACAATCTAAATTAATTATCCACCCCGAACAAACCCGATTCACCCGAAATAGCGTCAGCAAAAATGACCGACCCGCAAGACTTTCGGGTCGGTCATTACTGATTTAAATGCTGCACAGACGGTCAAACACCGTCAACTAAACACTAAAATTTTGGGCACCTTGCCTCAGTCACGCGTTAGCGGAGAAAGACGCGTTTCAACCGGCCGGTCAACATGACAACACAAACAATGGCCAGAATAGCATCCGGAATGACGTAGAGACTATTGTAAATTAGCGAATACAGCCACACCGGTTGGCCTTTGGGCGCGTAGGAGGTGTAGAATACGATGCCGGCCAGTGTGTGAAAGAAGAGACGTAACCCACCGGCGACGATTCCCGCTAGAACCGTGTACAGCCAGACCGTCTTGTTCTGTCCCTGTCGCATCGCTGACAGAAACCCCGATGAAAATAAACCGGCCAAGCCAATAGATCCATAGGCGAGGAGATAGTCGCAGACAACCTGTAGCGGGGCCACGAAGAAGCCGCCGAACATAAAGGTAATGGCACCGGTCACCACGCCACAGAAGATGCCGGGCCCGACTCCCTGCTTTAATGAAATAATCAGGATTGGCGCCATCACCAGGGAGATGGACCCACCCTGAGGGGCACGAAAAATAATGATGTAGCTGAGAATAATGGCAAGCGCGGAGAATAACGCGGTTTCGGTTAACGCCTTGGGCTTCACAATGTGGCCTCCTAAGATCAGATGATTTAAGTATACCGCAACTCGGCGGCACTTTTGGTGAAAGCCGATGATTCGCTGGAGGCCCTCAAAAAAACGACCGCATCTCCAATGACGCTGGCGATGCGGTCGTGTTAATTATGTTTTTA
>NZ_JAAVSC010000031.1 GCF_012641095.1 Lactobacillus sp. HBUAS51381
TCCCTTTTTTATACACTTTTTTTACTCTACACAGTATACAAAAATATCCGTTGCCAGTAATCAATTAAATTGATTACCAACAACAGATATTTTAGAACCCGTTTTTTTAGTTCAGTGGACGGCCAAAGTTGGTCTTGGCATTACCACTTTCTGGACTGGCCGCCTTACCGTTCGCGAAATCTAGGCTGGATCGCTGGGGAAGGCCGGCCCGAGCCATAGAGCGGTCTCGAGCCTTGCTTTGAGCCGGAAGCCCACCGTCTCAAAGTCACCAATTTACCAGTAAAAATCGCTGGTAAATTCCCCGGCTGAGCCTAGATTCCGCTTCACTCACGGCTATGACGAGTGAAGTCCTTGGTGACGGGTTTAGATCGTTTCGATGATTGGCAGCGTTGCGCTGTTGCCAGCAACGACTGTCTTGCCGGAGATCGCCAGAGGTGTAGCCAGCTGTGACGACCCAGTTAGTTGGCGTTTTGGGCCAGCTTACTGAGTGGGGCGACTCGGGAGACTCACGGTTTTTGTGAGGCTTACGAGCGAGCTGGAAGCCCGTTCTTTGGCTGCAAGCGTCCCCCATAGCAGGCGGAATCTCTGGCAGGCGCAGGCTACAGACTTGGTCAACTCAGGTAGGGGAACTGGCAGCTAGCCGCCAATCGCGAAGTAGCGGATGACGGCCATTGCCATGATCCCCACGACCACGATAACCAGCAGGCTCTTGGTCAGTATACCGGCGATGGTCGCGGGTATTGCGGCTAAGCAATTGGCCACATTTAGCGTCGCCAGATGCCCCGGGTTGGCAACGAAGAGGCTCTGACAGCACAGCGCCGTCATGATGGTGATGGGCACAAACGTTAGAAAATCAATCAGCCAGGCGGGCATCGTGACCTGTTTGACGAAAGCAAAGGGGAGGACGCGTGAGGCGACGGTAATGATTCCGCAGCCCAGAATGGTCCATAGTTCGGTTAGACTCATCGACATTTTTTCATCTCCATTCCAAAGAGGCAGCCGGCGACGGTAGCGATTAACAGCGCGAAATTCTGGCTCACCACGGCAATCATGAAGTAGTAGACAATCGCGACAAATAGCATAACGATTAACTGCAGGGAGAGGCCGAGGCGGCGGTCGCTGATGAGTTGGAGGTAGACCAGACCGATAAACATGGCGGTCAGGGCGAAATCGAAGCCAAACTGTGTGGGATTGGCAATCATCCCACCGAGAATCGCGCCGACGATGGTGGCCACGCCCCAAACGAGGTAGGCCACTAGGTTGGCCGCGGACTGCCAGGCAAAGCTGAGTTGGCCGTTGGTCCGATTCTGTTTGTTCATCGCGAGGGCAAAGGTTTCGTCGGTCACCAGCGTGCCAATCAGAAGGTTCTTGAAGAGGGATTCGTGACGAAAGTATTGCGCCAGACTGGTACTCATCAGAATCATGCGAGAGTTGACCAGAAAGGTCGAGATAAAGATGGCAGACAAGGGATCGTGTAGGAGCAGCATGCTCGTAATAATAAATTGGGCGGAACCGGCATAGACAATAAAGGACATACCAGCCACGACCAACAGGCTTAAATGACTGGTGTGCGCGACGATACCAAATGCTAAGCCAACACCAATGTAGCCAAACACGGTCGGTAAGACATCGCGGACGCCGGTCTTAAAGGTTAGTGATGGACCCATAGACAGACTTCCTCTCATGAAAAATTAATGAAGTTATTTTCCAGTTTATCGCTATCCGGGGCGAAGGTAAACCAGTAATTTCAATGATTTGAGGAAGTGGTGTTTGGCGATATTCATTCGCTTGAATATCAGTCTAAATGAGGAAGTTGTAAGAGTTTAAAAAAAGGCTTACATAAAGTTGTCATCCCCTAAAAATTAAGCCGAATCATCCCCAATCAATGACGCGTAAATCCCACGATCATGGGAATTGTAGACGATTTGATTGGCCTAGCCCAGTTTGCAATTGAAATGTAAAATTTCTGTGAAAAATACTTGGCTTAAAAGGGTTGCTTTTTATTCATGGCGGTTGTATGATACTCTCATTAACAAAGAAGAAAGCGGGGTAAAGATGATGAAGATGAACTTAACTGAACTGGCAAAGGCGGCTAATGTTGATGCCAGTCGAATCGTAGAATACGTTCAGCATGGCCTGCTAGGGACGGATCATTCTGCAACGGAATTCGACGACTCGGATATCTACTGGATCGACATGATTCGGTGTTTTCAGGATAACGGGACGTCTTTAGATGACTTATCCGGATTATTGCCAAGATGCCGGAAGGGTCAATCTCGACTCATGCAAGTTTAGTAACGAAAATGTAAATATAGATCCAGATAACGCCGTGCGGTTGAGCCGCAGGCGTTATTTTTTTGCGCAGAGTGGGACGGAAGATGATTGGCTGGCGAACATTAAGGCCGATAAGTCAGTCATCCCGGGCTTGAAACCACTAAAAAAGGCAATCATCGCGATAGATGATTGCCTTAGACGTTACCGGTTAGTTAGCTTTAACTTGTTTAATCAGCTGTTGCATGGCTTGCGCTTGGTAAGCGGCTGCGGCCTGCTGGGTAACTTTCTTCTGTTCTGCTGCGGACATGGTGGGGTTCTTGGTCATCGCTGCCATGACTTGTTGCTTGACGTAGGCAGTGGCGGCCGTCTTTTGCTTAGCCTTGAAGGCCTTGGAGCTGGCCATCTTCTGGAGCTTCTTAGCCTGCTGAGCACTCAGCACCGTCCAGTTCTTGTTGATGTAAATGGTATTGGTTTCCTTCACGTATTTATGACCGTTGCCGGAAAGGCCAAACCAGAAACTGTACATGTCGTTCTTGTATTCACGGTAAACCTTTTTCGTGACAATTCGATTGGCGCCGGTCGTCCGCTTCACCACGTTTTTGGTGGTAACTTTAGCTGTGGTATGACTGGTCTTTTTGGCCTGAGCACTGGTCTTGTAAACGTAGACCTGATGCTTGTCGGCGGTCCCAATGGATTGGTAGATCATCATCGGCATTTGCTTGGAAGGCGAAGCCGAGTAGATCTTTTGCGTCGACGTGGTGGTTACGTTGTGTAGGCCGTAGTGGTCGTGGTCGTTCTTCACCATGAAGAAGACGCTGGTGAGCAGACCGATGATGGCGAGTGCGGTCAAGCTGTTAGCCAGTACCCGGTTGGACAGGTACACGTAGAAAATAAAAGCGAGAACCGCGCAGATAACTAATGTAATGACAATCACTTTGCGGCACCTCCTTTGATAGAATCTTCATCCGCCATGTGAACGGAGTGGGAGCCCTTCAATTGGAAGGCCACGAACAAGGCCACAACACTGAAGCCAATGGCAATCCAGAAGGCGGCGTGATAGCCGTTCAAAGTAGCGTTGATGGCCCGTGAAGCATAGCTCAACGGGTTGGTCGTCAGGACGTGCTTAGCTGGCATGCTGTTCTTGGTCACGTTCGTCAAGACACTGACCATGATGGCCGTCCCGACAGAACTGGCGACTTGCCGCTGCGTGTTGTTGACGGCGGTCCCATGAGAAATCATGTTCATCGGGAGGGCGTTCATCCCGGCAGTGGTAGCGGGCATCATGACCATGGCAATCCCAAACATCCGGATAGCGTAGAGAATCACGATGTATAACGTCGAGGTATCCTTCGTGATCCAGACGAATGGTAAGGTTCCGATCGTCAGGAGGAACATCCCCATCGTGGCCAAACGCTTAGCGCCGAACCGGTCAAATGCCCGTCCGGTAATGGGACTCATAATCCCCATCATCAGGGCCCCGGCCAACAGCGTCAATCCGGAATGGAAGGCCGACATCCCTTTAACCATCTGAAGGTAGAGGGGAATGACCATTTCTACCCCGACCATGGCCATGTTAACCACGGAACTCAGGATAGCGGAAACGGTGAATTGCTTGGACTTGTAAACCCGAAAGTTCAGGAACGGATCATCCATGACGAGTTGACGCCAAACGAATAACCCGACGAAGACGAAACCGATGATTAAGGTAGACAGCACCTTGACGCTACCCCAACCGTCATCCCCAACGGAGGAGAAGCCGTACAGCATACTCCCAAACCCGATGGTCGACAGGATCGCGGATAAGACGTCTAACGGTTCCTTCCGCGTTTCCAGCACGCTACGCATGATCCAGAAGCTGGCGATAATCACGATGGCCACGATTGGAATAATCATCCCGAAGAGGTCACGCCAAGTCCAGTTGTCAATGACCCACCCTGAAAGGGTTGGGCCAATGGCAGGAGCGAGGCCGATGACGATTCCGGCGAGTCCCATGGCGGTCCCTCGCTTGTTAGCGGGGAAGATCGTCAGCATCATGGTCTGAAGGAGTGGCATCGAAACGCCGACCCCCACGGCCTGAATTAACCGGCCGGCCAGTAACATTGGGAAGTTAACGGCGGCCCAACACGTAATGGTCCCGACCAGGAAGGTGGTCATGGCGCTGATGTACAAAACCTTGGAGCTGATGGTGTTCAGCAGCCAAGCACTGATGGGGATCATAATCCCGTTGACTAATAGAAATCCCGTGGTCAACCATTGAACGGTTGAGGTCGAGACGTCAAAGGCCTTCATTAAGGTTGGAAAGGCCGTACTTAAAATCGTTTGGTTTAAAACGGTACAGAAAGTCCCAATTAATAGGAGCACAACCAGGAGGTTCCGATTGTAGGGCTTGCCGTTTGTATCAACTGTTGCATTTCCCAAAGTAATTCCCTCTTTTTCCTAAAATTAATTCTGGAATCACTATACGCAGAATGAACTAATTTGTCAACTAGCTTGACATGCTTTTTAAAATATATATACTGGTTGGAGAAAAGCGAACAAGAACTTTAGATTTCTTTACAAAAATCACAAGCGCTTTCATTCTAGAGATAACGGTATTTATAAAATAGACTATTTTTTGCAGGAAGTGGGTGAATCGTCATGAATCACGATGAAACAGAATTAATAAAAAAATTTCCGGTGGAGCATTTGGTGTTGGGCATTGGGGACGTCGCTGAAGCAACGGGCGTTTCGCAGAGTCAGCTCCGTTACTGGGAACGGAAGGGCTATATTCGGAGTCAAGAGGTTGGGGACCGCAAAAACCGTAAATTTAGCTATAAAACGCTGCTCAAGGTCCAACAGATAAAATCCTTGCAGGATGAGGGGCTAACGCTGGTGGCGGCCGTTAAGCAGTCTCAGCGCCGCGATGCGCTCTTTGATGCGCTGCGTTCCTTGGTTGACGGGCGATTCACGAAGATTCGGGTCGACGACGATGACCAGATTCAGATCAGTATGGGCGCGTTTGATCCGGACCCGACCCAGGAATTAATTGCGCAGCGAACGAACGGCGATTGGCAATTTAAGCTGATCCCCGCGGAGAAATAGGCGTATTTGATTGTTTATCAACGGTAACAATGGTAATCTGAGAGCATGGGAGGTTCTTCATGTCCTAGGCAGAAAAAACTTTCGATGCCAATCGATCTTCTGGCTGGATTGGTGGTCAATCATGTTGTTGACGTGTTGTGAAACCAGGCGAATAACCATGAGTAATAGCGCGTTTATCTCGCGCATGGACTACGTTGGCATAAGTTGACGTAAGCAATCGTGAAACCTAAACGACGTGTTTTTTGAAAAATTGAAACTGGTTTTGATTTTTCGCTCGCCCAGGGACGGCTCCCATTGCGGTCGATCAAGTTTAGAAAGTTCTTGACCGGCCGCTTTTTTTGCGGCCCTTTTTATGGAATAAGGAGAACCCAGTTCGTGAAAAGGGGCAATTAAGGGGAGGCTTTTCGGCTCGGAAGTTCCTGAAAAATCCCTGAGAAAATGAAAGAAAAATGGGCAAAAAGTTTTCGCGTGAAAGCTGTCAGACCGGCATTTTCATTTGTGCCAATTTACACAGAAGAAAAAAGTTGGTCAAAACGGTTGTATTTCATCCTCAGCGTGTTAATATAACAAAATCGCTTTAAACCAAAAACATGAAGGATGGTGTTATACATGCTGTTACGACAAGCTACTATGGCGGACTTACCACAAATTGAATCAATCATTCGTGATGGTCGTGAATTATTGGCGGCCCAAGCAATTGATCAGTGGCAGGGCGCTTACCCCAACACTGCGGTCTTAGTTGACGACATTCACCAAGGGTGGACGGTCGTGTTGGAAGAAAACAACGAAATCTTAGGGACTGCGGCCATTATCCCCGGCGAAGATCCCACGTACAAACAGATTGAAGGTCAGTGGCTAACCAAACAGGCGCCGTATCTGGCGATTCATCGTGTAGCAGTATCCAGCCACCATCATGGCCGGGGGCTTGCCGGTGAACTGTTCAGTCGGTTGTTTGAACAGATTGATCAGGCCGCGGATATCGAAAGCATCCGGATCGACACGCATCCCCAAAACATGGCGATGCAGCACGTGATTAAGAAGAACGGTTTCACGGAAACCGGGACCATTGATCTGGCAGCGGTTGATATGCCAGGAGTCAAGGACTTCGCGTACGAACGGCTGACGGCTAACATTCAGCCAGCGCACATGGCACATGCGGTGACGACGAAGTAAGGGCGTTTGTAAACGCGAGCAAGAGATGACACAAGAGATGTGTATATAATAGTAGGATTGGTTCCGTTTTCATGGCGGAGTCAATCCTTTTTTTGATCACGGAGCCTAGTATGACGGGGATGTTCGGCTGTGAATCAATTTAAAGTTGAGGTGAATGAGTTATTGAGGATAAACACAACACTAGCCGCAATCCAGAGCATATTTTGTGAACGGCAAGGCGACCAGTTCGAGCCGTACTTGACGATGCATTTAGCGGAAGTTGAAATGAAATAAAAGTCAGGTTCCCCGAAAGCCACCTTTTCATTCGCCCTAAACTCTGCGATAATAGAGGGGAGTTAACCACGGGGGGCGGTTCACATTGGAGAAGCGAAGCATGTCGGGTGGTCGGTTTTTCTTGGTCACCGTGTTAAACGTTGTCATTACAGTCTTTGAATTTGTCGGTGGCCTGCTCTCGGGTAGCCTGTCGCTACTTTCGGACGCCTTTCACAACTGTGGTGACGCACTGTCCATTGTGCTCAGCTACGCGGCCCATCGGATCGGTGGTCGCCAACAGACTCGAACCAATACGTATGGATATCGGCGCGCGGAGATTCTAGCCGCCCTACTTAACGCCTTGGTCTTGGTGGTCATCTGTATCATCTTGGCCGTTGAGGCGGTCCGGCGGTTATTTCATCCGGAACACGTGCAGGGAACCATCATGCTTGGTGTGGCGGTCATTAGTTTTGTGGCGAATCTTTTGTCAACGATTCTGTTGAATCATGGTGCACAGCACAATCTCAATATTCGCGCGACCTATTTGCATTTACTCAGTGATGCCTTGGCCTCGGTCGGGGTCATCGTGGGTGCAGTCGTGATTACGCTTTGGCACGTGGAATGGGTTGATCCGTTGATTACGATCCTGGTGGGTGGCTACATCGCTTGGGAGTCGTGGCCGATTATTAAACAGACGCTGGGAATCCTGATGGAGGCGTCACCGGACTTAGATTACGAGGGAATCGCCCATGATCTGGAACAGTTACCCAAGGTCGAGGGGGTCCATCACCTCCACGCGTGGCAGATTGACGAGCACAATATTATCTTTTCAGTACACGTGAACATGGCCAATTTACCCCTGGCTCAGATTGAACCGGTGTACCGACAGATTGAAACGTTGCTCTGTCGGAAGTATAATGTAAATCATGTGACGATTCAGGCGGAGTGTCATCGGGGAGAACACGAGTCCTTATTTTATGATCAGAACGACTGGCGTCACGAATAGGGGACAGTCGTTGATTGAACGTTGGTAGCTAACTTAGATGAGGTGAACAGTGATGACTCCGATGAAGGAGGATTATTTAAAAATTATTTTTGAGCTGGGTGGTAAGCAGAAGAAGGTTTCCAATAAGCAAATCGCCATCAGCTTGAATATTGCGGCCGGATCGGTCACCGAAATGGTGAATAAGATGACGGCGGAAGGACTGGCCGAGCATACGCCCTACGCCGGCATTTCCCTGACCAACAAGGGGATTCGGCTGGCCGAAGATTTGGTGCGCAAACACCGGATCTGGGAAGACTTTCTGGTGGAAAAATTAGGCTATGGTTTGCCTGATGTCCACGAAGAAGCCGAGGTGCTCGAGCACGTGACGAGTCCCAAATTAATTAATGCGCTGGATGACATGTTGGGTCATCCCACTCACTGTCCGCACGGTGGTGTCATTCCCGACCGGTACGGTCACTACCATGAAGACAGCCACACCGTCTTGAACGACGCGAAGGATGGGTCGGTCGTCACGGTTGACCGGTTCATCGATAACCGTGATCTATTGACGTACCTGGGTGATTTGAAGCTGGATATCGGGGATCAATTACGCGTGATCAAGCACGATCCGTTCGAGGGCCCAGTGACCGTTCAGAACCTAACCGACGATGCCGAACTCATTGTGAGCTACAAGGCAGCCCACTACATTTTTATCAAATAAGTAATGAAGGCGGTGGCGAGGAGCTGCCGCTTTTTTCGTTTCTCTTACGAAAGAGTGGTGGGTAAAGGCTTGAATGACTTTTTACGGTAGGTGAGCATGATGAAGCTTGTGTCAATATCGCCGATGTTGTGGTAGCTAAGTTGTGGATCTTATCTTAAGTAGCCGTGAGTGAGTCAAATTTGGTCTCAGCCGTGGGATTTTCCAAGTGATTTTGCTTGGAAAATGGCGACTTTGAGACGTGGGTTTTCGGCTCAAAGTGAGGGAAAAGACAGGGCTTTGGCTTTTCCCGTCCTACCCACAGCGTTCCAGACCAAATTTGGCGAACGGTAAGGCGGCCAGTTCCCCAAACGTGACCAGTTTCCACAGCAAGATTGGTATCGATTTCTTAAGTATTTGCGCAATCGGTCAGATTGTTACTGCCAGAACCCCACCGACTGTCGTATAATAAATGAAAAACCGGCGGGAGGGACTGAGCGTGAGTAGTCAGAAGAAACGGGACCAATTAATTTTACATACAGCATTAACCGCTGGCCGCATCATGATTGAAAATGGGTCGGAAGTGGAGCGTGTCGAGGATACCATGGAACGAATTGCGCACAACGCGGGGGCCAAGACCAGTCAGCTTTTCGTGATGATTACGGGAATTTTGATGGCGATTAATGGCGAGGTCGGCGCGCAGATCGAACCCGTCAAGCGGCGGACCTTTGACTTGGAGAAGATTTCCGTGGTCAATGACCTGTCGCGGCAGTTCGCGGCGCATAAGATCACGCTCCAACAATTCGCCAATCAGCTGGATCATTTGGATAAATCAACCAAGTATTTTCCCTTCTGGCTACAGTTACTGGCAGCGGCCATGGTCAGTGGGCCGCTGGAAGTGGTCTTTCGCCACAATCTGCCGGACTTCTGGATCACCTGCGTGGTGGGAACCGTGGGCTGGTTGGTCTTTTACCTACTGAGTAAGTTTATTCAAATTCGCTTCCTGTCCGAGTTCGCAGCGGCGGCAACTATCGGGGTCCTAGCCATCTGGTCGGTTCATCTGGGATTGGGCAATAGCGTAGATGATATCATCATCGGAAGTGTCATGCCGCTGGTGCCAGGGGTCCCCATCACCAACTCCGTCCGCGATATTTTAGCCGGCAACCTGGTGAGTGGACCGGCGCGGGGGGTCGAAGCGTTGGTGAGTGCCGCGGCGATTGGCTTTGGCATTGCCATGGTCTTACAATTTCTTTAGGGAGGATGCCCAATGTCTATCACTGAATTCTTTATTGAGGCCGCGGGTAACTATGTCGCGACCATCGGCTTTGGCATCCTGCTGAACATCCCCCGGCGTGCGTTGAACTACGCCGGCTGGATTGGTGTGCTGGGCTACTTTGTTTATAAATTTCTGGTCATCTGGGGTGGCGGTTACGTCATCGGCAACATGCTTGGCGCCGTGGTAATCGGGGTGGCCTCATTGCAGGCGGCCCGCATCAAGAAGATGCCGATGATTCTCTTTAACATTCCCGCGCTGGTGCCGTTAGTGCCGGGGGGCCAGGCCTACCAGATGATTAAATACTTCGCGTTGGGCCAAAATTCCACGGCCTTTGTCTTCTTGATCCAGGTGGTCATGATTTCCGGGGCGATTGCCTTTGGGTTTCTGCTCTCGGAATTGGTCAATCGGGTCCAACAACGGGTGTGGCGGCATCGGGGATAACTTAAGGAAATCTGATAATCTACCGGGGAGTGTAGCAATCTAGCGGCGGGGTGGTATACTCATTGCTAGGGGTTTCCCAGAATCGGGTATGACGAAAGGAATTTTTAGCATGATGTTATTTAATCGAGATCGGGACCGACCGTGGAAGTTTACGTTAACCACGGTACTGTTCCTGATCGTGGCCTACTTTGTTAAGGCCCAAAACGCTTACGTTGACTTCTTAGACTCGTCAATCATTGATGTGATTCAGAAGAGTCAACCGGGGTGGAAAACGCTGCTTTACCGGGGCATAACCAGTTTAGCAGAACCGAAACTTGCCATTATTTGGGCATTAGTTCTGGCCTTCTTCTTATGGGGCTTTAAATTCAAGATTCCAGCGCTGTGGTGCCTGGCCACTCTAGCGGGTGGGGATGTCATCGCCGCGTTGGTGAAAAAGCTGGTGGCACGCCCACGGCCGTCGGCGCATCTCGCCATTGATGATGGCTTTAGCTTCCCTAGTGGCCACGTATTCGGTACTTTCTTGATCGTTGCGATGATCTGGGTGGTCCTGTTGCCCATGATTAACCGCGCGTGGAAGGCCTGGCTCCTCAGAATCGTCTTGGTTGTGTGGATGCTGATGGTAATGATCTCGCGGGTATACTTAAACGCCCATTTCCCAACCGATACGATTGGCGCCGTCTTACTGGCCTACCTGTGGTTACAGGTGGCGGAAGGGCTGTACATCCGCTTGGCACCGGTAATGCAGCATTGGCCGTTGCTCAAGAAGTCTGAAATTTAACGTGAAACGTCAAAAGACATGGTCGTTAAGGGCCATGTCTTTTTTTCGGAAAAGATATTTAGTTGCTAACAAAATTCGATTAGTGCGCAAAGGCGCAAAGCGGGGGAAAAGACAAGACGTTGGCTTTTCCTGGTCCTGCCACCGTGTTCCAGACCAAATTTGGCGAACGGTAAGGCGGTACGGTGTTAGTCCAATTCGTCTAACCACTCGTTGGCCAAATCTACCCAGTGGGCCACGTGGGGGAGTGCCGTTCCCGGTTTCCATGCCGTGACGTGGTTCGCCAGGGCCAGTCCGTGAGGCCCGTGATGGAAGAGATGCAGGTCCGTATCCACGTGATGGGCCAAAGAGGCCTGCGCATAGCTCAAGGCGTTTTGCGCTGGCACGAGGGGATCGGCGGCCGTCGCCCAGATAAAGGTCGGGGCGTTACGGTCGGTGACCCGTTCGTCGGCGGCAATGCTGTCTGGGTCGTCGGTCCAACTGGCCAGTACCTGTTGATCGGTGGGAAAGCCCAGTTTTGGTGAGATCACCGGATAGCCCAGGATAATGGCGTGGGGTTTGACCTGTTCGGGTTGCGTACCCGCCAACTGATTGAGGGTAGCGTTAGGCCAAAGATCGTTGAACAAGGCAACGATGTGGCCCCCAACGGAGAAGCCGGCGACGTTAATTTTAGCGACGTCAATCTGCCAGTCGGTCGCATGCTGTCGAAGCATGGCCACGCTTTGGGCCAGCTCAACGATGGGCGCAGGTAATAAGGGCGTCTTCTCGCCAACAAAGCTGTAGCGCAGGAAGAATGCTTGATAGCCACGAGCGGACCAGGCCAGGGCTAAGTCCTCGGCCTGTTGTTCCGGAATGTGGGTGTAGGATCCCCCGGGAACAATAATCATGGCGGGGTAGGTAGCTGCGTCGCCTTGGCGCAGATAGCCCTGTAGGTAAGCCGCGGAATCTTCGGTGAGCGACTGGGTAATAATCTTCATAACGAAACCTCCCTGATGATGTGCGTACGTGTTAAGATGGGTGTACCGCTAATCGTGTGAAATGAATGGGTGTTGGCCTCGTGAGGTCGCCCAATCAGCGGACACAGTTATATTGTAACGCAGTTGGTCATAAAATTTAGGAGAAAAGAAGGGGTTAGGGTGACGGCAATTTTAAAGACAGTGCGGTTGGACTTGCGACCGTTGACGGACAGTGATTATCCGGCTTATAAGCGGCTGGTGACCGATCGGCAGATTGCCCAACCGACGGGCCTCATGGAAAATCCGGATGCGCAACAGATCCAGCGTTGGTATCGTGCCGATCGGCAGGCCCCGCGATCCTATGCCGTTGTGCGTCATCAAACGAACGCGTTGATCGGCGTGATTTTATTCTATAGTTGGGTCGACGACACCGGCGCTCCCGATGAGACGGGGCTCGAACTGGGATACTTCATGGACCCCGATTGTTGGGGGCAAGGCTTCATGTCGGAGGCCGTGGCCGCTTGTTTGACGGACCTGGCGCGTACCGGCGCACCGGTCACAACGGTCTGGGCCAATACGCTGGTCAGTAACACGCGGTCCGTCCGATTATTAGAAAAATTAGCTTTCCGAACAATCGGTGACCAATTGATGGCCGTGACAAGTGGTGGTCAAACGTTGCAACGGCAGGCTTTGTTGCGACTTGACCTGAATTATCGCTAAAATAATTGACACTAATCTAAATTTAATCTTGCAATTTTTGAAATTCATGCGTATACTTCAATGTATCGAATAGAAGAGGCGCGACCAACAAGAGTCGCTTTCCCAAGATGGGTCACATCGAGGCGGGAAAGTTAAAGGGGCGGTCGCCGAAACTTGGACGTGAGGACATAGCGGACAGGTTGGGTTCTGGTTTAATAGATCAGAGACTGTCGCAGCCGAATAGTGGCTGCGGGGCGCTTTCAACGATATTGACTTGGAATTATGAATTTTCCAATCTCTTTCGCAAAGCTTTTCTGCGGAAGGGATTTTTTAATTCACTGGGTCGTTTCGAGGAAGTCCTTCTATAAAAAGAAGGAGGAAACATTATGGAACAAAGCATGTCAAATGCAACAACCAGCGAGGCCTCTGATCAGGTTAAGCGGGGACTCAAGACGCGTCACGTCTCAATGATCGCGTTAGGTGGGTGTATCGGAACGGGATTATTCGTCGCCAGTGGATCGGCTATTTCAACGGCCGGGCCTGGTGGGGCGTTGGTCGCTTATGTGGCCATGGGCCTCATGGTGTACTTCCTGATGACCAGTTTAGGTGAAATGGCCACGAACATGCCCATCTCCGGGTCCTTCGCGGCATACTCTGCCAAGTACGTTGACCCAGCGTTAGGTTTCGCCATGGGGTGGAACTACTGGTTCAACTGGGCAATTACGGTTGCCGTTGATATCTCGACCGCCGCACTGGTCATGAAGTTCTGGTTACCCGGCGTTCCCGGTTGGATCTGGAGCGCGGTTGCGTTACTCCTGGTCTTCACGATCAACGCCTTCTCCGTTCAAGCCTTTGGCGAAACGGAATTCTGGATGTCTTTGATCAAGGTTGTCACGATCTTCATCTTCTTGGCCGTTGGGTTAATGACCATCGTGGGGATCATGGGTGGTCACGCCACGGGCTTGGAAAACTTCACGTACAAGAAGGCCCCATTCGTTGGCGGTTTCCCAGCTATCCTGAGTGTGTTCGTCGTTGCTGGTTTCTCATTCCAAGGGACTGAATTGGTCGGCATCACAGCCGGTGAATCCGAAGATCCTTCGCACAGTGTTCCTAAGGCTATTAATTCCGTATTCTGGCGAATCATTTTATTCTACATTTTAGCCATCTTTGTTATCGCCGCGGTCTTGCCATACACGAGTCACGATCTGTTAGGGTCTTCTGCCAGTGACATTGCCATCAGTCCATTCACCTTGGTCTTCCGGCGGGCTGGTTTAGCCGCTGCGGCCAGTGTCATGAACGCCGTTATCTTGACGGCCGTGATTTCCGCCGCCAACTCGGGGATGTACGCCTCAACGCGGATGCTGTTCTCCCTGTCTAAGGAAGGCTACGCACCGAAGTTGTTCGAACGGACCGGGAAGAACGGGATTCCTTATCCTGCCCTGTTTGCAACGACGATCATCGCTGCATTGACCTTTATCAGTAGTATTGCTGGGCCCAAGATTTACATGTGGTTGGTTGCCGCGAGTGGATTGACTGGATTCATTGCTTGGTTCGGGATTGCTTTATCTCACTTACGGTTCCGGCGGGCATTTATTCTGCAAGGTCACAAGCTTTCTGAATTAAAGTACCATGCAAAGTGGTTCCCATTAGGCCCAATCTTGGCCTTAGTCCTCTGTATCGCTGTGATTGTGGGCCAAGATCCGCAATCCTTCTTCACCGGTAACTGGGAACAAGTGCTGGTTACTTACATGAGTGTTCCGCTGGTCTTAGTCCTCTACATTGGCTACAAGATCAAGAAGCACACGAAGTTGATTCCGTTGAAGGACGTTGACGTTTCTCCAGTGCACCGCGATGGGACGCTGAAGGAAGCCGCCAAGGTAACAAGTGATACGACAAACGATTAGGTTAAAATTGTGTGGGCGATTTTAATTAAATAAAAAAGTTAAACGGCGACTAGGTCGAGTGAATCCCGACTGGTCGCCGTTTTGTATCGTCCCGGGGGACAGAACGTGAGAAGCGCCGAGAAGGAATTTCCCACGACATATTGTCTTTTACACGGGAGGTTGGTACAATATGTAGTGTTGAATTTTAGACCGGATGAAAACGATTTCCGGAATGTGCGTAAATCAAAGGAGAGATAGCATGCTTGTACTATCAGGAACAATTGGGGCCGGCAAGACGAGCCTAACGAACTTATTAGCCGAACACTTACAGAAACCCGCTTTTTATGAATCGGTGGACGACAATAAAATCTTGCCACTATTTTACCAAAACCCACAAAAGTATGCTTTCTTATTGCAAATCTACTTTTTAAACAAACGATTGGACAGCATCAAGGCGGCTAACGCCGATGATGAAAGCGTCTTGGACCGCTCCATCTTCGAGGATTCCTTACTCTTTCACCTAAACGCCGACTTGGGCCGGGCAACCAGCACGGAAGTTGATATTTACGACTCCTTACTGGCCAACATGATGCAGGAATTACCCGATGCCGTGCACAAGAAGAACCCGGATCTGTTGATTCACATCAACATCTCGTTTGAAACGATGCTTGAACGGATCAAGAAGCGGGGCCGGTCATACGAACAGATTGACCATGATCCAAGCCTGTTCGAATACTACAAGGAACTCGACCAACGTTACGTGAACTGGTATGACAACTACGACAAGTCACCTAAGATGCAAATTGACGGCGACAAGTTAGACTTTGTGGAAGACCCAGCCGCTCGCCAAGAAGTCCTGAAGTTGATCGATGAAAAGATTGCCTCACTCTAGGCCATTTAGCTGAAATATTAGAGGACATGAAGTGCTGACTGCGGTTGGCACTTTTTTCTTGTGAGGAAGGGTTAGTTGCGTGGTGGGGTCGCCCTGCTGTTCACGAAATCCGACTGGGAGCAGGGGGACAAGAAGGCTTTCGTGACTAATTGGGGATACCAAGAGTCTGGGAATTTAGTTAGATTTAATCCTGAATTTTAGTGGAGGCCACCAGCCTGTCGAAGATCGTCAGTAGTGGAGCCAGCTGTGTCGACTCAGTTGGCTGGCGTTTCTGGCCAGGTTACTGAGTGGGGCGACTTGGGAGACCTGCGGGTTGTGCAGGGCTTCCAAACGAGTCGGAAGCCCGTTCTTTGGCTGCAGGCGGTCCCCACAGCAGGTGGAACTACTGACAGGCGTAGACAACTGGGTTGGCCTAGTTGAGGATTGCTGATTGAAACTTTGGTCTTGGCAATTGTCATCGCCAGTAAAATGCGGTATGATAAGCGTAATCAAAAACACGAGGTGCCTATCAAGTAGACGGCCAGAGAAGCGGGGAAAGCTGCAAACCGCCACGTCGAACATTCCAGCACAAACTAAAGTGGGCGGGTAATGCCGCACGGTGCAGACCGTTATCATGTTCAAGGGTATGGCTGAAGATTGCAGTCATGAACTTGGGTGGTACCGCGAAGGTCTTCGTCCCATGTGACGGAGACCTTTTTTGTATCATCCGGAAAATCGAAGGGAGTAAGCAGATGTTAGATTTAAAATTAATTCGTCAAGAACCAGACTTCATTAAAGAAAAGTTGGCCACACGCGGGGTCGACCCAGCCGACATCGATGACCTGTTAGCCTTAGACGCCAAGCGGCGGGAATTGATCGTGAAGAGTGAAACCATGAAGGCCCAACGGAACACGGTGTCCGATGAGATTTCTCAGCTCAAACGGAACAAGCAAGACGCCAACGACAAGATTACCGAGATGCGCCAAGTCAGTGGCGACATCAAGAAGATTGATGCCGACCTGGACACGTTAAAGGACCAGGTCCAAGACGCCGCCGCCCATCTGCCTAACATTCCGAATGACAACGTACCCGTTGGTTTGACGGAAGATGGCAGTGTGGAACTTCGGAAATGGGGCGAAAAGCCGAACATGGACTTTACCCCCAAAGCTCACTACGAACTGGGCGAAGATCTCGGTATTCTGGACTTCGAAGCCGGGGCCAAGGTTTCTGGTAGCCGGTACCTCTACTACCTGGGCTTAGGGGCACGTTTGGAACGGGCCGTCTATAACTTTTTCTTGGATGAAAACACCAAGGCAGGCTTCAAGGAAGTCTTACCCCCTTACATCGTCAACGATGACTCCATGTACGGGACCGGCCAATTCCCCAAGTTCAAGCAAGATGTTTACCAATTACGTGATGAAGACATGACTCTGATCCCAACGGCCGAAGTGCCTTTGGTGAACTACTACCGTGATGAGGTGATCCCCGAAGAGGACCTGCCAGTGTGGTTTACGGCCTTAACACCAGCCTTCCGTTCAGAAGCTGGGAGTGCCGGACGTGATACCCGTGGTTTAATCCGGCTGCACCAATTTAATAAGGTTGAAATGGTGAAGTTCTGTAAGCCAGAAAACTCATGGGACGAGCTGGAAGCCTTGACGAAGCACGCCGAAAGTCTCTTACAGAAGTTGGGCTTGGCCTACCACGTGATCACGCTGACCACCAGTGACATGAGCTTTACGGCCGCCATGACGCATGACTTGGAGGTCTGGTTCCCAGAACAAAACATGTATCGGGAAATCTCAAGTTGCTCCAACACCACGGACTTCCAAGCCCGACGTGCCCACATCCAATACCGGGATGATAACGGCAAGCTGCAATACGTCCACGCGTTGAACGGTTCCGGCTTAGCTGTGGGTCGGACAGTCGCCGCCATCTTGGAAAACTACCAAAATGCCGACGGTTCCGTCACCATCCCAGACGTGCTGGTGCCATACATGGGTGGCGTCACCAAGATCACCAAGTAGGTGACGCGTGACGTGGCTGAGGTAATACTGATCACTTTCTATTGAAATAGTAGAGTTGTGTGTGCTTGTGGCGGTGAATGCCTGCGGCTGCCAGCAATTCCGCCTGCTGTGGGGACCGCCTGCAGCCAAAGGGCGGGCTTCCGGCTCGCTTGGAAGCCCTGCACAGTTCGCAGGTCTCCCAAGTCGTCCCACGGTCTAAGCTGGCAAAATACGCCAGCTAACACCGTTGTCACGGCTGGCTCCATTGCTGGCCTCCTTCGGCGCAAAGTTGGTGCCTTGCCACGACGCCTGGAGGTAGTTAGCACAGTGGCGGTAATGTCACTAGGCCGCAATGCGTGACATTAGCCATGAGCTGGGGTGAACACTAGTATTAGCCGCTAGTGAAGCGAACGATGAGCTCAGCCGTGGGATCTTCTAAGTGTGCTTCTTAGAAGATAGCGGTCCTGCCCACAGCGTTCCAGCTCATATTCGCGAACGGTAAGGCGGACAAGCACCATGCTACTGAAAAAAAGTGTTGTAGAAAGAATATAAAGGTCTCCACTGACGAAGCCGTCGGTGGGGACCTTTTTGGCTGCAGGCGGTCGGTGCCGATGAATAAACTTTTTGAGTATTTTTGCAAATTTTTATTGACGAGGGTTAGGGGTTCGTATAAAATAGTTTCTGTTGGTTAATTCGCCCGGTGCTGGTCAGTGCCAGCGGAGGCGGGATTGACCTTCTTTCTCGGAAGTTAAGCGCAACAAAGTTTTGCAAGAAAATGCAAAAAAGAGTAGCTTTTTCCGAAAAGATGAGATACAATATTACTTGTTGTTAAGCGAGTAGTTATTCAGCTAGCGAATATTTATTCAAAATAATTCGAAATTGTTATTGACAAGATTCGCTGAGCATGGTAAATTATAATAGTTGTTTCGAGCGAGTTAATTGACTTGCTTCGGAAAATATGGAGGATTAGCTCAGTTGGGAGAGCGTCTGCCTTACAAGCAGAGGGTCACAGGTTCGAGCCCTGTATCCTCCATCGGAACCCAAGCGTTCCTGGCGTTAGTTCGCCAACGTTGCAGGTGTGGCGGAACTGGCAGACGCGCTAGATTTAGGTTCTAGTGTCTTATGACGTGGGGGTTCGAGTCCCTTCACCTGCATAACCAAATATAGCAAAATATTTTAAACAATATTTTGCCGACTTAGCTCAGTTGGCAGAGCATCTCACTAGTAATGAGGAGGTCGGAGGTTCGAATCCTCTAGTCGGCATGGCTCCATTAATAAAATAGCCAATTTGCGGAAGTAGTTCAGTGGTAGAACATCACCTTGCCATGGTGGGGGTCGCGGGTTCGAATCCCGTCTTCCGCTTTTGCCCTTTTGCCGGGGTGGCGGAATTGGCAGACGCACAGGACTTAAAATCCTGCGGTCAGTGATGACCGTACCGGTTCGATCCCGGTCCTCGGCATTTAACTTAATAATAATTATGCACCCATAGCGCAATTGGATAGAGTGTCTGACTACGAATCAGAAGGTTGTAGGTTCGACTCCTACTGGGTGCATTTTTGTTGCTTATAAGCAATTGTAAGCAATTCTCGGGAAGTAGCTCAGCTTGGTAGAGCACCTGGTTTGGGACCAGGGGGTCGCAGGTTCGAATCCTGTCTTCCCGATTTGACTGACTTATTTTATAGGTCAGTGAGCTTTCCTCGGGAAGTAGCTCAGCTTGGTAGAGCACCACGTTCGGGACGTGGGGGTCGCAAGTTCAAATCTTGTCTTCCCGATTTTTTTATTCCCGAGTTTACATAGATAATAAGCATAACGGCGGTTTCCATACAGATTGTTTGGAGACACGCCGTTTTTTTGGTACCATAGATTACTAGGAATCCTGGAACGATGAACGGCAACACCGCGTGGACGTTGGTAAGAAATGGAAACTTCTCGCCAATCAGCGGTCTAATCCGTTGCAATTTCACTGGAATTTCGTATAATATTAGTCAACATTAGTCAAGAACACTGCACTGAAGGGGGGACGATAATGGAGAATCAAAATATTTCGGATATTATTGAATCTTACCTGAAGCAGATTTTGGCTGAATCCCAGCAGGTGGAGATCCGCAGAGCGGAAATTGCCAATCAGTTTAACGTCGTACCGTCACAGATTAACTACGTGATTAAGACCCGGTTTACGATTCAGGATGGTTACGTGGTTCAGAGTAAGCGTGGCGGTGGCGGTTATATTCGAATTGAAAAGGTCAAGTTACTGGATAACTTAGACTTCATCGATTCGCTGGTGACAGCGGTTGGCGATCGGATTTCGCGTCATGATAGTTTATCCGTGGTGCGTAGCCTGTTTGAGGCCGGCGCCATTAATCGTAGCGAAGCCAACATTATCCTAGCGGCGATTAACAAGGATGCCATCAACACCGGTGATCGGCAGGCTGATGAGCAGATTCGTGCGCAGATTTTAATTTCTATTTTGAATCACCTACGTTATGAGAGTTAAAGAAAGTGAGGAGCTGCAATGGATAATTTATTTACACCAAGCGCTAAGAGCGTCCTCGTCTTGGCACAGGAACAAGCAAAGTACTTCAAGCACCAAGCAGTGGGGACGGAACACTTGCTGCTGGCCCTCACCATTGAAAAAAATGGCATTGCCAACAAGGTTCTCCAACAGTTTTCAGTGACCGACGACGACGTTCGTGAAGAGATCGAACGCTTTACGGGTTACGGAACACTGGCGAACACGGATAAAGATAGTTACCTGCCCTACTCACCAAAGGCCAAATCCATGTTGGCCTTGGCTGGTGACGAGGCGAAGCGGTTAGGTGCGACGAAGATTGGCACCGAACACTTGTTATTGGCACTGTTGAGTGACGAAACGATTCTGTCGTCACGCATCCTGAAGAACTTGAACGTTCAGTTAACCGATGCCCACAAGGTGGTTCTGCGCAAGTTAGGGGTTACCGATACGCCGAAGCGGCGGAACGATAATCGTAGCCGACGCGCACCACAGGGCGGGACCCCAACGTTGGATTCGTTGGCTCGTGACTTAACGCAGTCGGCCAAGGAAGGTCGGATGGACCCTACCGTTGGCCGTGATAAAGAGGTTAAACGGGTCATTCAAATCCTCAGTCGGCGGACCAAGAACAACCCGGTTCTGATTGGAGAACCCGGGGTTGGGAAGACGGCGATCGCTGAGGGCTTGGCCCAACGGATCGTGGCCGGTGATGTGCCCGATGATATGAAGAACAAGCGGCTGATGATGCTCGACATGGGGTCCTTAGTCGCGGGTACCAAGTACCGTGGGGAATTTGAAGACCGTCTGAAGAAGGTCATCGAAGAAATCTACAACGATGGGCAGGTTATCCTGTTTATCGACGAACTGCATACCCTGATCGGGGCCGGTGGCGCTGAAGGCGCGATCGACGCCTCCAACATCTTGAAGCCAGCACTGGCGCGAGGTGAGCTCCAAACCATTGGGGCCACGACGTTGGATGAATACCAGAAGTACATCGAATCCGATGCGGCGCTGGAACGGCGGTTTGCTACGGTACAGGTCGATGAACCAACGAGTGCCGAAGCCTTAGAGATTCTCAAGGGCTTACGGTCACGCTACGAGGATCACCATCACGTGAACATTACGGATGAAGCGTTGGAACAAGCGGTCAAACTCTCCACGCGTTACATCAGCGATCGCTTCTTGCCAGACAAGGCGATTGATCTGATGGATGAAGCGGCGGCTAAGGTCCGCATCGATCAAATGGACAAGCCAACGCCTGCCAGCAAGCAAGCTAAGGCATTGTCCGATCTGGCCGACGAGAAGGAAGCCGCTATCGAACAACAGGACTTCGAGCGGGCCGCTAAGTTGCGGACCGAAGAGATGGCCTTGCGGCAGAAGGTGGACGCGCGGAAGGCTAAGGCAGCGGCCGAAGCGACACCGGAACGGCAGTACACGACCGACGTCACCGGTGAGGATATCGCTGATGTGGTGGCTGAGTGGACGGGGGTTCCCGTTACCCAACTGAAGCAGACGGATGCCGAACGCCTGGTTAACCTGGAGAAGATTTTGCACAAACGGGTTATTGGTCAAAAAGAGGCCGTTTCGGCGGTTTCACGAGCTATCCGGCGGGCGCGGTCGGGTCTGAAAGATCCGAACCGACCGATTGGGTCCTTCATGTTCCTCGGGCCAACCGGTGTTGGGAAGACCGAATTAGCCAAGGCCTTGGCCGAAGCGATGTTTGGCTCCGAAGACAACATGATTCGGGTTGACATGAGTGAATACATGGAGAAATACTCCACCAGCCGGTTGATTGGGTCCGCCCCGGGTTACGTCGGTTACGACGAGGGTGGCCAATTGACGGAAAAGGTTCGGCAGAAGCCATACTCCGTGGTCCTCTTCGATGAGGTTGAAAAGGCCCATCCGGACGTTTTCAACATCTTGCTACAGGTTCTAGACGATGGTTACTTGACGGACTCCAAGGGACGTAAGGTCGACTTCAGAAACACGATTCTGATCATGACGTCTAACCTAGGGGCGACGAAGCTACGGGATGAAAAGACCGTTGGATTCGGGGCCGAGGATTTGGCCAATAGTTACCAGGCGATGTCACAAACGATCCGTGAGACGTTGAAGCAATCCTTCCGACCAGAGTTCCTTAACCGGATTGACGAAACGGTCATCTTCCATTCATTGAAGAAGAACGAATTACACGAGATCGTGAAGTTGATGGCTAAGCACATCATTGATCGGGTGGCTGAGCAGGACATCAAGCTGAAGATTACGCCGGCCGCGATTGAAGTCGTGGCCAAGGCGGGCTTCGATCCCGAATACGGGGCACGGCCAATTCGGCGGGCACTGCAGACGCAGGTCGAAGATAAGCTGAGTGAATCCTTGCTGAACGGTGAGGTAAAGGCACACGACCAAGTGACGATTGGCGCAACGCACGGTGAAATCACGGTTAACGTGAAGACCCCGACGGCCAAGAAGCCCACGGCGGTCGCGAGTCACTAATCAATAAAATTAAAGTTGGTAGCGATGTTTCTCTTAGGAGGAGCACCGCTATTTTTTGAGTGAGTGGGGGGCAGTTCTCACTACTGTCAGTCCCAATCGGTGGTCCACTAAGGCGGTCAGTGGGGGGAACTTAACCATTATTTAACGGGATTGACCTAGCTGGTGATAAATGACTGTGGTACACTTTAAATGATATTATGGTATATTGGTTAGGTTGCAGGGTGACCAGTCAGAACGACGCAACCAGTAACCTTAAATTACCCGCAGAAAGGAAGCAGGCCCGCTCATGAAGAGAGAAGAACAGTTGACCCAGACGCACGCGGCCATTTTAAAAGCCGCCCGGGAGCAGTTCCTAGCGCAGGGATACCAAGCGACTTCGACCCGTGACATTGCCAAGCAGGTTGGAATTACGCAGCCCGCATTGTACCACCACTTTAGTGATAAGGAGGTCATCTTCCTCGAGGTCATTAAGACGGTGGGGGCCGAGATTCGAACCGGGATTACGGCCGTGGTCGATCAGCTTCAGCCGGACGCCGATGCAGTCGACTCGTTGACGGCGGTGACGGAGGTCCTGACGGCTGCTCATCCCAGAGACGTGTTTACGGTGATTCACGGGAGCTTTAAGTTCCTTAAGCCAGAGAACAAGCGGCAATTGGGGATGGTCTTCATGCAGGATTACCTGATGCCACTGACCAGCTTCTTCGAGACCGGGGCCGTGACCCTGCAGGCTGGCGTGCAAGCTCAGGATGCCGCGTCCTTTTATCTGACCAGTCTGAGCCCGCTATTTAACACCTTCCATCACGTGGGGCCGGCCGATGCTTCCCAACACGAGCAAACGCTAGCGCTGGTACGGTTAATTTTATTTGGCGTCGCCCGGAAAAAGTAAGTTGTCATTATTGACAATCGGTAAAAATACGAGTACTATACCATTTGTATGCAACTGTGAACTGAAATTGGAAGCGCCGATCTATTGTCCGGTAGCATCCATTATAAGAAGCCAAAAGCAAACTGTGGGTTTGTTTTTGGATTTTTTTTGCCAAAAAACCGGCCGATTACGCAATTGTAATCAAAATGTAACATTTGGTTTTTGACCAGTTCACAGAATAAATAGGAGAGGTGAACAACTTGGCAGGACACTTAGTGAAATACGGGAAACACCGTACTCGCCGTAGCTATTCGCGGATCAAGGAAGTCCTTGATCTCCCTAACTTAATCGAGATTCAGACCAATTCCTACAACTGGTTCCTCGATGAAGGTTTACGGGATATGTTCGACGACATCATGCCAATCGAAGATTTTCAAGGAAACCTTTCGTTAGAGTTTGTTGATTATCAATTACTGGAACCCAAATATACGGTCGATGAAGCACGGGAACACGATGCCAATTTCTCAGCACCACTGCACGTGACCTTACGCTTAACCAACCATGAAACGGGCGAAATCAAATCGCAAGACGTCTTCTTCGGTGACTTCCCATTAATGACGGCCCAAGGGACCTTTATCATTAACGGGGCAGAACGGGTTATTGTTTCGCAATTAGTCCGGTCACCAGGCGTTTACTTCAATGAAGATACGGATAAGAACGGTCGGACCGTCTTCGGTGCCACGGTCATCCCTAACCGGGGGGCTTGGCTCGAATTTGAAACGGACGCCAAGAACATCTCCTACGTGCGGATTGACCGGACGCGGAAGATTCCAATGACCGAGTTGGTTCGGGCATTAGGGTTCGGTTCCGACGATGAAATTCTGGATATCTTGGGCGACAACGAAAGCCTGTCCAACACGTTGGAAAAGGATATCCACAAGAACACCGATGATTCACGTGTCGAAGAGTCCTTAAAGGACATCTACGAACGCCTACGTCCCGGTGAACCTAAGACGGCCGACTCTTCACGGAGCCTGTTGACGGCGCGGTTCTTTGATCCTAAACGTTACGACATGGCCCCTGTTGGGCGTTACAAGACCAACAAGAAGCTCAGCCTGAAGACCCGTTTGCTCGGCTTAACCTTAGCTGAAACGTTAGCCGATCCAGATACTGGTGAAGTGATCGCGCAAAAGGGTACGGTTGTGGACAAGGACGTCATGAAGACCTTGGCGCCATACCTGGACCAAGACGACTTCAAGATGGTAACGTTCCAACCTTCAGATGAAGCGGTGGTCACTGAACCATTAAAGTTACAAATTATTAAAGTACAATCTCCTGAGGATCCAGAACAAGAAGTCCCTGTCATTGGGAACGGCAACATTGACATCAAGCTGAAGCACATTCGCCCAGCCGACATCATTGCTTCCATGAACTACTTCTTCGATCTGCAAATTGGCATTGGGAACACCGATGACATTGACCACTTGGGTAACCGGCGGATTCGTTCCGTGGGTGAATTGCTGCAAAACCAATTCCGGATCGGGTTATCTCGGATGGAACGGGTGGTCCGTGAACGGATGTCTATTCAAGACGCCGCAACGGTTACGCCACAACAACTGATCAACATTCGGCCAGTGGTTGCTTCCATCAAGGAATTCTTTGGGTCTTCTCAATTGTCACAATTCATGGACCAAACCAACCCCTTGGGTGAATTAACCCATAAGCGTCGTTTGTCTGCCCTTGGACCTGGTGGTTTGACGCGTGACCGTGCCGGTTATGAAGTCCGGGACGTGCACTACACCCACTACGGTCGGATGTGCCCAATCGAAACGCCTGAAGGTCCTAACATTGGGCTGATTAACAGTTTGTCCAGTTACGCGCGGGTTAACAAGTATGGCTTTATCGAAACGCCATATCGTCGTGTTTCATGGGATACGCACATGGTTACCGACAAGATCGACTACTTAACGGCCGATGAAGAAGATAACTACGTGGTTGCCCAAGCCAACACGCCGTTGAACGATGACGGGTCCTTCGCAACGGATACCATTATGGCCCGTGACGAAGATAACAACATCGAAACCACGGCTGACAAGATCGACTACATGGACGTTTCGCCTAAGCAAGTTGTTGCCGTGGCCACGGCATGTATTCCATTCTTGGAAAACGATGACTCTAACCGTGCCCTGATGGGGGCCAACATGCAACGGCAAGCTGTACCATTGCTGGATCCTCACGCACCACTGGTTGGGACCGGTATTGAATACAAGGCTGCGCATGACTCCGGGGTGGCTTTGATTAGCCAACACGAAGGAACGGTTGAATACGTTGATGCTCGTGAAATCCGGGTACGGCGTGCGGACGATGCGTTAGACACTTACAAGTTGATGAAGTTCCGCCGGTCAAACGGTGGGAAGAACTACAACCAACGCCCAATCGTTAAGGTCGGCGATCACGTCGATGACGATGAAATCTTGGCTGATGGTCCTTCCATGGAAAATGGGGAACTTGCCTTAGGGCAAAACCCATTAGTGGCCTTCATGACTTGGCAAGGGTACAACTTCGAAGATGCCATCGGGATCAACGAACGGTTGGTTCGCGATGACGTTTACACGTCGATTCATATTGAAGAATACGAATCAGAAGCGCGTGACACGAAGCTTGGACCTGAAGAAATGACGCGTGAAATTCCGAACGTCGGTGAAGATGCCTTGAAGAACTTGGACGAAGATGGGATTATTCGCATTGGTGCCGAAGTTCAAGACGGGGACATCTTAGTTGGTAAGGTAACGCCTAAGGGAGTTACGGAATTATCAGCCGAAGAACGTCTGCTCCATGCCATCTTTGGTGAAAAGGCCCGTGAAGTACGGGATACTTCCCTGAAGGTACCACATGGTGGTGGCGGGATTATCCAGGACGTGAAGATCTTTACCCGTGAAAATGGGGATGAATTATCACCTGGTGTCAACATGATGGTTCGGGTCTACATCGCCCAAAAGCGGAAGATCCAAGTTGGTGACAAGATGTCTGGTCGTCATGGGAACAAGGGGACGGTTTCCGTTGTTATCCCTCAAGAAGACATGCCATACATGCCAGATGGTACGCCAATCGACATCATGTTGAGTCCCATGGGTGTGCCTTCCCGGATGAACATCGGGCAAGTGCTCGAATTGCATTTAGGGATGGCTGCACGTAAGTTGGGGATTCACGTGGCAACGCCAGTCTTCGATGGTGCCCGGGATACTGATATTGCGGACGCCTTGAAGGAAGCTGGGATGGCCAAGGATGCCAAGACCGTCTTATACGATGGTCGGACCGGTGAACCGTTCGATAAGCGGGTTGCCGTTGGTGTCATGAACTACCTGAAGTTGGCCCACATGGTCGATGATAAGATGCACGCCCGTTCCATTGGACCTTACTCACTGGTTACCCAACAACCCCTTGGTGGGAAAGCACAATTTGGTGGCCAGCGGTTTGGTGAAATGGAAGTTTGGGCCTTGGAAGCTTACGGTGCCGCTTATACGTTGCAAGAAATCTTGACGTACAAGTCCGATGACGTGGTTGGTCGGGTTAAGACCTACGAAGCCATTGTCAAGGGCGATCCGATTCCAAAGCCTGGTGTCCCTGAATCATTCCGTGTTCTGGTCAAGGAACTCCAATCCTTAGGGCTGGACATGAAGGTCTTAAACGGGAACAACGAAGAAATCGAACTCCGCGATATGGACGACGATGACGATGATGTTGTGAACGTTGATGCGTTGAGCAAGTATGCCCAACAGCAAGAAGAGCAGCGCAAGGCGCAAGCTCAGGCCGACAGTGCCAAGACCACACCAGAAACTACGAAAAATGAAAGTCAACCGAACACACAAGACTAATTAATAAGGGAGGTCGCTTCTTTGGTCGATGTCAATAAGTTCGAAAGCATGCAGATCGGGCTGGCTTCACCTGATAAGATCCGTAGCTGGTCTTACGGGGAAGTCAAGAAGCCTGAAACCATCAACTACCGGACGTTAAAGCCTGAAAAAGATGGGCTATTCGACGAGCGGATTTTCGGTCCTACCAAGGACTGGGAATGTGCCTGTGGAAAGTACAAGCGGATCCGTTACAAGGGTGTCGTTTGTGACCGTTGTGGTGTTGAAGTAACCCGTTCTAAGGTTCGTCGTGAACGGATGGGCCATATTGAATTGGCTGCACCTGTTACCCACATCTGGTACTTCAAGGGGATTCCAAGTCGGATGGGCTTGGTCCTCGACATGAGCCCACGGGCCCTTGAAGAAATCATCTACTTCGCATCCTACGTTGTCTTGGATCCAGGTAACACCCCATTGGAAAAGAAACAACTCCTTTCCGAACGGGATTACCGTGACAAGCTCGTGGAATACGGTAGCAAGGCCTTTAAGGCTGAAATGGGTGCCGAAGCCATCAAGAAGTTGTTGATGGCCGTAGACCTAGATAAAGAAGTTAAGGAATTAAAGGAAGAATTGAAGGAAGCCACTGGCCAAAAGCGGACGCGTGCCGTTCGTCGTTTGGACATCTTGGAAGCCTTCGTCACATCTGGTAACCGTCCGGAGTGGATGGTCATGGATGCGATTCCGGTCATTCCACCTGACTTACGGCCAATGGTACAACTCGAAGGGGGACGTTTCGCAACGTCTGACCTGAACGACTTGTACCGGCGGGTGATCAACCGGAACAGCCGGTTGAAGCGTTTGTTGGACTTAAATGCACCTGGTATCATCGTTCAAAACGAAAAGCGGATGCTTCAAGAAGCCGTTGACGCCTTGATCGATAACGGTCGTCGTGGCCGTCCGGTTGCCGGTCCTGGTAACCGTCCATTGAAGTCTCTTTCACACATGTTGAAAGGGAAGCAAGGTCGGTTCCGTCAGAACTTGTTAGGGAAGCGGGTTGACTACTCTGGTCGTTCCGTTATCGATGTTGGACCTTCCCTGAAGTTCAACCAAATGGGTCTGCCAGTCCCAATGGCGTTGGAATTATTCCGGCCATTTATCATGAAGGAACTGGTTGCCCGGGGCTTAGCTTCTAACATTAAGAATGCCAAGCGCCAAATTGACCGTGAAGAAGACGATGTCTTTAACGTGCTTGAAGATGTCATCAAGGAACACCCTGTTCTGTTGAACCGGGCCCCTACGCTTCACCGTTTAGGGATTCAAGCGTTTGAACCCGTCTTGGTTAGTGGTAAGGCGATGCGGTTGCACCCATTGGCTTGTGAAGCTTACAATGCCGATTTCGATGGGGACCAAATGGCCATTCACGTCCCATTATCTGACGAAGCCCAAGCTGAAGCACGTTTGCTGATGCTGGCTGCTCACCATATCTTGGCACCTGCCAGTGGTAAGCCAGTCGTTGCGCCTTCACAAGATATGGTTATCGGGAACTACTACCTGACCATGGAAGAAGATAACCGTGAAGGGGAAGGTATGATCTTTACCGACCTCAACGAAGCCGTCTTGGCTTACCGGAACGGTTTGGTTCACTGGCACAGCCGGGTTGGGGTGCAAGTCTCCTCAATGCCTGACAAGCCATTTACTGATGAACAACGCAGTAAGGTCATGGTGACGACCGTTGGGAAGTTGATCTTCAACAACATCCTGCCAAAGTCATTCCCATACCTGAACGAACCAACCAGCACGAACCTGAACGGCTCCATCCCTGACAAGTACTTCTTGGCACCGGGTGAAGACATTCACGATTACCTGCAAAATGCTGAATTGATTGGACCGTTTAAGAAGGGCTTCTTGTCCGACATTATTGCGGCCGTTTACCAGCAATACAAGGTGACTGAAACCTCCAAGCTGTTGGACCGGATCAAGGATTTGGGTTACGACGAATCTACGAAGTCTGGGCTGACTGTTGGGATGGTCGATGTTACCGACCTGAAGGAAAAGCCAGAAATTATCGATGCCGCCCACAAACAGGTGTCAACGGTAACCAAGCAATTCCGTCGGGGGTTAATTACCGATCATGAACGTTACGAACGCGTTATTGGGATCTGGAACGATGCCAAGGACGAAATTCAAAACGCCTTGATTCACAGTTTCGATCAACAGAACCCTATCTTTATGATGAGTGATTCTGGTGCTCGTGGGAACATTTCTAACTTTACGCAGCTTGCCGGGATGCGGGGCTTGATGGCCGCTCCTAGTGGGGACATCATGGAGCTGCCAATCACGTCTAACTTCCGTGAAGGCCTGTCTGTGATGGAAATGTTCATTTCGACCCATGGTGCTCGTAAAGGGATGACCGATACGGCGCTTAAGACGGCCAACTCAGGTTACCTGACGCGGCGGCTGGTCGATGTTGCCCAAGACGTTATTATTCGGGAAAAGGATTGTGGGACTGACCGTGGCTTGAAGATTCGTGCCATCACTGATGGGAACGAAATGATCGAACCACTGTACGACCGGATCTTAGGGCGTTACACCCAAAAGACCGTCTACGATCCAAAGACTGGGGACGTCATTGTTCCTAAGAACCAAATGATCGTCGAAGACACCGCCCAAAAGATTGTGGATGCTGGTGTTGAAGAAGTTACCATCCGTTCCGCCTTTACTTGCAACACCGAACATGGTGTTTGTGAACATTGTTACGGCCGGAACATGGCGACTGGTGACGAAGTTGAAGTTGGGGAAGCTGTTGGGACGGTTGCCGCGCAATCTATCGGTGAACCAGGTACCCAGTTGACCATGCGGAACTTCCATACCGGTGGTGTGGCTGGTAACGAAGATATCACCCAAGGGCTTCCTCGTGTTCAAGAATTGTTTGAATCTCGGAACCCTAAAGGTAAAGCTGAGATTACGGAAGTTACTGGGACGGTTGAATCCATCGAAGAAGACCCAGCTAACCGGACGAAGACGGTCACCATTAAGGGTGAAGCCGATACTCGGAGTTATGAATTGCCAATCACTGCCCGCATGCGGGTTAGTGAAGGGGACTTCATTCACCGTGGTGGTGCTTTGAACTATGGGTCTGTCGATCCGAAGGAATTGCTGCGGGTTCGCGATGTCTTGTCTACTGAAACTTACATCTTAGGTGAAGTGCAACGGGTTTACCGGATGCAAGGTGTTGCCATCAGTGATAAGCACGTTGAAATCATGGTTCGGCAAATGTTACGGAAGGTTCGGATCATGGATCCGGGCGATACCGACGTTCTGCCTGGTACCTTGATGGATATCCAAGACTTCCGTCGCGCCAACTACCAGACGTTAATCTCTGGTGGGATTGCGGCCACTGCTCGTCCAGTGATCTTGGGGATTACCAAGGCTGCCTTGGAAACCAACAGTTTCTTGTCAGCCGCTTCCTTCCAGGAAACGACCCGGGTCTTGACCGATGCTGCTATTCGGGGCAAGAACGATCCATTAGTTGGTTTGAAGGAAAACGTTATTATTGGGAAGATTATTCCTGCCGGGACTGGGATGCCAGATTACCGTCAGATCAAGCCCAAAGAAGTTGGCGGTTCGTCAACCGAAGGCGTCTACTCCATCAGCGATTTGGAAAAGCAAATGCAAGAAGACTCTCAAGCTTAGGTCATCCTAGGTTCGTTAGTCGGGGACTCACCAGCGATGGTGGGTCCTTTTTGTTGTGCGCCCGGCATGGGCGCTAACTAGGCGGTGAAAATCCGCTGTGGGCCGTAGTAGTCGGAACCACGAGCCGAAGGCAAAGGTGTC
>NZ_JAAVSC010000032.1 GCF_012641095.1 Lactobacillus sp. HBUAS51381
CAAAATGCTTAAGTTACTGAACCGCCGTATACGGAACCGTACGTACGGTGGTGTGAGAGGTCGGTAGCCGAACTAATCGGCTACCTCCTACTCGATTGGATGATTGGGGGAGCTCGTCGAGTTTACACGATTTTTACCAGAAACTTGGTGATTCTTTACAGTCGTCAGGTAGACTAGGGATTAACCTAGGGTTAGTGGGCTAAGGACGACAATTAAGGAGTGAGCGATAATGCTGACAACCACCGTATTCGGTCACCGGGGCTACCCGACACGGTTTCCAGAAAATTCGTTAGCGGGATTCAGGTATGCTTTGGATCAAGGTATCGAGGGCTTGGAATTTGATGTTCATCTGACGGCGGATCAAGTTCCCGTCATTATGCACGATGAGCGGATTGATCGAACGACGGATGGGAGTGGGCGCATCGACAGCTACACGTTTTCGCAATTGCGGCGGTTTCGTTTGGCCAACGGGGAACCGGTTCCTTCATTGGCGGAACTACTGAAATTGGTGACGGATCGGGATGTCCAATTGAATCTGGAATTGAAGACGGATAAGATTCAGCACCCGGGAATTGAAGCCATCGTCATGTGCATGGTGCACGCCACCTCACTGCGGCGGCCCGTCATTTTCTCGTCCTTTCATCTGCCGACACTGAAAAATTGCCAGGTAATCGCCCCCAATGAAAGCTACTGCTGGCTGACGGACAAGCCGGTAGCCCAACCCGCCGATCTGGTGGCGCGCGAGCATCTGAGTGGGCTACATTTAAGTCACTTCCAGTCGGGGGTGCCGGTGGCCGAACGTATCTGGACGGTGGATAATCCCACGATTGCGGCGGATCTGATGCGGCGGCACGTGGCCGGGATTTTCACGGATGACTTTGTGACCATGATGCAGGTTAAACGGCAGATAGCCAATTAAGAAGAGCTGGTCGCCTGAAACAGTGAGGGCGAGGAGGGCGGGTTTAAACGAAATAACCCAGCAAAAAAGCGTCTGAGACAAAACGCCCAGACGCTTTGTGTCTCCAAACTAGAATTGCCGAAACGTGAGCCAAAAGGCAGCTAATTCCGCTTAAAACAGATAACCAAACAATCCAGACCCGGGATTATTCGGTTATCTGCCTTAATGCTCACCAGCTAACCGCCCTTTGGCCCACTCTTTAAGTTTAACGCTTACCGCCAACCAGCGTGATGCGCTGGCGGATGTAATGCCCATTTTCCAACAGGTCAATCATCCCGGTCGCGTAATCGGCATAGCTGATGTAACTGTCGTCATCATTGGTTGCGCGATAATCCTCACCATCGACATGGTACTGGCCCGTCGCAGCCCCAGTTGCATCATAGTTAAATGCCGGGGTGACATAAGTCCAGGCCAGATTGGAGTAGGAACGTAACCGATCCAGGCTGGCGACCAGTGCGTCGGCCAGCGGGAGCCAATCTGTTGGATAGTCGGCCCGGTCTTTCAACATTTGGGTGTGCTCGGCGTTGATATACAGGGTACCAGCGCCACCGACCTTGAGGTACCGGGTGGTGGTTCCGGTCAGTAACTGCGCGAGATGGGAAATCCCGGTGGTGTGGACGGCAAAGGTTTCTGGGGTCCAAGCACTGACCGCGTCGATCACGGCGTCGACCCCTACAAGGTCGGTTTGCGTGAGGTCAAAGAGGTCCTTGATCAGGAGTTGGTCGTAGGTAAGCGTGATTTCGGGGTGATCCCGGTGCGCAATCGCCAGAACGGTATGCCCGCGGTGCTTGGCTTCTTGGATGATGGCCTGACCGGATTTACCGAAGGCCCCGATAACAGCAATTTTCATGTTATAACTTCCTTTCGATTTAAAATTAATAGCACTCTTCACGCATTGATTGTGGCCAATCCTTGATGGAGTGATGACGGTCAAATTGGCGAAGGCTGGCGATGTCGTCTGGCGTCAATGAAAAATCAAGGGAGGCTAGGTTGGCAGCGACGTGATCAGCATTGGTGGACTTGGGGATGGTGACGATGTCTTGTTGGGTTAACCATCGCAGTAAGACTTGCGCTGCGGTGACCTGGTACTTTGCGGCCAACGCTTTCACGGCGGGTAAGTGCATCATTTCTGGGCCAAAGTTTTCACCCAGTGGCGCCCAAGCTTCGTGAACAATATCGTGGGCGGCGAGATAGGGACGAAGCTTGGTTTGTTGCCAGAAAAGATGGGTTTCAACCTGGTCAATGACCGGCTTAACGTGACTATTGGCTAGCAAGTCGTCGATTTGGCTGGGATTGAAATTACTGAGACCAATTGCCCGTACTTTACCGGCCTGATAAGCGTCTTCCAGCGCACGATAGGTGTCTAACCGGTGCGTCGTGGGCCAGTGAATCAGGACAAGATCAAAGTAGTCGCTGCCTAAGCGGGTTAACGAGTCGTCCAGTCCCTGTTTAGTGGCGGCGTAACCGTCCGTCTGCGTCTTGGTGGTCACGAAGAAGTGGTCCCGATCGCGGCCACTATTCGCAATCGCCGCCCCAACCCCCGGTTCTGTGCCGTAGACTTGGGCCGTGTCAATGCTGCGATAGCCGAGGTTGATGGCGGTGGTCACGTTTTTTTCGGTCGCCGCTGGGGGTGTTTGGAAGGTGCCATAGCCTAAGATGGGCATTTGGACACCATTGTTAAGAGTGACTGTTTGCATAAAAATGGCTTCCTTTCGTGGTCGATTTGACGTTAGGATTTAGCCTACACGCTATTCAGCGGTTGGTAAAATGCTTAGTTCGTATGCTGAAGATACAAAAAATGAATAGTCCATGTTCTGTGATAGAATGAGAGGTAAATAATCTGCAGAAATGGAGGGACACCAATGGATCTACGGGTACTGAACTACTTTTTGATGACAGCTAAGGAGGAAAACGTCACTCGGGCGGCCACGTTACTGCACGTGACGCAACCGACGCTATCTCGTCAGCTAAAAGACCTTGAGCAGGAACTGGGTGTCTTACTCTTTCAACGAGAAAACCATAGCATGACCCTAACGCGTGAAGGGCAGTTGTTTCGGCAACGGGCCCAAGATATTGTTAACTTAGTGGCGCGGACGCAGGCGGATCTGCAAGCGACGCAGGCGTTAACGGGATCGATTGCCATTGGCTGTAGTGAGCTACAGAGTATGGAAGAGGTCGCTGATCTGATGGATACCTTCCAGCAGTGTCATCCGCAAGTGAAGTTTGAGCTACATAGTGGAAACACCGATGATATCAAGGCCTGGATCGATCAGGGAACGATTGACATGGGATTGTTGATTGAGCCCATTGCGCTTGGTCAGTATGATTTTGTGCGAATGGCCAGTAAGGAGGAATGGGGGATTCTGGCGCACGAGGATTCCCCATTCGCCAGCTACGACGCTATTCGACCGGGAGACCTGGTCGGGACGCCGGTGATTACGGTGCTGGATAAGATCGGCCACGATGAATTGACCAATTGGTCGGGAAAGTATGCGGCTCAGATGGGGAACGTGGCGCGGTATAATTTGTTGTATAACGCGGCCATGCTGGCCCAGCACAACCACGGTGTCGTGGTGTGTTTGAAGCTGAATCAGCACTTCGATCACCTGAAGTTCGTGCCGCTGGTGCCCAAGTTGGAACTGCAATCAGCCTTGGTTTGGCGGGCCCAACAGTCACGCTCACGGGCGGCGGTTGAGTTTGTGCGTTTCCTGCGAGAAAAGAAGGGCCAAGTGAAATAGCAGATATAAAAACGACCACCTCTCTGCGATTAGGGAGGTGGTCATTTTAGGCTTGATAAGACCTTTGCATTGGAAGTAATTAGGTTGTGCGGATCAAGGTAAGGTATCATAGTCGCAATGCGGTCATGAATTTGGGCACTTTCACATTCGTTTACAAACGGTGGAACTGGGCCGGTAGAGCGAGGGAAACGACCTAGTCTCGTTCTGAAATAAACCGTATCGCGTATAGCGCACGGGCTTTGCGATAAACAGCATAAGCTTACCCTGACTTTCTAACCGTCATGAGTCCCAACCAAGGTGGCCATTTTTTTCAATAACGCTTCCAAGTCCTGCTGTTCACGCGCACTAAGCGTCGTTGCCACCCATTGATCCACGGTCGTGGGAATCGCCGCTAGCGTCTCGTAATGCCGCTGGGCCTTTTCGGTCGGAAATAAACAACTTTTTCGTCGATCCTGGGCATTGGCGGTGATTTTTACCCAATCGTGCTCTGCCAAGCGCTTAACGGCCTTGGTCACAATGCTATGTTCCCGGTAAATCTGTCGGTTTAGCGCTTCCTGGCTCAGCCCAGGTTGTTCGCAGATCAGTCAATTACCGCCGAATAAATTCGGCGGCTTGTCGCTCACGTGTCATCCGACACAGTAGTCCAACGTTCGATCGGAACTCCTACTCATAGTGGCAACATCATCGGGTAATTGACGGCTACCCGGTAGCTGTTGTTTTCTTGATCTTGGGATGTTTGATCCCATCCAACCATTCTTGGCCCAGCATTGCGATATTCATAGCGCCTAATCGGTCATCATTAGATCGATACTGGCACTGCTGACAGTGATACTCGTGAATATCGTGATGCCGATTGTTCTTCTCAACCAGACCACACTTGGGACAACGTTGTGAAGTAAAGGCTGCATTCACCTTTAACACCCGACTTTGAACGGCCTGAGCCTTATAGGCAAGGAAAGTTTCCAACTGATAGAATGCCCATGATCGGTGACTATTCCTCAGTGATTTAGGTAAGTCATCGGTGTTGAAGGTTACATTCGTCAAATCTTCCAGGACAAAGAGCGTTTGGGGGCCGTACAGCGTTAGATAGCTGATGATTGATATCGGTCATCCAGCGGTTCTCTCGTTGTTGTAACTGCTTTAGTTTTTTCTTAGCTGATTTGGTCCCACGATGCTGTAGTTCTACTCGTATTTTCTAGAACTTGTGACGTTTTAAGAGGATTTTCTTCCCATTAAAAAATTTCGTCTTTTCTTGTCGGTCAAAGGTGGTTGCTAGGAAGCGTAATCCTCGGTCAATCTCCACGACCTGAGACGGAATGGTTGAATCGAAGTCCGCGATCTCTTTAGTGATCCCGATGTGTAAGTACCATTTCCCCCTGCTATGTACTAGTTTTGCCGTTCCCAGCTTCCAACCGTTCTGGAAATATTGCTTGAACCCTTTGATAGTAAAGGGCATCTTCGTTCTTTTTCCAAGAGTCGTTAGAGAAATTTCAGTCAAACTATTAACAAAAGAGTAATTGCTTTGTCGCACCAGATCTGCCTGTGGGCGAGAAAAGTGAAGCGGCTTAAACAGCCAGGTCAAGTCCTTGGTGACGCGTACCCACTTCTTATCGTCATCTTGATAGTGATAAGGATGGTGTTTCATTTGTTCCAAAACTGTTTTGTACCGCGCGACCACCGTTCTAAAAACGGACTGAATCATTTGGCTGTTCAGTGGAGATTCTCGTCGGAATACTTTGTACAGGGCATGGTTGATTTTTAAGCTATTCAGCGGAAAGTCGTGATCAAAGACCCATTGGCTGACTAGATTAGCTAGACGTTGATATTCTCGACTCATTTCTAAGAGTTGGGTAGCTTGAATTGCATTGGGATAGAGTCTAATCTTCAGTGTTCGACCTAACATTGCCATGACTTCACCTCCCCAAAAGATTGGATTAAGTATAGCACATGCTGGGGCCAAAAAAGGGAACATACGTTTTATAAAGGGTTAAGATTTCGCATTCATCCTTTGATTGAAATCAAAGGTATTCTGCTTAATTTCTAAATAATCGGTAAGTAAACCAAGAGAGCTAGGAAAAGGCCGTTCTGGCTGGCGTTATCTTTGAATGTTCTCGAATACAGCCCAGATATTTTTGGAGGAAACAAGGGGCATTCTGAAAATGAAAAATATCGGGCGAGGCTTAATTAAATAGAAGCCGTCTAGCGTCTAGAATTCTGTATACACAAAGAGCCCCCAACCGGATTTGGTGGGGACGGTTTAAACAAAAGTAAGACGATCTCCGTTTCATGGAGACAGTCCTAAAGTTAACCCTAATTAAAGGGGTTCGGCAGATGGTTGGCGATCTTTTCGGCCTTTGCGAACGCTAATTCCTGATCGACGAGATCGGCTGCGTTGGGCGCATCGTAGAGGGCCAGCTTTCTGTCAACTTCCTTGAGATTGGTCTGAATAAGGGCTTGTTGACGTGCGATGGCCTGACGATGGGCGTGTAGGAGCGCCTGACGTTGTGGGATAGAAGTGGGCCCCGCCATGACGTAGCCGATGTACTGTCGAATATCAGCGATTTTCATCCCCGTATTTTTTAAACAACAGATTGTTTTGAGCAGATGGAGATCGCCTTCCGTAAAGGCTCGATAGCCGGATGAATCGCGACTCACAAAGGGGAGTAAGCCCTGCTTGTCGTAGAAACGCAGCGTGTAGATGGATAGCCCGGTTTTTTCAGCCACCTCTTTAATCGCGTAAGTCAAAATAATCACCTGATTTAGTTGCCCTAGAGTAGAGTCTAGGGTTTATTGTGAGTCTAGTTTAACGAAAGTGCTAGACGATAACAAGGATAAGGTGTGATGCAAAATGACTGAACAAATTCTAGTGACGGGTGGAGATGGTTTCTTGGCCCTGCATATTATCCGGAAGCTCTTACAACAAAACTTTGCGGTACGGGCAACGCTCCGTTCTTTGACGAAAGCCGATCGCGTGCGGGCTGCCTTGGCGGCTGTCCACACGCCCCATTTGGACCGCCTAACCTTTGTGGCGGCTGATCTGACCCAAGATGCGGGTTGGACGGCGGCCATGCGGGGAATTACAGGGGTTATGAGCGTTGCAGCTCCTGTTTTTGTGAATGAAGGACCAGTTTCGACAACGGTTGCCAACTCAGCTGAGTTGGGCACCCTGCGGATCTTAAAGGCAGCAGGGACGGCAGGCGTCCACCGTGTCGTGATGACGGCCAATTTGGGTGCCGTGGGGTTTAGCAATTTTGATCCACAACACGTCATCACTGAAGCAGATTGGACAGCGGTTCAACAGCCAGGACTATCGGCCTATGAGCGCTCTAAGCTCTTAGCTGAAAAGCACGCTTGGCAATATGTGGCCACAATGAATTCGGCGGTGGAGTTAGTAACCGTCAACGTTGGCGCGATGCTGGGACCGGCTTTGGGTCAACACGTAACCAATAGTTTTGGAATTGTTCAGCGCTTACTAGCGGGAAAGGCTAGTCCGAACTTGACGTTTAACGTCGCGGACGTGCGCGATGCGGCCGATATTCATGTTCGAGCGCTGACAACACCAGCAGCGCGTCATCAACGTTTCTTGGCGGTAGAAGATGGCGCTATTTCCATGCGTGAGATGATGAGCCTGATTCAAACGCAGCGGCCCGAGTTAGCGGCAGATTTACCCAAACACCTCTTGCCCAAACAGCTGATTCATCTCCTGGCCCCCTTTAATCAAACCATTAAGGAAGCTGATCTCATGCTACGCTTGACGCATCGAGTCAGTAATCAACGAGCGCGAACGGTATTGGGCTGGCAACCTATCAGCGATAATGCGACGGCTGTTTTGGCTGCAGTGGACAGTCTGCAACGTTAGTCATAGTGGGCCTATTCAACCAGTGCGTGACTGAATTCGGCGCCTATCTGATGAGCGTTAAACGTGTACGGCGCTAACGCCTGGTTGACGTCGAGGAAGTGGCCCTGTTCGTCGAGATCTGCGCGGTGCAGTGTAATCTGTAAATTATTGGTAAGTAATTGCATTTTGAGGCCCCGAACCACGAGATTCATGCCCTGTGCCGCTTGAAACCCGCCGTGACCGCCGTAGGAGACCAGACTAACTGGTTTGTGGGCCCACTCCTTGTAGAGATAGTCCAAGGCGTTCTTTAAGGGTGCCGGATAGCCCCAGTTGTATTGCGGGAAGAGTAGAATAAAGCCATCGTAGCCCTGAATTAACTGGCTCCATTGCCGGGTGTGATCCTCATGATAAATACCGGTAGAAGGTTGTTCCGTCTCGTCCAATAGTGGCAAGTTGATGGCAGCGAGGTCGATCAGGTCAACGTCTAGATCGGGCTGAGCCAGGTTTTGTTGTAGCCAAGCGGCGATGTCGGGGCTGATACGGGTGGGCCGAGTAGAGCCTAAAATCAGGCCAATTTTATGGATCATGTGGGAAAACTCCTTTAGATTAAATTTATTGGTGCATTATGCACACATGTTAGCATTGTTCTGCTATAATAACAAGTATGGATAATGAAATTTTTGAAGCCCTATTTGAAATTGTGACCTTCTTCAACCAGCCGCAACAGGATCGGCACCTGTTACAACAGGCCGATGTTCCGCTGGAACCAGCCGCGCTACCAATAATTGTGCGGGTGGGACGGTTGCCAGGGATTAGCATTGGGCAACTCGCCGAGCAGATTGGTCGTAACCATTCTTCAATTAGTCGTCAGGTGGATAAATTGATGACGGCGGGGTGGTTGCAGGAGGCAGAACGTCGCGATCAGCGCGTTCGACAGCTCACTCTGACGCCGCAGGGCCAACGCGGTTTAATGCAGATTAAGGTTGCTCGTGAAGCCGCCTTTCGGGAAAAATTAGCGGACTATTCCAATAACGATCGTGCCGAACTGGCGCGGGTCCTACAGCAATTGGCAGATACGTTGACGGGTGAAAAGGAAGCATATCACGAATAGGCAATTACCCAAAGGTCCGCAGCTGATGCTACGGGCTTTTTTGTGGATGCGCCCATAAATCGTATGGTCTTAAAACGGATCGCAATCGAAGTAGTGGTCATTGTTGATTATTTTTGCTAAAGTTAAGCTGGTAAGTAGCCTAGCCAATCTATGGAGGATTTTGCAATGAAAAAACTGGGTATTCTATTGATTAGCGTTATTGCCTTAGCGGGTTGTAGCGCCGGTCAAGGCGAGAAGAAGACGGCGAATTCAGAACAGACCAGCACGAGTAAGACCAGTTCCAGCCAGTCGCAGCGCACCGCTACCCCGACGACCATTAAGGTTTCGGTTAACACGGCGATTAAGAAATTACATCAGCAATTCGGTCAGGACGTGGCCCTTAGTGAGCTAAGTCTGGAACGCGAGAATGGCCAGTATCAGTATGAAGTCTCGGGACTAGACAACAGTCGTGAGTATGAGGTGACCCTCGATGCCCGTTCCGGTAAGATTCTACGCCACGACCAGGAAAAGCTGGATCAAGACGAGGCTAACGGTGTGGCGCGTAACCGGGATGCGATTGCGGTGAAGCGGTTAAAAACCTTAACCGATATTTCTAAGGCGGCAGAGAAGCACGCTGGCAGCGGCACGGCAATCAAATGGTCACTGGAACATGACAACGGCCAGGTTCAATGGGACGTAAAGGTTCAGCAGGATCAGCAAATTCAAGAGGTTGCCGTTAACGCCTATACGGCTAAAGTGGTCACGACCCATCAAGACGATAACGACGATGATGAGGACTAGGACCATGCTGGCGGGCCAACGTCCGTTCTGAACGCTTGTTTAGCCAGTTTTCCTGCAAAAAACGATAAAAAATTAGCCGCATTGAATCGAACTGGGATTTAGTCTGATTCAATGGGGCTAATATTCAATTTGGACAATGAATCATTAAGGCATTTTCCGGGTACCTTAACAATTATTACCAAAAAAGCTTTAGTTTGTCGTCTGGTTGTTAAGCAATTGTTTTACGACACCTTTATAATAACAAAGAAAGCAAGGGTTTTGGGCGATTCTCTTGATTTGTAATATTACAAATTCATGGAACCGCAATTTTACTGAAATCTGTTTGAAATCCCGAACGTTTGCAAAGGCAAATTTGACCGTAAACTGACAAAGTAAGCGTATACTTATCCTAGATACTGAATAAATTGGAGGGTCATATATGTCAGTTTTAACGGATACGTTTAGTTTGGCTAATGGCACGCAGATTCCACAAGTGGGGTTTGGGACTTGGCAGATTCCGGGTGGCGAGACGGCTTACAATGCGGTGGCTGACGCGTTGAAGGCCGGATACCGGCACATCGATACGGCGAAGGCTTATGCCAATGAATCCAGTGTGGGCAAGGCCATTCGTGATTCGGGGATTCCGCGTGAAGAGATCTTTGTCACGACAAAGTTGCCGGCGGAGATCAAGACCTATCAGGGCGCACGCGATGCCTTTGACACGAGTATGAAGAATCTAGACATCGGTTACATCGACCTCTATTTGGTTCATGCACCGTGGCCATGGTCCGAGATTGGGAAGGATTGTGACGCCGGTAACTTGGATGTTTGGCGGGCGATGGAAAAGATCTATGCCAGCGGGAAGGCTAAGGCGATTGGGGTTTCCAACTTTAATACGCATGATTTGCAGAATGTATTAAACCACGCCGAGGTCGCCCCAATGGTCGATCAGATTCAGTACTACGTGGGCTACACGGAACCTAAGATTACCAAATTTGCTCAGGATCACGAGATGCTGGTGGAGGCTTACTCGCCGCTGGCAACCGGCGACATGCTGGAGAACGCCGATATTCAGGAAATGGCCAACAAGTATCACGTTTCTCCTGCGCAGTTGGCCTTAAGATTCGTGTTGGAAAACGGGGTACTACCGCTACCTAAGGCGACGCATCTGGCCCATATTACGGCGAATGCGCAATTGGACTTCTCCATCGCGGCAGCGGATATGGTGAAATTAAATGCATTGGCCGATACGGCTAAGAATCACGAACATAACGGGACCCAGGGCTAATTAGGCGAGAGGCGCCTTGGTAAGTTAATCATCGATTAAAACATGAGATCGGGGCAGATTGCCCGGATCTCTTTTTCGTCATAAAAACAAACGGACGGTCCTCGTTTAGTCCCTGTCTAATTAAGCATATGACTAAATTTAGCCCCAGGATATCTCTAACGAATAATAAATATATCGTTCAGGTTTTACGGTTTACTCGTTGAAAAAAGGCACATCTTCTTTCATAAATGTATTTATATACGGCTGATTTTTCAGAAAATGATTGTAAAAGTTCGCTTCTCTGCTAGAATTGGAGATGGTCAAGAGAGGACCACTACATAACTGAGGAGTGAGCGAGATGCACCTGAGCAAAAAGGTAAAATGGCTGTTAGTGTTCACAGCATTATTGGTCTTACCCGCCACGTTAGCGGCTTGTGGGAAGACCACGGCTTCTACGTCGGGTTCCAAGGGTTATGCCCCCAAGAAGCTGACGGTGGAATTCGTGCCATCGTCTAATGCCGGAACCATTGAGGCAAAGGCGAAACCATTGGAAGGCTTGCTGAAGAAACAACTGGGGATTCCAGTGACGGTCAGCGTATCGACTGATTACAACACCATCGTCGAGGCGATGGGGTCCAAGAAGGTTGATGTGGGGTTCTTGCCACCTGACGCCTACGTCCTGGCACACAAGCAATACCACGATAAGGTCTTACTGCAAGCACAGCGCTTTGGTGTCAGCGAACCCGGTGACAAGCCAACGACCAAGCTGGTGGACTACTACCGGTCCCAGATTCTGGTACGCAAAGACAGTGGCATTAAGTCAATTAAGGACTTGAAGGGTAAGAAGATTGCCGTTCAGGATACAACCTCAACGGCCGGCTGGATCTATCCGGCAGTGGAAATGTTGGACAAGGGCGTCAACATCAACAAGGATGGGATTCAAACGGTCACCGTTAAGGGTCATGATCAAGGGGTACTGTCCGTTTACAACAAGAACACGGATGCGGCCTTTGTCTTCCAGGGTGCTCGAAACTTAGTGAAGAAGGATGAAAAGGACATCATGAAGCAAGTGGTGCCAATCTACACGACCGGAAAGATTCCGAATGATACGATTACGGTTCGTGGTGATATGACGGGTAAATGGCAAAAGAAGATTGCGACTGCCTTTAAGCAGATTGCCAAGACGAAGAAGGGACACGCCATTATTTCTAGTGTCTACTCGCACGAAGGCTATACCGACTCTAAAGACAGTAATTTCAACATTATCCGGCAGTACGATAAGAAAGCCAAGGCACTCGACAAGTAAAACTGAATGGACGTTATGAGAGGAGTAACAGAGGGATGCGCTGATAGCAACGCCTTTGTTACTCCTTTTACATAGGAGGCAGTGGACGAATGGAAGCAACACCAATGATTTCATTTAAGCACGTTAATAAAATTTATGATAACGGGACGGTGGGGTTAAAGGATATTAACTTTGATATTCCTCACGGCGAATTTTTAGTCGTTGTTGGCCTCTCCGGTGCGGGCAAGAGCACCCTGTTGCGGACCATTAATCGGATGCATGAGATTACCTCTGGTGAGATTCGGATTGAGGATGAAGCCATTAGCCAGTACAAGGGACGTTCGTTACGTTTGCTGCGCCGAAAGATTGGGATGATTTTTCAAAATTTCAATCTCGTTAAACGGTCAAGTGTTGCGAAAAACGTTCTTTCCGGTCGCGTGAGTTATTACCCAACCTGGAAGAGTATCTTGGGACTTTTCAGCGCAGATGATCGTCAAAAGGCGGTGCAGTCGCTGCATCGCGTGAATTTAGCCGAAAAGCTTTACGCGCGGGCGGACGAACTGTCTGGTGGCCAGCAGCAGCGGGTGGCGATTGCCCGCACGTTAATGCAGGACCCCAAGATCATTTTGGCCGATGAGCCGATTGCCTCACTCGATCCACTAACGACCAAGACGGTTATGGATATCTTGAAACGGCTGAATCGAGAAGATGGCATCACCGTCATTGTGAACCTCCATTCCGTCGCACTCGCGCGTGAATACGCAGATCGAATCGTTGGGCTACGTGCCGGTGAAGTCGTCTATGATGAGCCGATTGCCAAGGTTACAGAAGCCAATCTAAACCAAGTCTATCAGGCCGGTTAGGAGGGATTAGCAAATGATGACACAAGTTCCACGACGTCCTTGGACGCAACGTTGGCACGTGAAGCCGATTGGCTGGACGGTCTTGATGGTCGGGTTACTGATCGCATCGTCAAGGATGACCGGCGTAGACGTGGCGATGTTCTTCGGTAATCTGGGTCAGTTTACCGAGTTGTTAGTTCGAATGTCACAACCGGCTTGGGATTACCTCCCAGTGATTTTGAACCCCCTGTACGAGACGATTCAAATGGCCATCCTGGGAACCACGATTGGCGCGGTGTTTGCCGTACCGTTCGCAGTGCTGGCAGCCAGTAATCTGGTACATAATCGTTGGCTACGTGGTGGTATCCGATTGATTCTGGATTTGGTGCGGACGTTACCGGATCTATTGTTAGCGGCCATTTTCGTCGCGATCTTTGGCATTGGCTCGACCGCAGGGGTGGTCACATTGGCGATCTTTTCGTTTGGGATGGTGTCTAAGCTCTTCTATGAAGTGATCGAAACCATTGATATGGGACCGCTAGAGGCCATGGAATCAGTCGGCGCTAATCCCTTAGTCATCATCTGGTATGCGGTTTTACCGCAAATTCTCAATCAATTTGTGAGTTATTTTCTGTATACGTTGGAGATTAACGTCCGGGCTTCCACCGTCTTGGGGTACCTTGGTGCTGGTGGAATCGGGGTATTTCTCCAACGCTCACTGAACGAATTCAACTATAGTCAAACAGCCGTGATTATTCTGGCAACGCTGGTCGTTGTGATGGTGATTGACGGGATTAGCAATCATTTAAGGAGGGTCTTACTCTAGCATGCAAACGACACTTTCAAAGAAACCGCTGACCCTAACGTTTTGGCATCGTTGGCGTTGGCTATTGTGGCTAGTTGTAGTTGCCGTCATCTACCTTTGGGCGGTGACTGGTCTTCATTTCACTGGACTACAGGAGTCAGCGGCGGCCGTCTCGCGGTCGATCGTCCACGGGCTGGTTCATCCAGATTGGTCGTACGTGTATAACGGCAGTGGTGAGGACCTCGTGTCGTTGATTTTCCAAACGTTGGCAATTGCTTTTCTGGGAACCTTCATTTCGGCCTTAATCAGCGTGCCCTTCGCCTTCTGGGCGGCACGGGGGAGTCACGAGTGGCTCCATGTCCGGTCCAGAAGTGGCAAGATCATTTTGACGTTGATTCGAACATTTCCAGAAATCGTCCTGGCGATTATGTTTATCAAAGCCGTAGGACCGGGCTCCTATGCCGGGGTATTGGCCGTCAGCATTCATTCGATTGGGATGTTGGGCAAGCTCTTCAGTGAGGCCATTGAGAACATGGATCGTGGTGCCGATGAAGCCATCACGAGTGCGGGCGGAAACGGCGCACAGATTTTTATGCTGGCGACCTTGCCAACCATTATGCCGGAGTTTATTTCCTATACGCTTTACCGGTTCGAGATTGCCGTGCGTTCGGCTTCGATTCTAGGGATGGTCGGCGCCGGCGGGATTGGGACCCCCATGATTTTTGCCATTCAGACGCGTAATTGGCCCCGGGTGGGAATTATTCTACTGGGGATTGTCTTGATGGTCTTACTGATCGATTCGCTCTCAGAGCAACTGCGAAAGAGGTTAATTTAATGGTGAAAATTCGGATTCTCTCAACCAGCGATGTTCACGGCTACGTCTATCCGACTACGTATTTAAGTGTCACGGATCATCAACCCTTGGGCCTGTTAAAGGCAGCGACGATTATTGAAAGCTTGCGGCAAAATGCCCAGTCCGATGAGATTATCTTGACCATTGAAAACGGCGATTGGATTCAAGGGTCGCCGTTTACCACGTATTTGGCTAAACACCCCACGGAGCCGAGCGCGCAATTGACGCAGCTAACGACGACCCTACACTATGATGCCGGCGTCTTGGGTAATCACGAGTTTAATTACGGGCTGGACTATTTACGCACGGCCGAGAGTGATCGGGATTATCCGCTGTTGGGCGCAAACATTGCGGGTGGCGAGGCACAAGGCATTGTGGACGCACCGTACACCATAATCGAGCGGCAGGGCGTTAAGATCGCGATCTTGGGCTTGACGACGGCCTACGTTCCCACCTGGGAAACGGCCGAACACGTCGTGGGGTTGACCTTTGAATCGGCGGTGACTGCGGCCAAACGGTGGGTGCCCCGCTTACGGCAACAGGCCGATGTTGTGATCGTGGCCTATCACGGCGGGTTCGAAGCCGATCCCACAACCGGAGAGCCCACGGAGCGGGCAACCGGTGAGAACGAGGGCTATCGGCTCTTGACGGAGGTTCCCGGGATTGATGCCCTAGTTACGGGGCATCAACATCGTAAATTGGCCGATATTTATCAGGGGGTCCCGACGACCCAACCGGGTGAAAAGGCAGTCGCGATTGGACTGATTGAATTGACGTTGGATAAGACCAAGCAAGTGGTTGAGCACGATGCCCGCCTGTTGACTACGGAAAGTGCGCTGCCGGCGGAATGGTTGACCACGTTGGCCAGTGAGACGGAAGCGCGCGTCCAACGCTGGCTGGATCAACCGATTGGCCGGTTAACCGGTGCGAGTTTAACGGTGACGGATAGCCTAGATGCCCGCCTACACGGTCATCCTTATTTGCAACTGGTAAATCAGGTTGAAATGGCGGCGGGTCACGCCGACATTGCCGCCACGAGTCTATTTAATGATGATGTTCGCGGCCTAGGGATGCAACCAACGATTCGTCAGCTTCTGAACAGTTATAGCTATCCCAATACACTCGTCGTTGAGAAACTCACCGGTCAAAACGTACGATTGGCATTGGAACGGTGTGCCAGTTTTTTTGAGTTGGCGGCCGATGGAACGGTCCACGTCAATCCGGCGTTTACCACCCCCAAGCTTCAGTTGTACAATTACGACATCTATAGTGGCATCGACTACACCTTTGATCTTCGGCAACCAATCGGTCAACGCGTGGTGCAACTGGATTATCATGGCCAGTCGGTTCAACCTGAACAGTTATTAACCGTGGCGGTAAACCAGTATCGCGGTAATGGCGGGGGTGACTATCCGATGTTTAATGCGCGGAAAATCATTCGGGAGGTTAACGTGGATCTACCGGAATTAATTATGAATTACTTTGCGACGCATCCGGTGGTAACCGGGGTGCAACCAACGAATTTTAAAGTAAAGTTTTAGAACATTGACTGGTGATTCAGTGAAATTGTCGGTGAAGTCGTCTACAGCGAAGGGCTTCACTGGCTTTTTGGCGTGAACGTTAGTAATCGAAAATTGACTAACAGGTCGGGTGATTGCTACCCCAAACGGACAATCCTATATATTAAATTTACATTGCAATCAATTGAAAGAGATGCAATTTTCATGAAAACTTGGTAAAATGAATTAATCAAATTTTAAGCTTGGAGGTGGACGTCTTGCACGATCGGAAAGTGGCATTACCAATCCCTGACCGTTAAGATTTTCGCATTTTAGAAAGGATGAACCTAATTATATGGCACAAGATCCAGAAGCAACGGCAACATCAACTGAAGTAACAGAGAACGCAGACCCTGGACCCAGCCAGCAGCCGCCCATCTGGCAGCGAACGACTGAGTCCTTACTTGTCGATTATGGCACGGATAGAGATGATGGCCTGAGTACCGGCGAGGCGCAACAACGCCTACGGACTAACGGACCGAACGAACTGACGGCCAAGAAGCAATCCAACTTGATTCGTTTCTTGAAGCAGTTCAACAACAGTATCATCTATATCTTAGCGGGCGCCGCCTTGCTCACCTTCTTTATGCACCATTATTCCGATTCAATCGTTATCGGATTGGTGATCATCGCGAACGCTTTTATCGGTTACTTTCAGGAAAAATCCGCAGACAACGCCTTGGATCGGATCAAGGCTCTTTTGGTTAACGAAGCCGTGGTCATTCGTGATGGGCAAAAAATTACGCTGCCCGCACGCGAGTTAGTGACCGGGGACATCGTTCAGTTGGAGGCAGGGGATACCGTTCCCGCCGACTTACGGTTAATTGACGCGGATAACTTAAAGATTCAAGAATCAGCCTTGACGGGGGAAACGGACTCGGTGTTAAAGGGAGAAGACCCCCTGACGGCGTCCAATTTACCACTGGCTGAACGGGCCAACTTGGCCTTCGCGTCAACCGCGGTCACGAACGGTTCCGGTCGCGGAATTGTGACGGTGACCGGAACAGATACCGAGATCGGTCACATTCAACAAAATGTGGCTGAGGTCAAGCAACAACGCACACCGTTGATGAAGAACCTGAATAGCTTGGGCTTAGGCTTGTCGATTGCGATCTTGGTCGTGGCCGCCCTGCTCTTTATTCTGGGGATGATCACCCACGTTTACAGTCTGCCAACGCTGATAATTGCCGTGATTACCATGGTCGTGGGGTCAATGCCGGAAGGGTTGCCGGCCAGTACCTCGGTGGTCCTAGCCATGGGAACGCAGGCGATGACGAAGCAAAACGTGATCGTGAAGACGTTGCCGGCCGTCGAAACACTGGGGGCCGTGGACATCGTCAATACCGACAAGACCGGGACGTTGACGAAAAATGAAATGACCGTGACGGATGTCCTGACGGCCGCGGACACCTACACCGTTTCTGGTGTGGGTTACGATGCGACCGGCCAGATTGAAAACGACGAGGGGCAGACCGTTCCGTGGCAACACGACAAGGACCTCGAGTGGTTGGTTCAGATTGCGGGTCAGACCTCCGATGCTGAATTCCACGAGGAAGACGGCCAGTGGGTCTTGACCGGTGAACCGACCGATGGGGCGTTAACGGCGCTGTATCATAAACTAGTGGGTGAAGATCCCGCGCCTCAAGAGATCGACTCGCTACCATTTGATTCCGCCATTCGTTATTCCGCACGGTTAGTGGACCATGCCGATCAGCGTATCCTGCTGGTTAAGGGGGCACCCCAAACGTTGATGCGTTTGATGGCCGAACAGGGCCAGTCCGTGGATCAAGCGGCTTGGCAGTCACGGTTATCTCAGCTGACCCAGCAAGGGAAGCGGGTTGTCGCCTTGGGCTACCAACCCGTCGCCGCGGATATCGATGACGTTGCCGACGTCGTGATTGGCCAGAACTTCCATTTGGCCGGGATGGCTGGGATCATTGATCCGCCGCGTCCTGGTGTGGCGGATGCCGTAAAACAGTTGCGGTACGCCGGAATCAAGGTCAAGATGATTACGGGGGATGACCCCGAAACGGCGGCCGCCATCGCCCAACAATTGAACCTTTCTGAAAAAGCCCGAGCGATTACCGGACCGGAATTGGCCGAATTGAGCGATGATGAACTCGCCGCCAAGATCGACCAATATACGGTGTTTGCCCGGACGACGCCCGCGGATAAGCTGCGGATCGTGAAGGCCCAGCAGCAACGTGGTCACGTGGTGTCGATGACCGGAGATGGTGTGAACGATGCGCCCGCTCTGAAGCAGGCCGATATTGGGGTGGCCATGGGGATTCGGGGAACCGATGTCGCCAAGGACTCCGCCGATATGGTGTTGGCCGATGATGATTTCACCTCAATTCTTCGCGCCGTTCGGGAAGGCCGTCACGTCTTCGATAATATTCGCAAGACCATTCGGTTCTTACTGCCCACCAGTTTTGCTGAAGGGTTAATTGTGGTCCTCAGCATCCTGATGGATCAACCGTTACCGTTGTTCCCGACACAATTGTTGTGGATCAACATGGTTTCGGCTCTGACCATTCAGTTCGCGTTCATCTTTGAACCGGCCGAAAGCGGCATTATGAAACGGGGGCCGCGGGATGTGACGCGCGGGATTCTGTCCAAGCTGGATGTCTTTGAGGTCACGTACGTTTCTCTACTCATTTCCGGGTTGGGGATGTTTGCCTACGACTTCTTGACTAATCAGGGCCTGAATGCCGTGATTGGCAGTACCATGACGTTGAACGTGATTATCTTCGGGAAGGTCTTCTACCTGTTTAACCTGCAGAATGACCATCCCGTGTTGTCGAAGTACTTCTTCAGAAACAAGATGAGCTTCGTGATTGTGGCAATTCTGCTGGTCTTGCAAGCCGGGATTATTTACTGGCCGGCCATGCAAAGCGTGTTCCACACAACGTCGGTTAACTTCTACTACGGTTGGTGGATTCCAATTATTGCTGGGTTTGTGGTTCTCGTGGTTACCGAAATTGCCAAGGCCATTCGGCACCGGATTGACAACCAAACCGTTGCGCGGGAACAACGAAACTTCTAAACCGCGATGTCATCAGTAGTTGACGTCGTTCCAGCTTTTTCGTCAAACCAATCAAAATTAAGACCAGGAGAGTCGGTGACTTCAGCGGCTCTCCTTTTTTATGTACTGTTTTGAATCCGCTATCACAACCACACTTATAATGAATTATCAATATTGAGAATTTTAATTGACTCGGAATAGTTTACCCCTGTATAATGCAAAACAGATGCTAGTGGTATAGACAGGTTGGGGAGGAATTGTGTGATGAAGTGGTGGGTAGTTGGGCTGGTTGTGGCGCTGGGGTTATGCATAAATGGGGGTCGAATCGCCAGTGCCGCTACAAAAGATAATGCGGATTGGCTGAACGCAGTGAACACGGCGCCACCCGGGGTACCGTTGGATGGGCTGTTTACGATGAGTGGTGAGGACAACTTTACCACGATCATCGATTCCAAGGTGGTTCCGCGATCAATCGCCCAGATTACGCGAGACAGTACGAATTCACGGGATGTCCAGTCGGGAGCGGTTTGGTCCAAGACCGGTGTTACCCGAATGGATAATCGCCTGGACCTCAGTCGAAATGAAGACATTTCGTTGTGGCTGTATTTTGGCAATAAACATGCGGCGGCCGCTGAAGGGATGGCCTTTGTTCTCCAAAATCAGGGAAATGACTTTGACGATATTGGGACTGGACGTGAATCTCTGGGGGTGTGGGGAAATGATCGAAACTCCCTAAGTGATACTGGCTTGGTCTGGTCTGCACTGAAGAAAAGTTGGGCGTTAGAGTTTGATACCCGTCCGAATATATCGACGGAGAGCGGGGCTGGGGACGCTTTTGATATTGGCACAACTACGGAAGATAGTATGCACATTGCCAGTGGATATCCAGCGTCACTTAAGACGTACAAGGATTTGGGTGGTTATCGTTCGCTGAATCACACAAAGCCCAAGGCCGTCGCTGATTTTGCCGATGGGCAGTGGCATCACCTGAGCTTACATTGGGATGCCCAGGCCAAGACGATGGCGTACGTTTACAATGACCGAGACCCCAAGACCAATACGCACCGTTCGGGCATGGACATTGTGGCCGATACCTTGCCCATTGATGTGAGCCAACTTGAGGTCAGCAAGACGCAACCCAACGTGTATTGGGGCATTACGGGGTCAACCAGTAGTGGGACTGCCAGTGAAAATAGCCTGGTCGTCGTTGACCGTTCCGATAGCCTGGGCCAGCTCGATGCCACGGCAGCGTTACGCGATAGCACGGGGAAAAAGATTCCAGCGGGCGGTACCGTGGCGCCGGGAGAAAAAGTGACCTACCAGTACACCTTTAAATACGATGACGCGTTGAGTCACGCCTATATTCAACCCCTGACGATGCAAATTCCCTTGCCACCACAACTGCAATGGCAGGATGGCGGTGTGAGTTATAACGGCGGCGCGGTCAGCGAACCGTTTAGTACGAACGAACTCGCCCAACCAGAGATCAAGAAGGCGTGGCAGAAAACGCTGGATGGCAAGACGACCAGTGTGACGGTCACGGCCAATGCCATCGTGCCTAAGGTCACCCAAAAGACGTTGGTGGACGGCGTAAATAGTCGGTTCTATGGGCCGAACTTCCAGACGCAGTTATCCTTGCCGAGTTATTACATTCGAGGAGACGTATCCCTGAAATTAGCTAATCTGGGGGCGGATGCGCAGCAGTTGGCCTACGGTGATTCGGCCACGATTACGGGACAGTTGACCAATGCGGGGAACCTATTCAGCCCTGATGCGCTAGACAATTACCGGCTTCAAGCGAAAATTGGCGAGAAAAGTATTCCCATTTCAGAACTCGCGGGGACTCAATTGGCCGATCATCCCAGTGGGACCTTTCAATTAACGGTGAAGCCCGATCAGCTGGTTCAAGGGGACAATGTGTTGACGCTGATGGCGGTTGCCAAGAATGATGCGAAGACGGTTTCTAATGAGATTAAGATCAAGCTTCATCGTGCGGCAGGAACGTTACATTTCACACAGCTTCCCCACGGGGCCTCCTTTATGACCACCCGATTGACGGGCCAAACGATGCGGATCAAGCGGGACAAGGGCTGGCAATTAGGGGTACGGGATGAACGGGGGGCGGGACAACGCTGGCGATTAAACGTAGCCCTCGACAAGCCCTTTGTTGACGATCAGTGGGGAACCCCGTTACGCGGTCACCTCTTGTTTTCCCAGCCGGCGGTTCGCCAGCCTCAGATTGTCGATACCGCTGATGTGACCGTTGTTTCTGAACATGAAACGCAGACGGATGCTGAAGAAACAAATGTCGCCGGTGATTGGGACGCCACGTCTGGACCATCGTTGGTGGTCGATGGGGATGCTATTCAGGGAAATTACACGGGCCAACTGGTGTGGAAATTGGTTGATGCACCTTAGAAGTGGCGACCAGCCGCGTGATAAATTAAATAATGAGACGACTTAGCTTGATTACACTTTTAGCAGATTTTGTCATAAAATAATTAGAGGATGAACTAAAGCTGTGAGGAACAATTTAATGTTGAAGAGAAGGGTCTGGGCAGTTGTTCCAGGGCCTTCTTTTCGGATATTGCGGCGCTGGGCAAGTGTCTTTGCGCGTATTTAAGGTTGAAAATGCGTATAATAGTTGATAATTAAAAGCTGTAACTATTGACTATGACTTACTGGGTATGTCGGGGGGCAACCGGGAAAAAGCGGTGGGTAGGCCGCAATCATAATTATTTCTGTAAAACCCTAGCCCTTAGCACCTGATAATCCTATACTGGTAAGCAAAGGAGGCGGAACACTGTGAAGAAAAGTTCCGATTGTACCGAGATTTTAGTGGGTAAAGCTGCCAGCATGGACGGCTCCACGATTGTTGCGCGTAACGAGGATGGGTATGGTCCCATCAACCCGATTAAGTTCGTGGTGCATCCCGCCACGGATCAAAAGCAGGCGACATTTACGTCGGCGGTGACTGGGGTAGAGGTCCCGTTACCCGATCATGCCTACCGTTATACGGGCACGCCACAGGCCGATCAAAGCGACGGCCAGTATGAAGAAGCCGGAATTAATGAATTTAACGTGGGCATGAGTGCTACTGAGACCACGGCGACCAACGCCCGTGTATTGGGCTACGACCCGCTCGTAAATGACGGGATCAATGAAGAGGCCATGATTACACTGGTCTTACCCTATGTTAAGTCTGCCAAGGAAGGGGCCCAACGTTTAGGCGCCTTACTGGAAAAGTATGGGACCGGCGAAAGCAACAGTATCGCCTTCAACGACCAAGACGAGATTTGGTATTTGGAAACGGCTGGGGGACACCATTGGGCAGCCATGCGGTTACCGGAAGATAGCTATGCCATTGCGCCGAACCAGACGTTGATGCAAGAGGTTGATGTGAACGATGACGCGAACTTCTTAGTGGCGACCGACTTAGTCGATTTCGTCAATCAATACCACTTGAATCCAACACCAGGACACTTCAATTTCCGAGATATCTTCGGGACGCACGGTGAAGATGATGCCTACTACAATACGCCGCGGACGTGGTATGGTCAGAAATTATTTAATCCAGAAATTACGGATCAACAGCCAACGGATCAGGACATGCCGTTTACGCGCCAGCCAAGCAAGAAGATTGCGATTGAAGATGTTGAATTCTTCCTATCTTCGCACTACAACGGCACACCTTACGATCCGTTTGGGACGTTTGCTTCCGGTTCGGCCGATGATCAGAAGAAGTACCGGCCAATCGCCATGGATCGTAACCAGTGTTCCTCTATTCTCCAGATTCGAAATGACGTGGACGCCGATCACGCGGCTATTCAATGGATCGCGATGGGCTTCTTCGCCTACGCCCCATACGTGCCATTCTTTACGAATGTTCAGGATACGCCAGAAGATTACAAGAACACGACGACCGAAGTTTCCGTGGACAACGTTTATTGGTTAAACAAGACATTATCCGTCCTGATCGAACCACATTTCCACGAATTTGTTGAAACGGTCAACGCCTTTCGCGAGGGGTGTCAATCCTATGGTCGGGCGCGGGTGGCCGCTACGGATGCCGCTATCAAGGGTAATCCTGACGCCACGCGTTTCTTGACCCAGAGCAATGCCGAAACGGCCGGTGAAGTTTCCAAACGGACGCACGCCTTGTTCAATGACTTGGTTAAGCAGGGACTACTGCTCTCCAAGACGGCTTGGGAAAAAGGCCAAAACCTGTAATCGGGGGTGTTTAACCGAGAGTTATGGGGCATAATCAATTGTTTATTTAATAGATTGTCATGATAAGGAGTAGGTTGAGGACAGACTAGGAGGGCTGAACATGAAATGGATGAAGGTGGTTTTGGCGAGTGGCTTAGGACTACTGCTGTGGGGTGGTGCCACGACGGCACAGGCGGCCAAACGGGTGACATTACCAGCGTACCCGCAACAACGCATTTTTACGTTTAAAGCTAAGGGAACGAAGGTTTATAGTTATCCCCGCGCTGCCTATGCCCACAGCAAGGTCTTGGGGACCGCGCAAAGCAAGCAAAAGTTGTGGACGGTGGACAAGGTCGTGACCGTTGGTGGGAAACGCTACGTTCGGCTGAATCGCGTGGCCGCAACGCCGTTGAACCACAGCCAAGCAATCGTTGAACCAAGTAAGGCGGGTTCGACTAAACTCGTGGGCGGTTACGTGGCCCTAAGCAAGTTGAAAGTTCACCAACAGATTAGCCAATTGAAGTCGGTGAAGAAGACTGCTTACTGGACGCCAACCACAGCACATGATTTCTGGAATATGCCGAAAAAGACGTTGGGCACCACGGCGGCAATCCACTTTGGGACCACCTATGGGTACCGGACGATTTACGCCATCCAGTCGTTGACGACCAAGACGAAGCAGCACTATTTATACTTTGAAACGGCCGCGGGGAAAGCTATCGGATGGTTGCCAACCAGTGCCGTGATTAAAGGTAGTTATCCGAATATCGTGAAGCGTGAGTTGACACGCGGTGGCTTAGCGGCAACCAAGAAAGTGGCGACGTTGGACAATAGTGCTCACATTAAGATCGGAACCGCCATGCGTGATGGACAGTTGCAGCGTGTCGTGATGCTGAAGCAGAATAGTCAAGCGCTGATTTACGAGTATCAGAACGGTAAAGCCGTACGTAAAATCACGCGGAACGCCACGGGAAAGCTACTGACAAGTCAAGCGATTACGCCGGTCGCCACAGTGGCATTTAAACTGGTAGCCACCTTTGATCTGAGTGGTCAGACCTATCAAGGGACGGTCACGCCTACGGGAAAGATTGATATTCCGATCTACTTCGGGTGGGTTGCTTAACGATCGTTTTAAACAAAATCAGTCGCCTAGAACTACGGGACAGAAAAAGCTTGGACAATTTTGCCCAAGCTTTTTTGGCGTCAAGGCGGGTGGAAGTGGTAAGCTAATCTCGAGGTGAAAATAGATGGCAAAATCAGAATTAGAAAAGTTGGATGCTGGTGAGCCCTATTATTTCTTAGATCAGGAGGTTGCGGCCCGTAAAGCCCGCGCGGCACGGCTCTGTCAGGAGTTTAATCAAATTCCGGCAACCGATCCGGCAGCACAGACGGCGAAGATTAAAGAGATTTTGGGCAGTCATGGCAAACGCGTTTCGGTCCAGGCCACGTTTAATTGTGATAATGGTCAGAATATTCACGTGGGCGAAGATTTTTTGAGTAATTACAACCTGACGATTTTAGATATTGCGCCGGTGACCATTGGGGATCACGTGATGATTGGCCCCAATGTTGATATTTACACCGTAAATCATCCGTTAAAGGCTGCGGAGCGTCGGGGGTATCTGGCGCAAGCCCAGCCGGTGACCATCGGCCATGATGTCTGGATTGGGGGTAAAGTCGCCATTATGCCGGGCGTGACCATCGGAAATAACGTCGTGGTTGCGGCGGGCGCGGTAGTGACCAAGGACGTCCCTGCCAATGTTTTAGTTGGGGGTGTCCCCGCCAGAGTCATCAAGGTATTGCCGCTGGATGGTCCACAGGGTGAAGAAAATAGCGATATTGCCCAGATGCTACGTTAAAACGGGGTGTGGTCATTGATCAGACAACGTTATAAAGACCAAAAAGTCAAAACGTTCTGTAAACCCAACGATTTACAGAACGTTTTGACTTTTGATGACGGGATAATCTTGTGATCTAGACTTTTAAGGGATTAGCTAATTCTTAATCAGTGACCGGAACATTCTCCCGTAAAACGCGTGCCGGATTCCCCGCAATAACCACGTTGTCGCCAAATGACTTGGTCACCGTGGAATTGGCGCCCACGACAACGTTATTGCCTAGTGTAACGCCGGGAAGAATGACGGAGCCGCCACCGATCCAGACGTGATCACCAATCGTAACGGGCTTGCCCAGACCGGTAAAGGTATCGCGGGCAGCTGGATCAAGGGGATGGTAGGCGGAGTAGATCTGCACGTGCGGCGCCATCATGCAGTGGTCGCCAATGGTCACGGGAGCAACGTCTAAGATGACGTTGTCGTAATTACAGATGAAGTAGTCCCCGACGTGGATATTGTAGCCAAAGTCACAGCGAAAGTTGGGTTGGACCCAAGGACTCTTGCCGACGGATCCAAACAATTGGCGAACAACGTGTTCCTTTTGCTCGGTCGCTGTATCGTCCAGTTCATTCATGATTTTACACAGGCGCCGGGCCTTGGTCTCCTCAGCAGCCAATTCGGGATCCATGATGTTATAGGGTTCGCCCGCTAAAAACTTTTCTTTTTCAGTCTTCATTATCATCGTGCCTCCAGGTCTTTTCGCTTATTGTAGCATAGAAATACCGATTTGTACGGACTAATTGTAACCGCTAACATTTATCTGGTTAACAAATCAACGTGAATTGCGGATGAAATATTTGTGCCCCCCAGCGATGAGGGACTTTAATTGCTTCGCTAAGCGAACTAGGCGGGTCTGGTGGCAAATTTGGCGGCAGATGGCCTAGAATGAATGCAAAGTTATGGGTAGCTTGTCCCCCATAACCTGTACTCAGTTTTAAAATGACAACGGATAATGTCAGGCGACTACCATCAATTCGGCTGATTACAATTCGTGACTGAGGTTGATGGGCTCCCATGATTGTGGGGGCCTATTTGAATTGGTGAAATTAAAGCGGTTACAAAAAATAATCCAGCCGCGAAGCGCGAATTTTAAAAAATAACTTTGCTATAATAAGTGGTGCTTGCTAATTTTAATCGATAAGAGGGATTGAATATGAGGGAATTAACTGTGAGTGTCAATGGGAAGTGGCCACGATGACCCGAAAACATTACTTACGCGGAATTTTACTCGCGAGTTTTGCGGCGGTGCTCTGGGGTGTCTCGGGCGTGGCGGCTAGTTCGCTGTTCACCTTCAATTCGCAGGTGACCGCGCTGTGGCTGACGCAGATCAGAATGATTAGTGCAGGTTTAATCCTACTCATCATTGCGCGGTTCGTCGGGTCCCAGCCGCTGAAAATTTGGCGACAAAAGTCTTCGGCCATTCAGGTGGTCAGCTACGGGTTATTGGGTATGATCCCGGTACAGCTCTGTTACTTTGAGGCCGTAAAATATGGGAATGCGCCGATTGCGACCATTATCCAATTTCTGGGACCCTTTATTATCAGCCTTTACTTTTTAATCTTTAAACACATTACGCCAACGCGACCGGAAGCGGTGGGGATGATCATGGCGTTCTTTGGGACCTTACTGATCGTGACCCATGGACATCTAAACAGCCTGGCAATCTCGCCGGTCGTTCTCTTCTGGGGCGGTCTATCGGCCATAGGGGTGGCGACCAATACCTTGTTGCCGCGGCCGTTACTGCCTAAGTTTGGCGCCCTGTCGGTGACCGGCTGGGGCTTACTGGTGGCGGGCCTGTCGCTAAACATTTTTGGCCCGTTATGGCAGGCCAACGTCCACGTGACTGGGCCGGAGATTGGCCTGATCCTCTTCATCATTGTTTTTGGCACGGTCTTTCCGTTCCTGATGTTTGCCCACGCGCTGGCCGATATTTTACCGACCACGGCGAGCCTGTTGGATGCCTTTGAACCGCTGGCGGCAACGGTCTTCTCGGTAACCTTCTTAAATGTACAGTTGACGAGCTACGACCTATTTGGTGGCGCGATGATTATTCTCGCCGTGATGGCCCTGTCGCTTAACGGCCGCAAGATGATCAACTTTCTCCGGCACTTCGGAACGAATGAGAGTTGATTAAAAAAGACTAATTAGCGACTGAAAGTGGCGAACGGTAAGGCGGCTGGAGACATGAAACTCGAATCGGCTTGCTTTCTAGGAGGGCTTTCGGTATACTAATGAGCAATTCAGTCAATTGGCTGAATCCAAGGAGATGATCGACGATGATGGCATCGTTATTTGTACGGAAAAGTGTTGGCTGTTAGCGACACTTTTCTGCAAAAACCTTTCAGAGAAGTGTCTGGTTTAAATCTGAAAGGAAGCAACATTTATGGAACCAACAATCACCGCTTACGAATATAGTTATATCACCCAGCAGGTCAACGCACTCGTCAGTGCTTATCTGGCCGTCAATGATCGCCGGATGCGCCGTGTCGTGCGCGACACCACGATTGGCAATATCGCCGCGCACTTACCCGCGAACGAACCGTTGGCGCAAGCCTTCTTGGAACGGCTACAGCCCGACCGGTTAACCCGGGAGGCCGCGGCTAAACTACTGCCGACTCTTGAGCCGCTGGTGATCCCTTTTCCCAGCTTGAGTCAAAAACAACTGGAAAAGCTCTTTCGTAAAGTGAAGAAGTTAAAGCAACCGGAGTGGGGCACCCTTGATTTACACGAGATGACCTATCTGGGATGGAATGATGGGGGAAGCCAGAAGAAATATCTGGTCGCGCCTTATCAGGACCGGCTTATTGGAATTCAGGGCGACATGGGCCCCAAGACAGTGAAGGGTGTTTGTGCGATCTGCCAAACCATTGGCAACGTTTCGCTGTTCGTGTCCACGACCAAGAAATCCGGGTTGGGCACGTTCACGCGAAATGGGAACTACATTTGCCGCGATAGTGCACAGTGCAATCGCCAACTGATTGATCCCCAGCCGCTCGCCGACTTCTTAGAAATTGTTCGACCCAAACGATAATCAAAAAACGCACCGCAGCTCCCCAATTAATCAGGGAGTCGCGGTGCGTTTCCTATTTTAACCAAAGACTGAAAGTTCAAGAACACGCTCCAATTCCCAGCTGATAAGGTTTATCACCATAAAATTAGTCATCAACGACCACCTGTGGCTACCAGAGATTCCGGCGCTGTGGGGACCGCCTGCGGCCTGAGAAACGGTCCTCCGGCTCGGTTTGAAGCCTGACAAACCCCGTCAGTCTCCAAACACGTCCCGCGCTGTAAGCTGCTGCACAGCTAACACCGCTGTCACGGCTACCTCCATCTCTGGCTGCCTCCGGTTACGATGATTGAAAACTACTAAACGTGCGGTGACGTCGCTGGAGCGGCAACGTTCTGCCGGTTTAATTGGATACATCTCATGTAGCCGTGAGTGAGTCAAATTTGGTCTCAGCCGTGGGATTTTTCAAGTGGTCTGCTTGAAAA
>NZ_JAAVSC010000033.1 GCF_012641095.1 Lactobacillus sp. HBUAS51381
AATTTGGTCTCAGCCGTGGGATTTTTCAAGTGGTCTGCTTGAAAAATGGCGACTTTGAGACGTGAATTTCGGCTCAAAGCGAGGGAAAAGACAGCACTTTGGCTGTTCCCGATCCTTCCCGCAGCGATCCAGACCAAATTTGGCGAACGGTAAGGCGGCCAGTACGCGACCATCGTATTATCATGGTTGTTAGCCTTGTCACGCCAGAAACTCTAGCTGTTTTTCTATCTTTCAACCTTTAGTATTTTTATTTTAAGCAACGTCTTTAATCTTCAGGGTCATCGCATTAATCGCGACAATCACGGTACTCAGTGACATGATGATCGCACCGACCATAGGATCAAGCATGAAGCCGATGGGGGCGAGAACGCCAGCCGCCAGTGGAATGGCAATCAGGTTGTAGCCAGCACCCCACCAGAGGTTTTCGGTCATCTTACGGTGCGTTGCGCGTGCCAGATCCAAGAATTGAATGACGTCGGCGGGATCGCTGGACACCAGGATGATGTCGGCAGATTCGATCGCCACATCCGTCCCGGAACCAATGGCCATGCCGATGTCGGCGCGGGCTAGGCTTGGCGCGTCATTGACACCATCGCCAATGAAGAGCACCTTCCCTTTGGTCTGGTACTGTTTAACCAGCCGTTCCTTGTCTTCGGGAAGCAAGCGGGCCTGCACGTCGTCAATGCCCACGGCCGCGGCAACCTTGGTCGCGGTCTCCTGGTTGTCACCCGTCAACATAACTGGTGTGATGCCCTGTTTCTTCAGGGAAGCAACCAGTTTAGCCGCAGCGGGCTTGATCTGATCACCCTGGGCGACTAATCCCAGAACCTGATCACCGGTTACCAGATAGCTGATCGAGTTTCCTTCACTGGCGAGTGAGGTGAATTGGTCATGATCGTAGTCGAGATGTTTTTGTTCCAAATAGTTGACCGAAACCACCCCGTACGTGGTCCCAGCGATTGTGCCGAATTGACCTAACCCGGTTTCTTGGTGAGTATCCGTAGCGGCTTCAGCGACCAGCTTCTTTTCCTTCGCGGCCGTTAAGATCCCGGTTGCCAGAGGGTGACTGGAACCCGTTTCCAAGCTGGCCATGAGCGTGAGCACGTCGGCTTCGGAATGCTGATCGTCCAGGCTAATCAGGTGGTTAACCTTGAACTCACCACGAGTCAACGTTCCCGTCTTATCCATTAAGGCGTACTTCAACTGATTGACCTGTTCCGTGGCCGTCCGGTTACGGATTAACAGGCCATTTTGAGCGGCCAGCGCCGTACTGCGAGACACAACCAGAGGGACCGCTAACCCCAATGCGTGGGGGCAGGCGATGACGAAGACCGCCACGGCCACTGGGAGTGCCACGGCCAAGTTGGCCACAGTCAACCAAACGATGAAGGCGAGAATCCCGGCGAATAGGGCGGCATAAAACAGCCAGCCGGCCACGCGATCGGCCAAATTTTCCGACTTGGATTTGGCGTTCTTGGCGTCCTTAATCAGGGCCATGACCTGCGCAAGATACCCGGAGTCACCGGTTCCCGTAACTTTAGCGGTAAAGGTGCCCGTGCCGTTCACGGACCCACCAATGATGGCATCCCCGACAGTCTTACGGACGGCCTTGGATTCCCCCGTAACTAGAGATTCGTTGACGGCGGAACTCCCCGTCAGAATCGTGGCATCGGCGGGAATCTGTTCGCCAGCGCGAATCGAGACGGTCTGGCCGACTTGTAACTCGCTTAATTTCACATCGGTTACGTTACCGTTGTCATCAACCACGTGGGCTTCTTGAGGCAGTAACTTTCCCAGGGCGTCCACCGCGGAACCGGCGTTCATAATCGTATTCATTTCAATCCAGTGTCCCAGCAACATGATCACAATCAACGTGGATAGCTCCCAGAAGAAGTTGTTGACCGTTGGTGTGACGTGGAAGAGGTTGTTGGCAATCACCGCATAAATGCTGTAAATGTAGGCCACGCCAATCCCCATGGAGATTAAGGTCATCATGGCCGGCCGTTTCATCTGTAATTCGGCCTTAGCGCCGCTGATAAAGGGGGCGCCACCGTAGAAGAAGAGAATGGTGCCCAGAATGGCGACAAGCCAATCACTTCCTGGAAAGACAAGCTGGAACGGCAGCGTCATGCCCATCATGGGCGACATTAAGATAACGGGAATGGTGAGAATCAGGGAAACCCAGAACTTACGCTTGAGATTGCCCATGTGCATCATGTGCCCGTCACCCATGTCCATATCCATATCGCTCATGTCCATCTTGCTCATATCTTGATGATCCATAGTGTGATCATCGGTAGCCATTTGATGGTGGTCCATGCCCTTCATATCGTGCTGCATATTCATGTGGGTCATTCCCAGATGACGTTCAGATGCTTTCATAATTTAGCAACTCCCTTCATAGCCCTCCGGCAGGCAGTCGCACGCGATGGTGGCGGGTGCCGTGGTTAATTTTGTTTGCAAATGCGTAATCAATTCTTGAATATCGGCCTGACTTAATTCGGTGTGGTCGATGGCGTGCACAAAGGCTTGGCCCCGACACATGGCACACATCTGGTCGAGTTGGTTGGCTAACGCGGTGTCCATGGCGGTTTGTTCCGGAATGAGCGGTGTGTAAATAAACTGACGGCCGTTTTTCGTAGTTGCCAGCGCGCCCTTCTTGACCAATCGACCAATCAAGGTTTTAATGGTGGCAGCCTTCCAATCATGTTGTTGGCTGACCAAGTCGATGATGGTGTGACTGTCGGCTTGATCCAGTGTCCAGACAATCCGCATCACACACCATTCGGCATCGGTAATCGTTTCGGTAATTTCAGTAGTCGGCACGGTGAGTCACTCCTTTGTTTACATCTGTAGTTCAATTGATACTTAGAGTTTACATCTGTAAACGATAACTGTCAAGAAGAAGGTTTGCCGTTTATTACTGAGAATACGGGCTGATTACAAATCAAATAATAAGAAATTAAAATTTAAGCAAGATTCTCTGGAACCGTGGTTTTACCTGATACACTTTGTATAATTGAAAGATAAGTTAGCTATATGAAGGGAGCTTACGTACTCGTGGTTCTTTTAAAACAGTGGTTACGCACCCTTGTCGTGGCCGGATTAGCGCTGGTCATGTTCGCGCCGGGAACGGCACAGGCCGCGACTAAAACGGTCAGCAAGGTACCGGCGCGGGCAGCGTATGTCATGGATGCCAATAGTGGCCAGGTGCTTTACCAACAAAATGCAGATAAGCGATATCCAATCGCATCATTGTCGAAACTGTTAACGGTTTACCTTACCGTCAAAGCGATTAACGCGGGTAAGATTAATTGGGATGATGAGGTGACCATGCCGCAGAATTTAATTAAACTCAGTCATAGCTATGCCTATTCTTCGCTGCGAATGAAGTCGGGTGAAACGTTCACCGTTCGCCAATTGGTTGCGGCAGCGATGATTGCATCATCGAATAGTGCGGCAACGGAACTGGGAGAAGTGGTCGCCGGCAGTAATGCCAAATTCGTCGCTCTGATGAATCAGCAGAGCGCGGACTGGGGCTTGGAGGCCCACTTCATTAGTTCGTCCGGCTTGGATAACTCCGATCTGAAGGACTATGATCTCGTGTTGCCCGATACGGGAAAGAACGAGCAGAACCTGGTCTCGGCTAAGGCGATCACCAAGGTTGCCCAGCAACTTCTCAAGGCTGATCCTCAGATTACGGACATTGCCAGCAAGACGGAAGATACGATCAATGGGACGGCCATTTATAATGAAAACAGTTGCTTGCCGGGTAAGTCTCAATACAAGAAGGAAAGTGGCATCGATGGGCTCAAGACGGGGTACACCGAAAACGCCAAGTTGTGTTTCACCGCGACCTATACGGTTAATGGGCAACGTATGGTGGCCACGATTCTAGGTGGGGACACCACCTTTTCCGCGATGAACAAGTTGATTAAGCAATTAAAACAGAAGTATCGCTTAGAGACGACGCCATTGACGGAACAACGAATTTCGCTGTCCAACGGTCTCGCGACCCAAGTCGTGGCGACCCCAACCGCGTCGCAGGCAGGCGTCTGGTATCAGGATGCGGCGGCTAACTTGACGACGAAGGTCGAGACCAAGTTGACGCCCACGCAGTTAAGCACGGGAACGGTTGATGCCGGTGATCCGGTGGCCCAAGCAACGGTTACCGATACGCAGACCGGCGTGCAACAGCAGGTGATGTACCGGGCACAGCGGACCACGACGTTATTTGCGGAACGGGCGGTTTTTGCGGTTCAGAACAATGTGGACCGGCTATTGGTCACGTTACGCCAACCCTTGAATAGTTTGTTTTAACAGTTAAACTAACCTGAATTGTCTCTATGGATAAGTGTTTCTAAAGGAAGTTATCAGGCGTCACGATGGTCGTGGCCCCTGATAGCTTTTTTGAGTTTACGACCGTTCTGGCAACGTTTAAGCATTTACATAGGAAAGAACCCAAAATTTACTGGCATGGAACGGGGGAATGATGACGAGTCGTTGCTTCCAGTTAACGTTGGTTTAGAAATGTCCCACGTAAATTAAGTGATTAACGCGGTCGTTTACGAGATGAACCAGTGGAAATCTGACAATTGCGAGAAAAAATTAGTGTTAATTCAGTAATAAAAGGTGTCACAAATGGGACGGTTGCGCGTTTAGTAAATATATGATGTCTATCAGTAAAAATGTTACCTCGTGGTCGTCAGGTAGTATATCAGAACGAAAAATCAGCAAATTCTTGGATTTTAATGAAAACGCCAACATTTTTATTTTAAAATTTATCGCAAATCACAAGGTCCTTCAAAACGTTTACGTGTCAGTGATTTACGCTTGATTAGTTGGTAGCGAATCGGCTACCAAATGTCATTATTTTTTTAATTTGAGGTTGAAAGCGATTTCTACACGTGGTACGCTGAACCTAACTTGTATATTAGTTACAAGGGGACGTTACCGGAAATACCCTAGCTAGGATGACCCAACAGCGTTCAGGTTTGCTCTTATTTTGCTCGTTTAAGACTATATATTTTAGGAAGTGTCAGGAAAATTGGATAAAACTCAAAAAACGATTACCATCGCCGCGCAGCCTTTTAATATAAAAGACCGTATCGGTTATATGTTTGGTGATATTGGGAATAACTTCTCATTCAACGTTATTAACTCGTTCTTAATGATTTTCTACACCAACGTCCTGGGGTTAACTGGGGCGCAAGTAGGGATCTTGTTCTTGACCGCCCGATTCGTTGATGCTTTTGCGGATATTATGGTTGGTCGGTTTGTCGATAATAGTAAGTTACATAAGAGTGGGCGGTTCCAGCCTTGGATTAACCGGATGAAGTACCCGCTGATGTTGGCCTTCATCTTGACCTTCGTGCCAATCGTTAAAGATTGGGCAATGCCAGCACGGTTGGCCTACGTCTTCATTACCTACTTATCATGGGGGATCTTCTACTCCTCCGTTAACATCCCTTACGGCTCTATGGCTTCTGCCATTAGTGGTGACCCTAACGATAAGACGTCACTGTCAACGTTCCGGGCCATCGGGTCTGCCGTTGGTAGTGCGCTGACCAGTTACGTTCTGCCACTGATCATCTACGTGGGGGCTTCCCAAAAGATTTCTGGGAGCCGCTTCTTCTGGGTTGTTGTGGGCTGTGCCTTCATCGCCTGGGCTTGCTACACGTTAACGACGGCTTTAACGACTGAACGTGTGCGGACTGAAAAGTCTGAAAAGGTGCCATTATCACGTTTGGTAAAAGGTTTATTTGAAAACAAGGCCTTAGTTGTCTTGGTTCTGGTTGATATCTTAATCGTTATTAACCAAAACTTATCTGGGACGTTGTTGACTTACCTGTTCAACGACTACTTCAAGGATACCAAAGCCTTGAGTATCGCGCTGGTCTTCAACTTTGCGACCGTTATTCTGTTGGCTCCATTCAGTAATTGGATGACGCGGACGTTTGGTCGTAAGGAATGTTCCATCGTTGCGCTGTTCATTGGTGCCGCAATCTACGGGACTTTAATGTTAATGCGGACGCAAAGTGCTGGGTTCTACCTGGTTATGTTATTCTTCGGTTCCTTAGGTGCCGGGGTCTTCAACCTGATGGTTTGGGCCTTCATCACCGATGTTATCGATAATCACGAAGTCCTGACAGGGGTTCGTGAAGATGGGATTGTTTACGGGGTTAACTCGTTTGCCCGGAAGGTTGCCCAAGCGATCGCCGGTGGTTTCGGTGGTTTCATGTTGACCTTCATCGGTTACAAGTCTTCCACTGGTGGTGGTGCTTCTCAAACCACGGAAGTTGTTAACCACATCTACACCTTGGCAACTGGGGTTCCTACCTTCTGTCTGTTACTGGCCGGTTTGGTCTTACTGTTCTTCTACCCATTGAGTAAGAAGCGTGTTAACGCCAACGCCGCTAAGTTAGCTGAAATTCACTCCGAGAACGCTGAAGAGGAAAACGAAGCTAAGTAGTCAATAGATGGACTATAACAGTGAATGTAAATTAAAAGGCACCGCAACAATCATCGTGAGATGGTCGTTGCGGTGTCTTTCTTATGCTGAAAATTAAAGTTTGAACGTCGACAGATGCCAACTAATTCTCGGGTGATGAGGGTGATAGCCATAAAGCTAGCTATTAGCGATCCCTTGCGGTTATGGTGGTTGAAAGCCACTAAACGTGTGGTGAAAGCGCTGGATTGGCAACGTTCAGCGGTTTAACTGGGAACATCTCAAGTAGCCGTGAGTGAGTCAAATTTGGTCTCAGCCGTGGGATTTTCCAAGTGATTTTGCTTGGAAAATGGCGACTTTGAGACGTGGGCTGACGGCTCAAAGCGAGGAAAAAGACCGGGCTTTGGCTTTTTCCGTCCTACCCACCGCGCTCCAGACCAAATTTGGCGAACGGTAAGGCGGCCAGTTGTGATTGAAGTAACGGTTAATCCACCGATTTTAACGCGTCCAGCATGTTGATGCGCTTTAACTTTCGGTGCATCAGCCACATGACCAGCAGGCTAAAGGCCAGTGTCAACAGGGCCGAATAGACGTAGCTGAGCGGGTGAATCCCCGGTGAAAACATCAGGCTATCCGTCTCCGCGGTATTGAGGATATAGCTGTGGAGCCAGTCCCCCATGAAACAGCCCAGTAGAATCCCCATGACCGTTAGAATCAGGTTCTCCCTGAAGATGTACATCGTCACCTCGCCATCGTAGAAGCCCAGCACCTTAATCGTTGACAGCTCGCGAATCCGTTCGGAAACGTTGATGTTCGTGAGGTTGTAGAGGACGACCAGGGCCAATGCGCCGGCCGCCACCACGAAGATGATGACGACCAGATCCATGGTGTCTAGCATCTGAAAGTTGTTTTGTTTCTCGGTGCTGAGGAGCGTGACGTTCAACATGCCCTTGGTCTTGAGTAAGTCACTGGCAAATTGATTCTGGGCACGCTTGCCATGATGGGTAAACTGCACCAGATTGCCATTGTAGACGGCTTTTTTTCCGAAAACTTGGCGATAATAGTGTGGCGATAGATAGATGAAATGGTTGACGTAGTTTTCCGCGATGGCGGCGACCCGGACGCGTTTGGCGTGCTGGTTGCCCAGCTTTACGGGTAACTGATCGCCGACCTTCACGTGGTACAATTTGGCCAGTTTTTCATCGATAATCGCACCGCGGTCACCAATTGCGTAGGTCTGGTGACTCTGACGATTTCGCAAGACCACAAACTTTTTGAGTTGCCGCGGATGCTGGGGCACGCTCAACGTGGCCGTCTGGTTAGCAACGTCGGATCGTTCAACGGTGACCTGAGATTGCTTGAGCACCAGGTCGTCCTTGTACAAGGATTGGCGGCGGAGGGCGCGTTGTTGTGCCGCGGTCTGCGTGCCATTGCGGACCACGATGGCATCGTAATGCCAGAGTTGATTGAATTGTTTAACGCTAATGTCGCCGATGGAATCCTTGAGGCCAAAGCCAGTAATCATCATCGCCATGCAACCGGCGATGCCCAGAACGGTCATCAGCAGGCGTTGCTTATAACGGAAGAGGTTACGCAAGGTTACCTTGTGGTTAAAGCTCAGTCGGCGCCAGAGACCATGCCAGTGTTCCAGCCACAGGGTCTTGCCGGCCTTAGGGGCCTTGGGTTGCATCAACGTGGCGGGATTACTATGTAGGTCGACCCGTAAGACGATGGCCGCGCTGCCCATGGTGCAGGCCAACGCAATCACCAAGGCGATGATGATGTCGGTCCAGAGATACTGGACGTTGATGGCGGGGAGATTGTACATACTGCCATACGCTTGGGCAATGAACCGGGGAAAGAAGTTGACGCCAAAGCCCACGCCCAACAGGGTGCCCAGTAGGCTGGCGAGCCCGCCATAAAGCATAAATTCGCTGCCAATGGCGAGGTTGCTGTAGCCGAGGGCCTTGAGCGTCCCCATTTGAATCCGTAACTCCGTGACCATTCGCGTCATCGTGGTCAGGCAGATTAAGGCGGCGATGGCGATGAAGAAGAGCGGAAAGACCGTGGATAACGCGACGACTCGCTGCGTGTTTTCGTGGTATTCGCTATAGCCGGGATTGGCTGTCCGACCAGTGTACAGGTAAGTGGGTTGGGCAATCGCGGCGATCTTGGCCTGCGCCTGCTTCAACTGCTTCTGCGCGTTTAGCAGGAGCGGTGAATTGGCCGGTAATTGCTGGGCCAGCTGGTTAACTTGCGCGACCTTGGGAGCCAACTGGGCGTGCGCTTGCCGCTTTAACTGTGATTGGCGCTGGGCGGCCTGGGGCTTGAACCAGGACTTGAGTTGGTCGGTATTGGCCTTATTTAACCGCTTGTATTTAGCCGAATAGGGGGTGACCCGTGCGAGGTTCTTAAACTGAATATCCAGTCGACTGGCGACTTTTTGGGTCAGCGTTCCGGGTTTCACGAGGGCAAAATAATCCAGCGTGCCTTTACCCACGGTGGTAACGCCACGGGTCGTCTTTTCGATATAGCGGGGGGAGTTGACGAACCCCACAATCTTAAAAGTCCGGCGATTAAAGGTCCGATTCAGCTTCTGAGTCGTCGCAATGCGGTAGGTCGCGCCCAACTTCAACTGCGGTTGGACGGTTCGGGCCTGTTGATCAAGGACAATCTCGTTGGCCCTGCGCGGCAGGTGACCACTGACCACGGTGAGCCGATTGACGGCCTGCTTAGCGGGAAGTTCTGCCACGCGCACGGCTTGATTGTTGTTGAGCTGATTAATGTCCACGTACTTAACGGCTTGATAGGCAACCTGACTGCGGTGCCGCTGCAGGACGGCGCGGTCTTGTTTGGTCAGGCCCGCCGTGGATTGCACGCTGTTGGTGGCTAATTTTTGTCGGGCGTAGTAGTCATCGGCGGCCTGTAACATGTCCGGTCCGGTCGCGCGAATCCCGGTATAGAAGGCCACACCGAGGAAAATAATGAGCATGATGGAGAGAAAGCGGGCCTTGGAACGGCGAATCTCTCGCAGAATGGCTTTGAAATAACTCGTTGTCATCCTCATCACCTACCATTCAATCTCGGCAACCGGTGTGGGATGCGGGTTACGCTGGGCGGACTGAACCCGCGCGTCGTTGATGTGAATCACCTGATCGCCCATTTTGGCGATGGCACTGTTGTGGGTCACGATAATGACGGTCATGTTGGTTCGGCGGGCACCATCCTGGATGACCTGCAGGACCTGTTTGCCCGTTTGGTAATCCAGCGCGCCCGTGGGTTCGTCACACAACAGGAGCTTGGGATTCTTGGCGATGGCCCGGGCAATGGCGACCCGTTGTTGTTCACCGCCGGATAGTTGGGCGGGGAAATTAGCCGCGCGATCCGTCAGACCAACCAGTCCCAGGGTCTCGCTGACATCGTGGGCATCCGCGGTGATTTGCGAGGCGAGCTCGACGTTTTCTCGAGCGGTTAGGTTGGGGACGAGGTTGTAAAATTGAAAGACGAAGCCAACGTCCTGACGACGATAGGTGGTTAACTGTTTGGTCGTCAACTGGGCAATGTCTTGACCGTCAATCAGAACTTGACCACTGGTTGGGCTATCCATGCCCCCGAGAATATTGAGCAGGGTGGACTTGCCGGCGCCACTGGGACCAAGGATGGTGACGATCTCGCCTTGTTCGACACTAAAGGAGATGTCGCGATTGGCGACGGTCATTTGGTCGCCCTGGGTGAATTGTCTGGTTTCATTGATAACTTCTATGTAGGCCATACGCGGATACTCCTTATTTGAGATTAAATTGTTTAAGGGTGAAAGGTGAAACACGACCAGAATCCCTGGTATGACCAGGATAGCGGCTAATATTATACGATAGTCGCGTACAGGTCGCCTTACCGTTCGCCAAATTTGGTCTGGAACGCGGTGGGGAGGACGGAAAAAGCCAAAGTGCTGTCTTTTCCCTCGCTTTGAGCCGTCAACCCGCGTCTCAAAGTCGCCATTTTCCAAGAAAAATCGCTTGGAAAATCCCACGGCTGAGACCAAATTTAGCTCACTCACGGCTACACGAGATGTGAGCAATCATTGTGGATAAACGCTATCATTTCAGTGATGATTCCACCAATCTAGTTTCTTTTTAACTGCCGGAATCTCTGACAGCCGCAGGTGATCATCAATAACGAGCCTAAAGGGTATAAACTTTATCAGCTAGGAATTAAGCGGTTGCTTCGAGTTTTCAAGCATCAGCCATGAGTTAATTGTAGGCGGAAACACGGCTAGACGCAACGGAAACCGGTTTCATTTTTTGCCCTAGTTCGGTATACTGGGCGCATGGAGTCCCGTGTTAAACGAGATCAAGTAGAGCGAAAGGATGTTTTGCGGATGAAAGTCGTCATTATTGGTGGTGTAGCCGGTGGGATGTCTGCCGCGACTCGGCTACGGCGGTTGGATGAGCACGCCGAAATTGTGATCTTTGAGCGGGGACCGTACGTCTCGTTTGCCAACTGTGGGTTACCGTTTTATCTGTCGGGTGAGATTAGTGAACGGTCCGATCTGGTCGTGCAGACTGAAGCGAGCTTGCAAGCGCGGTTTAACCTCGACGTGCGGCCCAATCACGAGGTCGCCCAGATCTTGCCGGCCGAGCATACGGTCGTCGTACGCCACGCCGGTCAGCTGACGCGGGAGTCTTACGACAAGTTGATCTTGTCGCCGGGAGCAGAACCGATTATGCCTGAATTACCAGGGGTGACGGCGGCCAATCACGTCTATGCGCTACGCAATATTCCCGACCTCGATCGGATTATGACCGGCCTTCAAAGCGAGCGGGTCCGGCGCGTGTTAGTGGTGGGTGGCGGCTTCATTGGGCTTGAAGTGGCCGAAAACTTGAAATTAAGCGGTTTGGCCGTGACGGTGGTCGAGCAGGCCCCGCACGTTCTCCCAACGCTGGATACTGAAATGGCGGCGTTTGTCGAGACAGAATTACAGCGAAATGGCGTTAAGGTTATCACCGACCAAGCACTGGCGGTGCTAGAGGACGATGGTCAAACGGCAGTGCTGACGGACGGCACGCGGCTGGCAACGGATCTGACAATCATGGCGGTGGGCGTCCGACCAGCAAGTCAGTTGGCTAAGACGGCTGGGTTGTCGCTAGGCTTAAAAGACGGCATTGTCGTGAACCAACACTATCAAACCAGTGATCCGGACATCTATGCGGTGGGCGATGCCATCGTGGTTAAGCAACAACTCAATGGGCAAGAGACGCTGATCCCCTTGGCATCACCGGCCAATCGGCAGGGGCGTCAGGTGGCGGACAATATCGCTGGCTTGGATCACCTGAACCGTGGTAGTCTGGGGACCGCCATTGTGCGGGCCTTCAAGCTCACTGCCGCCTCTACCGGCTTCAGTGAACATCAGGTCCAGCAGTTGGGTCTTAAACACCGGGTCGTTCACGTGCGTGGCAACAGTCATGCCAGTTACTTTCCCGGTGGCACGCCGTTGACGTTGAAATTAATCTTTGACCCGGACTCCGGTAAAATCTACGGGGCCCAGGGCATTGGTGCGCAGGGCGTGGATAAACGGATTGATGTTCTCGCCACGGCGATTAAGGGTGGTCTGACGATTGCGGATCTACCGGAATTAGAGCTTACCTATGCGCCGCCATTCGGTTCGGCCAAGGACCCCGTCAATATGCTGGGTTATGCGGCGATGAATGTTGCGGAAGGCCTGAGCCAGACGATTCAGTGGTCCGAACTCCCGGCCCGTTTGGCGGCGGGATGGCAGGTGCTGGACGTGCGGAATCCCGATGAGTTGGCGGACGGTCAATTTAAGCAGAGCCGCAACATTCCTTTGAACCAACTACGCACGCGATTGGGAGAACTGGACCCGCAACAACCGTATGTCGTGAGCTGCTTCAGCGGGCAACGCAGCTACATCGCGGAACGGCTTCTCCGCCAACACGGATTTACCGTGGTGAATCTGGATGGCGCCTTTGCCCTGTACCATGTCGTGCGACCGCAAGAATTGGTTTATCATTAAATAGTGATTGCCGCCTACAATCCCGTTCGTTATAATTAAAAAGCTAAAATAAAAATATCGATTTTTGCGGGAGGATTATGATGAAGACACTACGGAAGGCGGCCCTCTTAATTGCCGTCACCTTCACGTTGGGCGGATTAGCGGAACCGGTGGCTACTCAGACCACAACGGCGGAAGCGAAGAGCGCTAAAGTTTGGATTGCGCCACATCATGGAAAAAAGTATCATTACGCGAAAGGTTGTCGGGGACTCAATCACGCGGGGAAACTAAAGCATGTGACTTTGAAGTGGGCAAAACACAATCATTACAAGCTTTGTGGTTGGGAAAAGTAACCGGCCATGAGGTAAGCGCGTTAATTCGAGATTGAAATTGAAGCGTTGTCATCGCAGTTTTGTGGCTGACAACGTTTTTTTGATAAAATTAAAGGTTGAAAGTTCACGAACACGCTCCAGTCCCCAGCTGGTAAGACTTATCGCCATTAAATTAGTCATCAACGACCACCTGCGGCCTGAGAATCGGTCCTCCGGCTCGGTTTGAAGCCTGACAAAATCCGTCAGTCTCCAAACCCGTCCCGCGCTGTAAGCTGAAAATCAGCTAACACCGCTGTCACGGCTGCCTACATCTCTGCCTGCCTCCGGTTACAGTGGTTGAAATCGACTAAATGTGCGGTGACATCGCTGGAGTGGCAACGTTCTACCAGTTTAATTCGATACACCTCATGTAGCCGTGAGTGAGTCAAATTTGGTCTCAGCTGTGGGATTTTTCAAGTGGTCTGCTTGAAAAATGGCGACTTTGAGACGTGAATTTCGGCTCAAAGCGAGGGAAAAGACAGCACTTTGGCTTTTCCCGATCCTTCCCACAGCGATCCAGACCAAATTTGGCGAACGGTGAGGCGGCCAGCGTGACTATCATATTATCATGGTTGTTATCTTGGTCATACCAGGGATTCTAACTGCTTTCTATCTTTAAACCTTCAGATAAAATCCAAACAAATGCCTTGCCTTAGAGTAGGTCTAAGGGCCTACGATGGGACCATCAGTTAGAAAATGGAGGAATGAAAGATGCCAACGATTACGGATACATTTACGTTGAATAATGGCTTGAAAATGCCAAAGGTCGGGTTTGGAACCTGGCAAACGCGCCCCGGTAAGGAAACCTACGATGCCGTCAGCAATGCCCTCAAGGCCGGCTACCGGTTCATCGATACGGCCAAGGCCTACAACAATGAACAGAGTGTAGGCGAAGCCCTGCGTGACAGCGATGTTGCCCGCGAAGACGTCTTCGTGCAGACCAAGCTGCCAGCCGAGTCCAAGTCCTATGATGCCGCAATGGCAGACTTCGAGAGTAGCTTAACGGCGCTGAACCTGGACTATGTCGATTCCTATATCATCCATGCGCCGTGGCCATGGATGCAAATGGGGTCCAACCATGATGCTGAGAACCGTGACGTTTGGCGCGCCATGCAGGACATCTACAACAGTGGACGGGCCAAGTCGGTGGGCGTTTCTAACTTCAATTCCCATGACCTGGAAAACCTGTTAACCTGGGATGGTTTGACGGTAACGCCGGCCGTCGATCAGATTCAATACTACGTGGGCCACACGCAAGACTCAATCGTGAAGACGGCGGAAACCCACCAGATTACGGTGCAAGCCTACTCGCCACTGGCAACCGGTGGCTTGGTCGACAGTCCCGAACTGGAACGGGTGGCCGGAAATTACGGCGTGTCGATTCCGCAGTTAGCCCTGCGTTACATCGTACAAAAGGGCGTGGCCCCACTCCCTAAGGGCCGCTCCATGGCCCACGTTCAGGCAAACACGGAACTTGATTTCGAGATTAACCCGAAGGACATGGCCTTCCTGGATCGATTATCCGATCCGAACGGCTGGCATCCAGTGGGTGATTAACGGAAATTCAGCAGAATAGTTAAAAACACACGAGTCTGGCCATTTTGTCCTAGATTCGTGTGTTTTTTTGAAAAATTTCTGTGAATCGTGCAACAAAATCAGAATTTTTTACATTAGTAATCAGTAGAGGGCTAGATAATACCTATGCCTAAAGTGTATGGATAGCCATCTACTCTAAGTCTTGGACGTTTCCAGGATTAGGCGCTAAGATGAGACTATTCAGAAATATAGGGAGGAATCAGTTATGCGTAAAACAACGCAACCAGTATATGCAGCCGGTCGTGCCAATGTGGCCCGGCGGAATCCAGAATTACCTACAGGAGATCAATCTCGTGGTGCCGATAATTGGTATACCAGCGATGCCGTGACCATGACGCCGGTTACCTTTCCCAATCTCTATGGCATGACATTGGCAGGGAACCTGTTTGTTTCCAAGGCGCTGGATCGTACCCAACATCACCCGGCAATCATTGTCGGTGCGCCAAATGGTGCGGTCAAGGAGCAGTCGGCCAATCTATACGCCACGAAGCTCGCCGAGATGGGCTTTGTGACGCTGTCCTTTGATCAGGTCTTCTGGGGTGAAAGTGCTGGCGAGCCACGTAATGCCATGGCACCGGATCTGTACTCGGAGAGTTTTTCGGCTGGCGCGGATTATCTGACGACCTTAGATTTGGTGGCCAACGATCGGATTGGCGTGTTGGGGATCTGCGCTTCTGGTAGCTTCTCATTGAACCAGGCCAAAGTGGATACTCGACTCAAGGCAATCGCAACGGTTAGCCTAACGGATATGGGTGCCGTTGCTCGCGGCATGCGAGATGCCATGGGCGGCCAAACCATGGTTGATCAGGCCGCTAAGCAGCGTACGGCCGAGGTTAATGGAGCCGATCCAGCGTATACCAGCGGAACACCGGAAGAGATCGGACCAGATTCGGATGCCTTCTCGAAGGAATTCTATGATTTTTACCGGACGCAACGGGGTGCTGCGAATACGACAACGCAGCCGACTCTGACCAGCTTTGTCAAACTCCTGAATTTCTATTCTCTGAGTGATATCGCGACGGTCTCCCCCCGGCCACTTCTCTTTATTGCAGGTGCCGACGCGATCTCGTTGAATTTCAGTGAGGATGCTTATGCGGCGGCTGCGGAACCTAAGGAACTGTATAAGGTGCCAAATGCGGGCCACGTTGATTTATATGATCGCACGGATCTGATTCCTTTTGATAAGTTAGGGACCTTCTTTCACGAGAGCCTCGCAGTTTAAGATCGAAATTAAGATGAGACTGGACACCAAACTGCCTGGTCTTATTTTTTAATTAATCCATGTCTTAAAGCTATGGTAAACAATTTGAAATAAGTATTTGATATAGATATGACTCGAACCTATACTAATCCTCAACAGAACGAAAGAGGAGCGATGAGATGACAGAACCAGCAATTTTTCAACGCGCACTAAACGGCCAGCCCCTAGATTTTTCCGGCGCGGACTTTGATCGGATTACGCAGACGGTACAACGCACCCAGGAATTGTTAAAACAATTCAACTTCAAGGATCAAACGCCGGCCCAACGCCGCGCCACACTCAGCCAAGTGGTCGGCTATCCGGTACCCGAATCGGCCGAAATCAACGCGCCGATCCACAGCGACTTTGGCCCCCATATCTTTATCGGGGAACACGTTTACGTGAATCAGGACGTGATGTTCGTGGACCTCGGGGGAATTTATTTAGGTAACGGCGCGTTGATTGGGCCGCGAGCGACTTTGATTACGGTTAATCACTTGGAGGAGCCGGCGCAGCGACGGGATGTCCAGGCACAGGCTGTTCATATTGAAAAGAATGCGTGGATCGGTGCTGGCGCCTTAATCCTGCCCGGCGTGACGGTTGGTGAGAATGCGATTGTTGGGGCTGGCGCCGTGGTAACTAAGGATGTTCCGGCTAACATGGTGGTCGTGGGGACCCCGGCCAAGATCCTGCGGCGCGTGAAGGGCACTGAGTGAATAAAGTCGTCTATGAGCAAAAAGTCCCCAAATTCCGGCATCGTGCGACGGAATTCGTGGACTGCGGGGGCTTAGTTTTCGGTTAGGGTCAATTCGCGCTGTATCTGGGCCAACAATTCCTGGGCCGCGGCCGATAGGCGTTGTCCCTTGAGCCAGACGAGACTGGAACCAGAAGAGATTCGGGGACTCAGCGGGACAAAGGTCAGGTCGGATTGGTTGGTATTGATGATGCCATCCAACCCCAGGGCACTCCCCACGCCGGCCGATACCAGTAGTGAGGCATTGTACAGCAGGTTGTAGGTGGCGACGACATTGAGATCGGCCTGTTCGAAGCCGAAGAGATCGTGAATGCGTGCATTGCCACCCTGTTGCGGGAGAATGAGCCGGGTCTGCGCCACGTCTGCCAGACTCACCGTGGCTTGTTGCGCCAGGGGATCGCTATTTTTAACCAACAAGCCCCAGCGACTTTCACCGGGCAAGCGAATAAAGTCGTAGTCGTGCTTGTCGATGGGCTCCATGACCACGCCAAAGTCGAAGACGCCGGACATCAAATGTTGATGAATGTCGGCAGCGTCCATGCTGACGAGGTTAATCTGCACGTGGGGATGCTGTTGGTTGAGGTGGCCGATCGCCTGGGCAACGGTCAACATGCTACGGGCCTCGGCACTACCCACGTAGACGGACCCGCTGATGTCCTTTTCCTGGTGGATGTTGGCCAACGTCTTGTCGGTGAGGGACAGAATCTGCCGGGCCTGATTGGCAAAATAGTCGCCGTCCGTGGTGAGTTGAATCGTCCGGTTTCCCCGTTCAAAGAGGGTCGTCCCGAGTTCTTCCTCCAGTTCCTTTAGCTGGCGGGAAACGGTGGGTTGCGACACGTGTAAGCGGGCCGAGGCCTTACTGATATTCTTTTCCTGAACGATCATCAAAAAGTAACGGAGCACGCGTAATTCCATGGTGGCCATCTCCTATAACTGAATTGTATAGATTCTAATTTAATCTAAGCATTCGACATAACGAAAGTCAAGCTCTAAGCTAATTAGTGAAGATGAATATAGAAAGGGAGTCAGAAAATGCAAATTCAAGATAAAGTCGTCGTAGTCACCGGGGCGTCCAGCGGTATCGGTGCGGCAACGGTTAAGCAACTGGTTGCGAGTGGCGCGAAGGTGGTCTTCGGGGCCCGGCGTACGGCTAAACTAGCAAAGATTGCGGCGGACTTGCCAGCAGATCAAATCGCCTATCGGGCAACGGACGTCACCCAGTTGGCCGATGTTCAGGCGCTCGTTGATTTAGCCGTTTTGCAGTTCGGCAAGGTCGATGCGTTGTTCAATAATGCCGGAATCATGCCCACGGCACCACTCGCGGCCGACCATCGTCAGGAGTGGCAACAAATGTTGGATATCAATGTGATGGGTGTCCTCAATGGGATTTCTGCGGTGCTTCCCGTCATGCATCGTCAGGGCTACGGGCACATTCTGGCAACGGATTCGATTGCCGGATACAAGGTCTTTGCGGATTCGGCCGTCTATTGTGGGACGAAGTTTGCCGTGCGGGCCATCATGGAAGGCTTACGGCAAGAGGAGCTGAAAAATCACATTAAGACCACGTTGGTGGCGCCGGGGATGGTAGATACCGAGCTGTACAAGACGATTGCTGATCCGCAAGTCGCCCAGGACCTTGTGAAGACCTGGCACCAACCAGAGCATTCTTTACGTCCAGAAGACTTAGCGGATTTGGTCGTCTATGCGATTGGGTTGCCACAGCGCGTGGCCATTAATGAAGTGAAGATTCGGCCAGCTGGAGAACTGTAGACGATGACTGCGCAGAAATGGACCACGCAACGTTTAGAGACTTTCGCCACCGCCGATGATCTCTGTATTTCGCCATTCTATAGCGATGGTCAGACCTGTGGGACCCCGACCTGGATCTGGTCCGTGGTGGTGGCCGAGCGGCTCTACGTTCGGGCATGGAACGGTCAGCGGTCCTCGTGGTACCAGTCGGCTATTCAGCAGCGCGGTGGGCGGATGCACCTTGCCGGGTGTAACTTTCAAGTGGCCTTTATCCCGGTTGACACGACTGCCGCGTTAATGACGCCGATCGACCACGCCTACCAGCAGAAATATGCCGGTAGCGCTTATGTCTTGCCAATGCTTCAGGCGGGGCCCCGGTCGGCCACGCTGGAAGTGCGTCCGTTACCGTCATAGGCATAACAAAACCGTATGGATTGCAATGTATTATGAGTATTAGACATTAATGTGCGTACGGTTTAGGCTTAACTTAATCACTTAAAGGAGGGATTCAGCGTGAAAATCAATGAAGCGGCCCAACAACTACAGACGAGCGCCTGGACCTTGCGTTACTACGAACAGATTGGTGTGGTGGCACCGGTCTCGCGGGTCAATGGTATCCGTGATTACACCAACGACGACCTCGACCAATTTCGCGAGGTCTTAGAGCTACGGGACTGTGGCGTCACGTTGGCTGAAATCAGAGAGTTATTGACCTTAGAGGCGACCACCGACACGGCGGACGTCCGCCAGCAGCTGCTTCAGAATCGGGCGGTTGCACTCCGTCATGAAATTAGTCGACTACAAGCTGCGCTGGATCACCTCGATGCAAAAATTACAACGATTACGGCACAGCCGGAAAGGAAGTTGGTTAGCAATGGAACAAACTAAATTAAACAATGGGGTGCTGATGCCCCTTCAGGGATACGGCGTCTTCCAAATTACGGATCAAGCGCAATGCGAACAAGCCGTTCTTGATGCGCTGCACACGGGGTATCGGTTAATTGATACGGCGGCAGTTTATGGCAACGAGGCCGCGGTCGGTCGGGCCATTCGGCGTTCGGGCGTTGCGCGCAGCGATCTCTTCATTTCCTCCAAGGTATGGATTCAAGACGCGGGCTATGACCAGACGATGGCATCATTCAAGCAAACGCTGGCCAATCTACAAACCGATTATCTCGATCTTTACCTGATTCACATGCCTTACGGTGACTATCAGGGGAGTTGGCGGGCGATGGAAGAGCTCTATGAAGCAGGAAAGATTAAGGCGATTGGGGTCTGCAACTTTGAGGCCGACCGCTTGCTCGATCTTATCTTGACGAATCGGGTCGTTCCGGCCGTCGATCAGATGGAAACGCATCCGTTTACACAACAGAAGGCCTTACGCGCGGTTTTGGACCAGTATGGGATTAAGCTGATGGCCTGGGCGCCGTTTGCGGAAGGCCACAACGGTATCTTTACCCAGCCCATTCTAAAAGCGATTGGCGATCAGTATGGCAAGACGCCGGCCCAGGTCGTCTTGCGCTGGCTGCTTGAGGAAGGCATTGTTGCCATTCCAAAGTCCGTGCATGCGGATCGGATGGCCCAGAATTTCGCCATCAACGACTTCACCCTAAGCGCGGCCGACAAGATCCAAGTTGCAGCTCTAGATACCGGTAACCCGCTGATTCTACAGATTCGGGCGTTGCCAGAAGTCTTCCGGCTACACAGTATTACGGCAAACTAGTCTAGCCGTAGTAACGTATACGAAATGGGCATGCCAGTGTATGAAAAATAGGTATTTTACGGGATGAGTCGCAACTCGTATGATGGACAATGTCTGCCAATCACACGTGCCGCGGTAACTGGCGCCGCTGACGACTAAATGGAAATGGAGTGGATAGCATGACAGCATGGACAGCAACACAACTCAAGGCCTTTACCACCGCAGACGATATGCGGGTTTCGCCCTTTTACGAAGATGGAAAGACCTATGGCACGCCAACCTGGATCTGGTCGGTTGTCGTCGGCCAACACCTCTACGTTCGGGCGTGGAATGGGCAACACTCACGGTGGTATCAGGCCGCCAAGTCGCAGGGTGCCGGCCGTATTCATTTGGCCGATCAGGACTTCGAGGTTGCCTACGTGCCCGTGACGACCGACGATGCACTAACGGTAGCCATTAATCAGGCCTATGAGAATAAGTACGCCGGCAGTCCGTACCTGCCACCGATGTTAACCGCTGGCCCTGTAAGCGCGACGGTGCGGTTGGATTTAAAATAATGAACTGAAGGTTGAAAGATAGAAAATAGCTAGAGTCCCTGGCGTGACAATGATAACAGCCATTATAGAATGATAGTCACGCTGGCCGCCTCACCGTTCGCCAAATTTGGTCTGGATCGCTGTGGGAAGGATCGGGAAAAGCCAAAGTGCTGTCTTTTCCCTCGCTTTGAGCCGAAATTCATGTCTCAAAGTCGCCATTTTTCAAGCAGACCACTTGAAAAATCCCACAGCTGAGACCAAATTTGACTCACTCACGGCTACATGAGTTTTACCCAATTAACATGGGGTAAACGCGGTCACTCCAGCGAGGTCCCCACAGCGCCGGAATCTCTGGCAGCCGCAGGTGGTCGTTGATGACTAATTTAATGGTGATAAACCTTGTCAGCTGGGGACTGGAGCGTATTTGTGAACTTTCAACCTGTAAAGAACTGAAAAATTGGAGGAAGTTAACCAATGACTAAAATAATGATTGTGGGCGCGCATGGCGCCATGGCCCAACTATTGACGGACCGGTTATTAAACGAAACGACGGCGACCTTAACCCTATTCTTGCGTGATGCGGCACGGTTGGACCGGTACGCGGACAATCCGCGAGTGACGCTCGTTGATGGGGACATTAAGGATACCGACTTGGTGGCCAAGCATATGGCTGGTGCGGACCTGGTTTACTCCAACTTGGGCGGGCCCGATTTGGCCGACCAAACGCAGAGTGTCTTAACTGCCATGAAACAGACCGGAACTAAGCGGTTCGTGTACATCAGTGCCCTGGGCGCCCATCATGAGGTACCCGGTAAGTTTGGGGAATGGAATGAACAGGCGATTGCGGCCTTCCTACCGGGCTTCCGCAAGACGGCGCAACTGGTGGCCGATTCCGGCCTCACCTACACCGAAATTCGCCCGGCTTGGTTGACGGACAACGATGAGGTGGACTACGAGGAAACGCAGTTGGGTGAAGACTTCAAGGGCACCGAGGTCTCCCGGAAGAGTGTGGCCGACTTTGCCCTGAAGGTCCTGACCAACCCGACCACGTATCAAAATGCCAGCATCGGGCTGGATAAGGCCGGCACTGACGGCGACCAGCCAAGCTGGATCTAAGGAGCACAGACAATGACAGTCATTGATGTTTTTGCGCACGTTTTACCCCCGAAGTTTTTAGCCAAAATGAACGCGATTCACCCGCAGATTCTGGACCAATTCCCGTATATGAAAAACGCTTTGCTGACGGATCTCGATCAGCACCGCACATCCTTACCGGCGGATCATCAGCAGGTTCTCTCCATGGTGAACCTCAATCCGGAAGACTTCGTGGATGCCGACCAAGCGGCGGAACTGTGCCGATTCGGCAATGCGGAGTTGGCGGCCATGGTGCGGGCCAACCGGGATGTCTTTCCGGCTGGGGTGGCCATGCTGCCCCTGAACAATATCCCGGCTGCCCTGGCGATGATTGACGAACAGGTGGCGGGTAGCGATGCATTGGTGGGCGTCCAACTCTTTACCCAGGCGCTGGGCCGGCCGATTACGGATCCAATATATGAACCCATCTTCGCCAAACTGGCAGCGATCGGTGCCCCCATTTGGCTCCACCCGGTCTTCGATACTCATAAGCCAGATAACAATCTGACGTTTAGCTGGGAGTACGAATTGACCCAGGCGATGGACGGGATCGTTGCGGCCAAGTATTTCCGCAAGTATCCGCAACTCAAGGTTATCGTCCACCACGCTGGCGCCATGATCCCGTATTTCAGCCAACGGATTAAGTACATTCAGTCGGCCGAAAATTACGCTGACTTCCACAAATTCTACGTGGATACGGCTATCTTGGGCAATCCCAGGGCGCTGGAACTGGCGGTCGAGTTCTTTGGCCCTGACCACGTCTTGTTCGGGACGGATTCGCCGTTTGGTATTCCACCGGTGGGCCCGACTGCGGTGATTGAGCAGGCCGTTCGTGATATGGCGGTGACGCCAGAACAGAAGCGAGCCATCTTGCAGGGCAATTGGCAACGATTGATGGGAGCGATGCAGAAATGACGACGGAAAATGAACAGTTAGTGCGCGACTGGCTACCAGACGATCCGGACTTGGTGGCTATCGTGAACCGGTTAATGACGGCCGTGACGACTGCGCCTGAGGCGGTCGAACCCGGCGAGGTGAGTGTCATTGCGTTAATCACGTTAACGGTTCAGCACGCGCCACGCATGATTCCCCAACAGGTTGAACGAGCGTTGCAAAACGGCGTCTCCGCCCGGCAGCTGTTAGAAACGGTGTATCAACTGGTGCCGGTCGTGGGGTTGCCCAAGGTGCAGGTGGCGTTAAGTGCCATGCATCCTTACCTGCCAACGCCAGCTAAAGCGGAACCAATGGCGACGGCGGATGCGGGCGCGGCGGTTCAGCAGCAACTATACGGGACGGAAATCAAGACGTTACTGAAGGATTTACCGGCCAATGCGGGCAACGATCTCCCACAATGGTTAACTCAACATTTCTTTGAAGATTACTATGGTCGCGATGGGCTCACGGTCGCACAACGGGAACGCTATGAACTGATGGCGTTGATTACGCTCAACGTGGACTTTCAGATTAAGGCGCACGCGCGTGGCAGCTTGAAGGCGGGCAATAGTGAGGAGCGGCTGATCTGGTCGGCCTTACAATTGTTGCCGTACGTCGGCTTTCCGTTGGTGATTAACAGCGTGCAACAGATTCACGCGGCGGCCGTGACGTTACGCAGTCAGAAGGAAGCGTAAGTATGGATTATGTCAAATTTGGCAATACGGGGTTGGACGTGTCCCGGTTGTGCCTAGGCACGATGGGCTTTGGCAACGCGTCAACGGGGATGTTTCCCTGGGCAGTTGGCGAAGAGCAGAGTGAGCAGGTCATTAAACAAGCGTTGGATTTAGGCATCAATTTCTTTGATACGGCCAATATTTACTCGCACGGCGACAGCGAACGCTTCGTGGGGCGGGCCCTGAAGAAGCTGGCCAACCGCGATGAGATTGTGTTGGCGACGAAGGTGTTCTTCACGCCAGAAAAGGCCCCCAACGTGGCGGGCTTGTCGCGCAAGGCGATCTTTTCACAGATCGATCAGAGTCTAAAACGCCTGCAGACGGACTACGTGGATCTGTACGTGATTCACCGCTGGGACTACAACACGCCGATCGAAGAGACCATGTCGGCGTTAAACGACGTGGTGAAGTCGGGCAAGGTTCGATACATTGGGGCCTCGGCGATGTTTGCTTGGCAATTTGAAAAGGCCCAGGCCGTGGCCGAGCAGCACGGCTGGACCAAGTTCGTGTCGATGCAGAACCACCTGAACCTGTTGTACCGCGAGGAAGAACGGGAAATGTTGCCGCTGTGTGCCGATCAAGGCATTGCGGTGACCCCGTACAGCCCGTTGGCTTCGGGACGATTGACCCGGGACTGGTCCGGCGATACCAAGCGCTATGCGACCGATGCCGTGGCGCGGTCGAAGTACGATGATAGTAAGCAACTGGATCTGCCCATCATTCAGCGCGTGGGCGAACTGGCCGAGAAATACGGCGTGGATCGGGTGCAAATTGCGTTGGCTTGGCTGCTACAAGAACCCACGGTGACGGCACCGATTATCGGGGCCACGAAGCCGGCGCACTTAACTGGCGCGGTCAAAGCCTTGGACGTACATTTGACGACGGCTGACGTGCAGTATCTGGAGGAACCTTACTTGCCACATGAAGTCGTGGGACCCTTCACGGCGAGTCAGACGGATTATCAGCGTTAAAATGATGAAATCAGAAAACCGGCGTCACCCCTTGAGTGGAGCGACGCCGGTTTTGTTGGCTAATCTGCGGTTTCGTTTCCAAAGTCACTGCCATCATCGGTCAGCCCGATATGTTGGTTAAAATGCGCAATCTCTTGAGGATTGTCAGACCAGATGCCGGGGAATTTGGAATATCCGGTTGGTGTGAAGGGGAGCTGATTAGTGTTGCTCATCTCAACGAGGAACAGATTAACGACGGTGTTGAGATCGAGCCCCATTCCCCGAGCGACCTTAGCGGCACGTTCCTTGACGTCTTTGTTTAAGTGGACATTTAAAGTTGTCTCTTTAGACATGTGCATCACCTCAATGGCTACTGTAAGCTATTCGGCGTGTGAATGCTGATTATTTGTCTCGCTAAGATGAAATAGCGTGGTTAAAACCGACGGACGGCAAAGCGTCCTGTTCTAGTAATTAGGGGGAAGAAGTTTTAAAATTAGAGTTGTCGAAGGGAATGATAATGATCACAGAAGTCGCTGTTCAACTAAAAAAAGCTCGGATCAAAAGTGGATTTTCTCAAAATGAAATTGCAACGATTCTCCACGTTACTCGGCAGTCAATCTCAAAGTGGGAGAATGGGCGAGGGTATCCGGACTTAGATAATCTCATTCAACTTAGTGAAGTGTACAAAATATCGATTGATAATTTGTTGAAGGAGAATGATGAGTTAAAAGCAAAGATTGATGCTAATGAAGAAAAAATTGCGCAAAAAAAACAGGCGCTTAAGACCGTTAATACAGATTTGTATCAGAACATAGATGAAGGAGTTCTTCTAATCATCTTGACCCTCGTTTCAGCTATACTTCCTCCGATAGGATGTATTTTACCTTTATACGTTATTTGGCGAAATAATAAATACAATAGCTTATATAAGACGATTTTTGTAATTGCCCTATTTGTTATCTGCGTGAGTTTGATCGGTACTTACGTGATAGTTAGTGATAATTGGCTACAGCCATCTAATACAGAAGTATATCGCATTAACTAATTTGTTGTAATAACAAGTTTACCTTTAGCCATTTTGGCAGATAATGAGACATGGTACTTTATAGCACCCACGCTTCTAGTCATATGAAGTGTAACTTTATTTGGGGAGTCATGGGTAAGATATTTCTTTGTGATGTTGCCCATAACAGCATGTGTTTTAATATCAGATACATGTGTAATTCGATTGCCAGATGTTGTAACTTTATATCTGGCAGACCAAGACAATGCTGAATTGTGAGAGACTTTAAGGGTAGCAGCACTTGCTGATGTTGGACTACTGAGAAAAAATGATAGACACATAATTGTAGCAATTAACGTTTTTTTCATAGAATTTACCTCCTATTGCGAGATTAATTCTATGAGGTGAGTAGCATAAGGAACGGCATGGTTACAAGGGGAAACATTCTGTTTACATGTAGATTACAGATGAGCTTTATGAGATTTAATTATGTGTCTTAAAATATAATTATGATGTTAGCCTCCATCTCTAGTCTAATGTACTTCAGAAAAATTGTATGAATACCCGGATCTATGAGAGGAAACTGCGAGGGAAACAATGGGTGTCTTTGCAAAGTACTCATTTTTTTCTACGTCTTGTCAATAGAAACATTGTTAAATCAATAGTTTATGGTAATTAATGCGGGGCACTGGCTAGGTGGCGAGACCTTTTGGCACCTAGT